>NZ_JBNNTW010000016.1:0-84734 GCF_050279145.1 Lysinibacillus sp. NPDC094177 | reverse complement strand
AGAGGTCACACCCGTTCCCATACCGAACACGGAAGTTAAGCTCTTTAGCGCCGATGGTAGTTGGGGGCTTCCCCCTGTGAGAGTAGGACGTCGCTTCGCTTATTTACCATGTGGAGGATTAGCTCAGCTGGGAGAGCACCTGCCTTACAAGCAGGGGGTCGGCGGTTCGAGCCCGTCATCCTCCACCATTATGGTCCCGTGGTGTAGCGGTTAACATGCCTGCCTGTCACGCAGGAGATCGCCGGTTCGATCCCGGTCGGGACCGCCATTTTTTTTGCCGGTGTAGCTCAGTTGGTAGAGCAACTGACTTGTAATCAGTAGGTCGTGGGTTCGACTCCTATCGCCGGCATCATCCCTTGGAGGGGTAGCGAAGAGGCTAAACGCGGCGGACTGTAAATCCGCTCCTTAGGGTTCGGCGGTTCGAATCCGTCCCCCTCCA
Organism: Lysinibacillus sp. NPDC094177; assembly: GCF_050279145.1. Lineage (NCBI taxonomy): Bacteria > Bacillati > Bacillota > Bacilli > Caryophanales > Bacillaceae > Lysinibacillus > Lysinibacillus sp. NPDC094177. The sequence goes on along the minus strand of NZ_JBNNTW010000016.1, from coordinate 84,295 downwards.
CCATTTTTAGGGGCATAGTTCAACGGTAGAATAGAGGTCTCCAAAACCTTTGGTGTGGGTTCGATTCCTACTGCCCCTGCCAGGTTTCGAGGTACTCGTTATCAAACACTACTATGATTACATATAGTGGCGATTGTGGCGAAGTGGTTAACGCACCGGATTGTGGTTCCGGCATTCGTGGGTTCGATTCCCATCAGTCGCCCCATTTTAATAATTGGGGTATAGCCAAGCGGTAAGGCAACGGATTTTGATTCCGTCATGCCTAGGTTCGAATCCTAGTACCCCAGCCATTCATATTCTTAATATGAGCCATTAGCTCAGTTGGTAGAGCATCTGACTTTTAATCAGAGGGTCGAAGGTTCGAGTCCTTCATGGCTCATCAAGTTTTTATAAAAATTATGCGCCCGTAGCTCAATTGGATAGAGCGTCTGACTACGGATCAGAAGGTTATGGGTTCGACTCCTGTCGGGCGCGCCAAAAAAGCCTAATAGTATCGGAATGTAGCTCAGCTTGGTAGAGCACTTGGTTTGGGACCAAGGGGTCGTAGGTTCGAATCCTGTCATTCCGACCATCTTTCCTGATTGTTGGGGCCTTAGCTCAGCTGGGAGAGCGCCTGCCTTGCACGCAGGAGGTCAGCGGTTCGATCCCGCTAGGCTCCACCATTTATATAATTTCCGGAGGTATACCCAAGTCTGGCTGAAGGGATCGGTCTTGAAAACCGACAGGCGGGTAACACCGCGCGGGGGTTCGAATCCCTCTACCTCCTCCATTTTTCCGGGTCAGTAGCTCAGTTGGTAGAGCATTAGATTGAAGCTCTAAGTGTCGGCGGTTCGATTCCGTCCTGACCCACCATATGCGGGTGTAGTTTAATGGTAAAACCTCAGCCTTCCAAGCTGATGTCGTGAGTTCGATTCTCATCACCCGCTCCAAAAAATAATGGGCCTATAGCTCAGCTGGTTAGAGCGCACGCCTGATAAGCGTGAGGTCGATGGTTCGAGTCCATTTAGGCCCACCATTATTCCGAAGTAGCTCAGTTGGTAGTAGCACCTGACTGTTAATCAGGTTGTCGCAGGTTCGAGTCCTGCCTTCGGAGCCATGGCCCGTTGGTCAAGTGGTTAAGACACCGCCCTTTCACGGCGGTAACACGGGTTCGAATCCCGTACGGGTCATCAAGCATGTTGCACATTGTGCAACATGCTTTTTTTATGCCAACTAGTTCAAAAACGCCGTTGTGAAAGGGATTAATGGGTCAAACTTTACTATAAATAATACTGGCGGCTCCTTTTGGATCTCCTCTTTCTAAGTGAAATTCCCAATAAAATATAGAACTAATGGATAACATTTTTTATAATGGCAATTCAATAAGGGGCTAAGACCTTATTCCTAATCCATAAATAATTTTAGTTTGAAAAAATATAAGAAATGATATGAAATATTGAACAAAGTATTTCATATATAAAATATGTATGTTTTCTAGCAGATTTTTTCGTGGTGATTATAGTTCTATTCCTCTAATATGAGGGTAGATGGAGGAATTCGATATGAATTTACATGAAGTACAGCAGTTTTTAGAACTTTATCAAGTAGAACAAAATGAGTCGAAAACATGGCTAGAAAATAAATTACAGCAAATTAAAACAGCAGGAGAATATATACCGACAACGGAAGAATTAATTTTTGGTGCACGAGTGGCTTGGCGCAATAGTAATAAGTGCATTGGCCGCTTGTTTTGGCAATCACTACATGTTGTAGATGCCCGCGATATTTTGAATGAAGAGGATATTTTCAACGCTTTGCTTGAACATATTCAATATGCAACAAATGGTGGGAAAATTCGTCCAACGATAACGGTTTTTGCACCAGGTCGAGTTCGTATCTGGAATCATCAGCTAATCCGTTATGCTGGCTATGACACGGAGTCTGGAGTCATTGGTGATCCGCATTCTGTTGAATTTACAAAAGTATGTGAGTCACTTGGCTGGCAAGGTGAAAGAACCGCATTTGATGTGCTTCCGCTTGTTGTACAGGTGGATGGAAGGGAGCCACAAGTGTTTACAATCCCTGACGGATATGTACTCGAGGTACCGATTCGTCATCCAGAATCTTCTCAAGTCGAGAAGCTAGGATTGAAATGGTATGCAGTGCCGATAATTTCTAGCATGCGCTTCCAAATGGCAGGTATCGATTTTGAGGCAGCCCCATTCAATGGTTGGTATATGGGTACAGAAATCGGAGCACGTAATTTAGCAGATCATGAGCGTTATAATATGCTGCCCGCTATAGCAGAGATATTCAACCTTGATACAACTAAACAGGCTTCTCTATGGCGTGACCGGGCATTAATTGAGCTGAATATTGCAGTTCTACATTCCTTTAAAGAAGACGGTGTCAGCATTGTAGATCATCATACAGCTGCACAGCAATTTAAATTGTTTGAGGAAACAGAAGCAGCAGCAGATCGGGAGGTTACGGGCAATTGGACGTGGTTGATTCCGCCTCTTTCACCCGCTACAACTCATATTTACCATAAGCCTTATGTTAATGTTTACAATACACCCAACTATTTTTATCAAAAACCATCTTATTAATAGAGAAAGGCAGCTCACTGTAACATGAGCTGCCTTTTTTAATCCACATATTCATTTTTAGAAGCCCTAAATGAACATAAGAAGAGTATCAATACTACGACAATGAATAACCAACCAGTGATATGCCAGCCGCCGAATAAATCATGTAAATAACCAAATAAAATTGGACCAATTGCGGCAAATAAATATCCTAGTGATTGTGCAAACCCTGATAAATCAGCTGCCTCAAAAGCTGTACGGGTACGTAATGTAAAGAACATCATTGCTAATGAGAATGAAGCTCCTCCGGCTAAGCCTAGTAGCACCATCCACAGTATAGCGAGGCTTGTCCATTCCATAACTACTCCGGTAAACCCAATTAAGTAAAATGCCGTAAACATTAATACGAGAGGTCGTTGAGATGTCATTTTACTAGCGATAATAGGCACAGCTAAAGCCATTGGGACTTGTGAAAATTGCATGATGGAAAACATCCAGCCTGCACGATCTGCAGCTAATCCTTGTGCCATATATATTTCAGGAATCCAAGCGGCAGTTGTATAAAATAATAATGACTGTAATCCCATAGCCCCTGTCACTGCCCAAGTAATAGGTGATTTCCATAATGGTGTACGTACTTTCGTAGTTTTAACATTAGGCTCAGGCTTATTAAATTTCAACTGTGGAATCCAAATTAAAATGGTTAACACTACAAGAACAAGCGCGATTGTTAGCGCACCTTGCCAGCCAAATGACGAATTGGCAACAGGATAACTAATACCGGCACCAAGTCCAGCTGTCAAATTCATCGACATTGTGAAAAATGCCATAAGTAAACCTACGTGATAGGGAAACTTCAATTTAATTAATCCGGGAATTAGTACGTTACCAAATGAAATGGCTATACCAATTAGCGCAGTACCAAATACGAGCAAACTAGTTGTGCCAAGGGAGCGTAGTACAATTCCTAATGCTAAAAGAATCGTTGATAAAAATAATGTTAATTCTAGCCCAAATTTACGTGCAACATTTGGTACGAATGGTGAAATGATTGCAAATGCTAGCAATGGGATTGTTGTTAGAAAGCCAGCTAGTATATTGGATATGCCAAGATCTTCACGGATAAAGGAAATAATGGGGCCAACAACTGTTAGCGGCATACGTAGTGTCGAGGCAATGCAAATCACGCCGATAACTAGTAATAAGGTTGTACCTTTCCAGTTAATTTTCCTGCTAGGATAAGTATCGGTATGTTCATGAGTAGTCAAATAAATCCCCCCTGGTAGAACAATTATGATTGAACCACTATACCACTTTATCACAACGTTAAAAATAGTTGAAAATTCATAAAACACTGAATATTACTCGCGTTATTGAAATGTCATAGGTCGTATGTTAAACTAGAACACATCATAAATTTAATATTTATATGCCTCATGTTTGTATTGAGGTAGAGGTCGCGGTATTTAAGAGTATACTAATGGAAATGACAAGCATTAGAGATATTAGTTGAAAGGAAATACTGCCGAAGTGTGAGGGGACTTGAAAACCTCATGCTGGGGCTGTCTCCGAAAGGAACAGAACTGTCACGTTTGGACAACGTGTTGCGCTATCATTTTGAAAGAACAGAGGATTTACTTAGCCATCACAGCAACGTTCATGTGATGGCATTTTTTTGCCTCTTAAAAAAGGAAGGAAGCTATATCGTGAGTGAGATAAAAGTCAATCAGCTCGGCCATAAAGCGCCGAAGCTGAAAAAAGAATTAAAAAGCCGTCATATTACAATGATTTCATTAGGCGGTACAATCGGTACAGGATTGTTCTTAGCTAGTGGTGGTGCCATTGCACAAGCAGGCCCTGGCGGTGCGCTACTCGCCTATGCATTAATCGGTGTCATGGTGTATTTTTTAATGACGAGTTTAGGCGAAATGGCAGCCTATATGCCATCATCGGGTTCATTTAGTACGTATGCTACAAAATTTGTAGACCCAGCTCTTGGCTTTGCACTTGGTTGGAACTACTGGTACAACTGGGCAATTACTATTGCGGCGGAAATTTCTGCTGTTTCATTAATTATGAAATATTGGTTCCCAGATAGCTCATCTGCACTTTGGACTGTTATATTTATCGCTGTAGTTTTAACGTTTAATCTATTATCGGTAAAAAGCTATGGTGAAAGTGAATATTGGTTTGCAATGATAAAGGTTGTAACTGTAATCGTTTTTATTATCATCAGTTTCTTAATGATTTTCGGTATTTTAGGAGGACAAGCTCCTGTAGGCTTTACGAATTTCTTCATCAGTGATGGACCATTCCACGGAGGTTTCCTTGCTACATTTGGTATTTTCTTAGCTGCAGGATTCTCGTTCCAAGGGACGGAGCTACTTGGAATAACAGCAGGTGAAACGGATGACCCTGGTAAAAATATTCCGAAAGCTGTTAAGTCTGTTTTCTGGCGAATTCTTTTATTCTATATTTTAGCGATTGGTGCAATTGGGATGCTGATTCCATTTACAGACTCACGTTTGCTATCTGAAGATATCGCTGTTTCGCCATTTACACTGGTGTTCGATCGTTTAGGAATCGCCTTCGCTGCATCATTGATGAATGCTATCATTCTAACGGCAATGCTGTCAGCAGGGAATTCAGGGCTTTACGCATCGTCACGTATGCTTTGGCAATTAGCGGTAGATGGACATGCACCGAAATTTTTCACTAAACTAAGCCGTCGAGGTATTCCGATTTACGCATTATTGGCAACTTTAGCTGTAGGCTGCCTAGCATTTTTAGCTTCATTCTTTGGTGATGGTGTGGTCTATATGTGGCTTCTAAATGCCTCTGGGATGTCTGGCTTCATTGCCTGGCTAGGAATTGCATTTAGTCATTACCGTTTCCGTCGAGCGTTCGAGGCACAGGGCTTAGATCCGAAATTGTTACCGTATAGAGCAAAGCTATTTCCATTCGGTCCGCTATTCGCCTTTACGGTTTGTATGATTGTTGTTATTGGACAAAACTACAATGCCTTTATGGGTGATAAAGTAGATTGGTACGGAGTTCTTGTCTCATATATCGGTATTCCACTGTTCTTACTGTTATGGCTTGGCTATAAAATCAAGCATAAAACAAAAATGCTTCCATTAGAGCAATGTGATTTAAAAGTAGAACAATAAAAAAATTAAACTGTCCTGTGAGCCATAGAAAATGCTCGCAGGACAGTTTTTTTTAGTTAAAAAATATTGATGAATTTGTAACCCAGACGTATCATCAAAACACTATAGGTGAACGTTCCAATCTTTAAGCTCCAAAACCTGTATCCCCATAATAGCAATCAGCGATCCGTAGAGTATAAGAATAAGAAAAATGATGAGTAATCCTAAAAATTTAGAAATACCTGGTTGTTTTGATTTTATTCCGGATATCCCCAAAAAAATACTCATTATCCAGAGTAGAGCACCTACATAAAAGTAAATCCCCAAAATACCGTTCTTATCTTAATAAACTGGCATAAAACAATAACGACCCGATAATACAAAATATAATAGAAAAAAACCGTAATTCCTTCTAAAAGTCATTTCTTCAGCCCTTGCTAATTTAATTTTGATTATTATCAAAATATATCAATCGATACAAGGTGTTGCAAATTCTGTATTTTAGGGTCTTCAGATAAAATTACTGGAGAGAATAAAAAGGGGACTTTAGTTTCTCGAATCGTCCCCCACTTTTGGAGCACAACCTTAATATGGTAAACTGATAGATAAATAACACATCATCAAATTTTGGGTAGGACATTTGTTGGAACGTATACCATGTATATAAGTTGATTGGAGTGGAGGCTAGACGCCCCAGGAAGCTTTGCTCTGTACGACAGCGATAAAAGCGCTCAGCTGGAACGGAAATCAACCCCTCTTTGTGGTGATGATCATAGTAATGACAAGTCATATATAGACTGCTTTATATTAGGAAGAGGTGCATGAAAGTGCAAAAGCATATTTTACTAGTAGAAGATGACGAAGCCATTCGCGAAATGGTAGAAAACTATTTAACGATGGAGGGGTTCTTTGTCACCTCTGCAATAAATGGAGAAGAAGCATTACAAAATTGTTTAAACAATCCATTTGATTTAGTGATCTTGGATATTATGATACCAAAACTTAATGGATTAGAAGTTCTAAAGATTATAAGAGAGCAAGCATCGCTGCCAATTATCATCATGTCAGCCAAGGATAGTGATGTTGATAAAGCATTAGGGTTAGGATTAGGGGCAGATGATTATATTGCCAAGCCATTTTCGATGCTGGAATTTTCGGCCCGTGTCAAAGCCGCAATTAGAAGGGCTACAAAATATTCCACTCAAGTAGAGGATAAGAAAGATATAGTAGAGATAGACAACTTATCGATCGACCTTGTTAATTTTTCAGTAGAGAAGAATGGACACAAACTAAAGCTCACGTCGAAGGAATTTGCCATCCTAAAATTATTCGTGACAAATCGTAATCGAGTTTTTACAAAGCAACAAATTTATCAATTGATTTGGAATGATGCTTACTATGGGGATGAAAATATTATTAATGTACATATAAGAAGATTACGTGAAAAAATTGAAGACGATCCATCCAATCCTCAATATATTAAAACGCTTTGGGGAATCGGCTATAAATTTGAAGGGTAAACTCCATGATTATATTTCTATTACTGATTATTGTGTTTCTCGTAGGAATTATTATTTTTCAGATGAGAGCAAAAAAACAACAAGACGCTACTATTCAATACATGCATCAAAAACTGCAATCAATCATTGATGAACAATCGAATGAAAAGATATTAGTGTCGACGGCGAATCCGGAATTACAGCAGCTGCTTACTGCGATGAATGCGTTGCTAGACCATAATCAAAAAGTACTGGCGACACATCGAAAAATGGAAAGCTCCATGAAAAAGATGCTAGCCAATATTTCACATGATCTTAAAACACCTTTAACAGTTGTACTTGGCTATGCTGAAATGCTAAAGCTTAAGCAGTCACTGAGTGAAGAGGAGCAGCAACGGTTACTCACAGGCGTTCATTCGAAAACATTGGAAGTATTAAAAATAATCTATACATTTTTTGACCTGGCAAAATTGGAGGCTGGAGATACGGATTACCCAATGACGAAAATTAATGTAAGTGAAATTTGCCGAAAAAATATTTTATCATTTTACGATATGGTCATGTCTATGGGACTAGAGATTGAAATAAAAATACCAGAGATATCCGTGTATGCACTTGGTAATGAAGAAGCGTTGGATAGGGTTCTAAATAATTTACTGTCAAATGCTATTGCCTATGGAGCGGCAGGAAACATTATTGGACTCACAGTAAGAAATGATGATACTAATATTTTTATTGATGTATGGGATCGCGGTAAGGGGATTGACGAATATCATATTGATAATGTTTTTGAGAGAATGTATACGCTTGAGGATTCTAGAAATAAATCCTTTCAAGGAAGTGGTCTTGGCTTAACTATTACAAAACGTCTTGTAGAACTAATGGATGGCTCCATCCAGCTTTCCAGTATCCCGTATGAGAAGACCATTTTTACGATTTCATTAAAACGAATGATGTACTGAACAGTCATGCTTGTAGAGCATTTTAATTGCTTTACAAGCTTTTCTTCTGCGCTTAAGAAATTTGTAAGAATCAAGTAATAAATTAGAGAGTTTCATTTTTTATAATAAAGATAGCTAAATTAAAGGGAGAGATCTACATGACATATATTGTGAAAACAAATCAGCTTACGAAGGTGTTTGGGGGAAAAGAAGTCGTTTCTGCTGTGACTATGCATGTGAAAAAGGGAGAGATCTACGGTTTTTTAGGTCCTAATGGTGCCGGAAAAACGACAGTCATGAAAATGTTGACAAACCTTACGAAGCCAACGAGTGGAGACATCGAAATCTTTGGTGAAAAATTAATGGACCGCTCATACGAAGTGCTGAAAAGGATGGGAACGATTATTGAATACCCGATTTTTTATGAAGATTTAACAGCAAAAGAAACCTTAGAATTACATTGTGAATATATGGGCTACTATGACAAGAAAGAGATAGCTCATGTCCTAGATCTAGTAAAACTAACAAACACAGAGAATAAGCGTGTAAAAGACTTTTCTCTTGGGATGAAACAACGATTGGGTATTGCACGTGCAATTATTACTAAACCAGAATTACTTATTTTAGACGAACCGATTAATGGACTAGATCCAGTTGGCATAAAAGAGCTTCGAGAGCTATTCAAGATGCTTTGTAAAGATTATGGAATTACAATTATTATCTCTAGTCACATTTTGGGTGAAATTGAACAATTAGCAGATACAGTTGGAGTTATTAAGGATGGAAGATTAATTAAGGAAGTAACAATGGAAGATGTCAATCGTAGTCAAGCAGATTATATTGAAGTGGTTGTCAATGATGGGAAAAAGGCTGCCTTTATTATAGAAAGTAAATTAAATATTACTAATTTCAAACTAATGGATGACAATTGTATTCGAATTTATGAATCGACAGCTTCACAAAAGGTGCTATCTAAAACATTGATTGAGCATGATATTGAAATTGAGGGCATTAGCAAAAAAACGAGCTCATTAGAGGATTATTTCTTGAAGTTAATCAATGGAGGTGTAGCTAGTGCTTAATTTAATAGGTCTAGAAATGAAAAAATATCATATTGGTTCATATATAAAACGAGCTATTTTCGCAAATTTTGTGATATTAGGTATTATGTTTATGCTTTTATTTATTACTAAAATAGAAGGGGACCCAACCCTTGATAATTATCAGATGGCATTAGGCATTATTGATTCAGCTGTAAGAGCAGTGTTTATTATTTTTGCTAGTGCGTTAATCGCCAAGCTTATTATTGGAGAATTCAAATATAAAACGATCACTGTAGCTTTTATGTATCCGATAAATAGGAAAAAATTAATTGCTTCAAAGTTAGCCATTGTTGTTCTTTTCACCTTTAGTGCAATTATTATATCAACTGCTTTTGTAACAGCGATTTTTTGTGCTGTTAGTGAGAATTTCCAATTGGTTTCAGATACATTAACGAGCTCTCTAATAATACAACGAATTCCAGTTGTGATCATGAATGCAGTTGCAGCATCATGCATCGCATTAATACCATTGTATTTTGGTATGAGAAAATACTCTATTCCGGCAACAATTATATCATCTATTTTAATTGTAGCGGCCGTATCATCAAATACAGGTAACTTCACCTTGTATGATATTATTATCATACCAATCACTTTAGCTATTATCGGTATAAGCGTGGCCTATTTATCATTTAGAAACATTGAGAAGATAGATATTTGAGGATAAAGAATTAGCTCATCAAAGACTAAACGCTCTCTAGAAAGCATCCAGTCGGAAGAGCTTTAAAAACTTAAATGCCAGACACAAAACCAAATTAAGGTTTTTGTGTCTGGCATTTTTTTAACCAAATATCGTTTGCCATAATAAATAAAGATTTAAAACAACTACAATCGCTACGACAATCCATCCTAATATGGTTGTAATACGATGGTTGACTAGGCTTCCCATGACGTCACGCTTACTTGTAAACATAACAAGCGGTACAAGAGCAAATGCAATACCAAACGATAAAACAACTTGGCTTAGGACAAGTGCATAAGTTGCATTAACTCCAGATGCAATGATGATCAGAGGAGGTAACATTGTAATAGCTCGACGTAAATAAAGCGGAATTTTTCTTCTAATAAAGCCTTGCATCACAACGTCACCTGCAAGTGTACCAACTGAAGAGCTAGCAAGACCTGCAATGAGAAGGCCAAGACCAAAGGACACCGCCGCCATCGGACCAAGCGCCTCTTTTAATCCGTTATAAGCGATATCTAAATCTTCAACTACTAAGCCTTGTGTATGGAATACTGCTGCAGCAATAACAAGCATGCTCATATTGATAGCGCCTGCGACAATCATCGCGATAATAATATCAATAAACTCAAAACGGAATATACGTTTTTTTTCAGCATCATTTCGGCCAACGACACGACTTTGGGTTAATGAAGAATGCAAGTAAATGGCGTGTGGCATAACGGTTGCTCCTAAAATACCTGTTGCCAGTAAAATAGAATCTACTCCGTCAAAGCGTGGTGTGAAAATGCCTAGCGTTACTTCACCCCAATTTGGCTGTGCTAAAAATGTTTGGAATGCAAACGCTAATACGACAATAAGCACCATGCCAGAAATACCTGCCTCAAATGCTCTAAAGCCTCTACGCTGTAATTCTAGAATAGCAAATGAGCCGACTGCTGTAATAAGCGCTGCAGGCAACATTGGAATATTGAATAACAAGTACAGTCCAAGTGCAGCACCGATAAATTCTGCAAGATCTGTTGCAATAATGACCAATTCAGCCTGAATCCATAAAAAAATAGAAGTTTTTTTAGAAAAATGTTCACGTGCTACTTCAGGTAAATTTTTACCAGTAGCAATACCAAGCTTTGCTGATAAGGATTGAATTAACACTGCCATTAAATTGGAAAAGGCGATTACCCAAAGTAGTAAATACCCATATTGTGAACCTGCTGTAATATTTGTTGCGAAGTTGCCTGGATCAATATAGGCAACTGCTGCGATGAAAGCTGGGCCAAGAAACGGTAAGATTCGTCGCCAGCCTTTTATATCTCCATTTAAAACCGCCTCAGCTGACGGTTTTGTCATTCGTTTGTAAACCATGTTGTTCCCTCATTTCAAAGAGTATCGCAGGAGAAATAAAGTTTCCTAAAGGAAAATGATATATTCCTATTTTATAGTTAGAATAAGAAAATGTGAAGAAGTTTGCTCGATTTTTTTGCTTAATTCGAAATGTTTTTAGTATAGTAAATCAATTGTCATTAATGAACGTTGATTTTGATTATGTATCATAATGTATTGAAGAATCATAGCAAAATATTCGATTCTTTGAAAATGATCAAGGATTAATGTACTTAGCTATTTTAAAAGCAAGAATATACTTATAAGGTGGCTTTTTAATTGATCTCCAATTCGGGTATTCATATATTTCCTACCCATATTAAAACATTATTCCTTAAAAAATAAAGATTAATCACCAAAGTTGCGACAGTTGCCAAGTATATAAGTTAATTGGAGTGGGGCTGAGTGAACCTTGGAAATCAGCGTCACAAATGAGACCCTGTAACGCAAGTGAAACGGCTTCCAGAGAAAGCGCTCGATCGGAACGGAGATCAACCACAGGTTAAGGTAGTGAGCCATCATAAAAATATTCAAAAAATCAAGTAAAAAAAATTTTTTGTAACCGTTTTCTTCATCTTTACTTTTTTTAATTACAGGCGTAATATGACATCATTATAAAAGTTTCAAATTTCTAAATCGCTGAAGCAATTAGACGCGGGGGACCCAATTTTTACAGATTACATAGGTAATCTTGGGGTGAATCTCTTCATTTATTGAAGGGTAGGGCTACTCAGGCCCGAATCCGACAGCTAACCTCGTAAGCGTTAAGAGCAGAAAAGTGGAGCTTGGCAGACGAATGAGCGTCTACAAGTCTTATTTAGTGATGGCTTGTAGATTTTTTTTATCTTCATTTAATGAAACAAAGCCCCGGTGAATGGCACAAAAACCAATTATGCTAAAGTGTAATCGATTTAGAAATGTGAAACACATTCTATGAAACTAGAAGGTGTAGTAAATGAAATCCTCATTAAAACGTTTTATTATAGGTAAACCATTGAGATCTGATGCATTGGGGGAGCAAAAGCTTAGTAAAACTAAAGCACTTGCCATACTATCGTCCGATGCTTTGTCATCAGTAGCGTATGGACCTGAGCAAATTTTAATTGTACTCATGACAGTAAGTACTGTTGCTTTTTGGTATTCTCTACCGATTGCTGCTGGGGTAGTTGTATTACTGACAGCACTTATTTTCTCGTATCGTCAGGTTATTTATGCGTATCCACATGGTGGTGGAGCATACGTAGTTTCTCGGGAAAATTTAGGTGTCAATGCGGGGCTAGTCGCAGGTGGATCGTTGCTTGTCGATTATATTTTAACAGTTGCGGTAAGTGTATCGGCTGGAACAGATGCCATTACTTCGGCATTTCCAAGTCTGCATCCCTATAATGTGATAATCGCTGTGTTTTTTGTTATATGTTTAACGCTTTTAAACCTACGTGGTGTAACAGAATCTGCATCCATTTTAGCGTATCCAGTTTATTTGTTTGTAATCGTGATGTTGATATTAATCGGGGTAGGGGCTTATAACATAGTAACAGGGCAAGTTCCTGCTGAGTTGCATCCAAAGGTTGGTACACCGGTTGCAGGTATTAGTTTATTTATATTATTAAAAGCATTTGCATCAGGAAGTTCAGCTTTGACTGGTGTTGAAGCAATTTCAAATGCTATTCCTAACTTTAGAGATCCAGCCCCAAAAAATGCTTCTAAAACATTATTAGCTATGGGTGGTATTTTAGCAGTGCTATTTATTGGTATTGTGAGCCTAGCTTATTTTTATGGAGTTGCTCCAAATTCGAAAGAAACGGTTGTTTCACAAATTGCGGAGGCAAGTGTAGGTCGTAATATCTTTTATTATATAGTGCAAGGAACAACAGCGATGATATTAGTACTTGCTGCGAATACAGGTTATTCAGCATTTCCTTTACTAGCTGTTAATTTATCGAAGGATGGTTTTATCCCAAGAATATTCCAAGTTCGTGGGGATAGACTTGGTTATTCAAATGGCATTTTGATGCTTGGTTTAGCTGCCATTGTTTTAATCTTTTTATTTGGTGGAACAACAGAGCATTTGATTCCACTATATGCAGTTGGTGTGTTTATTCCGTTTACTTTAGCGCAAGTTGGAATGATGCGAAAATGGTTGCGTGAAAAGCCAAAAGGTTGGGTTGCTAAATTTGTAATTAATACGATTGGGGCGGTCATTTCCTTTATTGTAGCTATGATGTTTTTTGTGACAAAATTACCTCAAGTATGGCCAGTGTTTATCTTTTTACCAATTATTATTTGGACGTTTCACCGTATTAAGCAGCATTACAAAACAGTTGGTCAACAACTAAGATTAGATAATGAGAAATTACCGATTGTTGAGGGGAATGTCTTCATTGTCCCAGTCGCGGGTATTACGAAAGTAGTCGAAAACACATTGCATTACGCGCAGTCATTAAACGTTGATAAAATTATTGCCTTTTATGTAGCTTTCGATCAAGCGGAAGCAAAAGTGTTCGAGGAGAAATGGAAAGCTTGGCAGCCAAATATAAGACTTGTAACATACTATTCGCCATATCGGAGCATTACACAGCCGTTGATGAAATTTATTGATAAGGTAGAACATCAATGTACGAAAACTGGCCATCAAGTAACAGTGATCATCCCACAATTTTTACCGAAAAAAGGATGGCATCATATGTTACACAATCAATCGAGTCTATTAATTCGCGCATCGCTGTTATTTCACAAAAATGTCGTCATTATGACAGTGCCCTTCCATTTATTAAAATAATGACTAGCAAGCTCGAAAATAGTCTGATATAATCAGTACGTTGATTGTAAAACACGAACGTTTACAATTAAAATTCACTAAAATGATAGTAAATTCCGAAAAAACAGACTTTATTCAGCGTGAGATATAGGCACATACCGAATGAAGTGCTATTTTTGGAAATGACGCCAAGGCGTGATAAAAATAAGAAGTTTTTACAGCTTTATACTATTTCACTCATATAATAGCGAGAATATGGCTCGCAAGTTTCTACCGATTTACCGTAAATGAATCGACTATGGGTAGCAATGTTTTAGGAGACCTCATATGAGGTGTTTTCTATTCGTTTCGACGTTTTTACGCTGAATGCTTTGCTCCACTCGTAGATGATTGGAATCAAAGTATTCAGCGTTTTTTATTACTTGCATTGCTTCCGGCGTTTGCCTGTAACGGAATGTAAGTTGCTCATAATGAGTTATTACTATAAGAAAGAAGGATATCAAGGAAATGAAGTTATTACACGACAAAATTATGCAAGAGGGTAAAGTTTTATCTTCATCTGTATTAAAAGTAGATTCATTTTTAAATCATCAAATTGACCCAATGCTTATGAAAGAAATTGGTCATGAGTTTGCAAATCGATTCTCTGATCAAGTCATTACAAAAATTTTAACGATCGAATCTTCAGGTATCGCACCATCTGTGATGCTAGGTCTTGAAATCGGTGCTCCTGTAGTGTTTGCACGTAAACGTAAATCATTAACACTATCAGATAATCTTTATTCTTCAAAAGTACATTCTTTCACAAAAAATGAAACAAATGATATTTCGGTATCACGTAGTTTCTTAAATGAAGATGATAACATTCTAATTGTTGACGATTTCTTAGCTAATGGGGAAGCGGTCAAAGGTTTACTTGATATCGCAGCACAAGCTGGTGCAAATGTTGTGGGTGTAGGTATTGTTATTGAAAAAGGCTTCCAAGACGGTGGGAAATTATTACGCCAACAAGGAGTTCGCGTGGAATCATTAGCAATTGTAGACTCTCTAGAGGACGGCAAAGTAACATTTGCTGCGGAGGCTAATGCGTAATGAATACCGTTAAATCGACGACGCTAGCTATTCAACATTTACTTGCGATGTATGCAGGAGCCATTTTAGTGCCACTGATTATCGGTGGGGCAATTGGCTTTGATTCAACACAAATGACGTATTTAGTAGCGATTGACATTATGATGTGTGGGATCGCAACGCTTTTACAAGTGTATTCAGGTAAATTTATCGGTATCGGTTTGCCAGTAGTACTAGGCTGTACATTTACAGCAGTTAGTCCAATTATTGCAATCGGTACTAATCCCGAACAAGGTATTACAGATATTTATGGATCTATTATTGCATCAGGTATAATCATTATGATTATTGCAGGCTTTTTCGGTAAGTTAGTAAAATTCTTCCCACCAGTTGTTACAGGCTCGGTTGTGTCGATTATCGGTATCTCTTTATTACCAGTAGCTTTAAACAATATGGCGGGTGGACTAGGTGCGAAAGATTTTGCATCTGGCTCGAATGTAGCTTTAGCGTTTATTACACTCGTTATTATTTTAGTAGTTTATCGCTTCTCTACAGGCTTCATCCGTGCAATTTCTATTTTAATCGGATTAGTTGTGGGGACAATCCTAGGAGTATTTATGGGGAAGGTTGATTTTAGCCCTGTTTCAGATGCTGCAGTATTACACATGGTTCAGCCATTTTACTTCGGGATGCCAACATTTAATGCATCTGCGATTATTACAATGACACTCGTAGGAATGGTTTCTTTAGTAGAATCAACAGGGGTTTATTTTGCGCTCAGTGACATTTGTAATAAAAAATTAGATTCAAAAGATTTAGCACGAGGGTATCGTTCTGAAGGTCTTGCCTCTGTTATCGGCGGTATTTTCAACGCTTTCCCATATACAACATTCTCACAAAACGTGGGACTTACTCGTATGTCAGGCGTAAAAGATCGCAAAGTTATTTACATCACAGGTGGTTTACTAGTATCACTTGGTTTCCTACCAAAAATCGCAGCATTAACAACGATCATTCCAACACCAGTACTTGGTGCGGCAATGCTAGCGATGTTCGGTATGGTAATAACTCAAGGTATGGGCATGCTAGTACCTGTTATGAATGAGTCAGCGGAGAATGCCATGATTGCTGCGATTGCAGTTAGTCTTGGTGTAGGTGTATCGGTTGTTCCTGATATTTTCAAGGAACTTCCAGAGAGTGTATCTCTTCTAACATCTAACGGTATCGTTTGTGGTTCTGTCACAGCAATTATCCTTAATATTTTATTCAACATGATTGGGCCTAAGCATAAGGAAGACCCGATGCATGGGGAAGCTTAAAGATTCTCTGGAAATAAAAAATGTCATCTACTTTTTATAGTAGATGGCATTTTTTTATGCGGAAATGACTTTGGCATTAAAAGAGATTATCGTATTATTAGTACTTCAAATGAGTCCTTGTTCAATTAACCTATGTTTTTAAGGTTTGGTGTCAATATGGATGTGAAAAAGAGAATCAAATTAAGGATACTTTAGACCGTGACCTAACAGAAGATGAAATGTTAGTTATGAAGACATCCTACTCGAATGGCTATTTTACTAGGGGAAAAGATGGTATGGAGAAAGTGCTGAGAAGACCTGCTAAGTAATAAGGTTATCCCAACCTAAAAAAATCACTAGCATTAGTTGGTGGATTGTCTCATATATTTCATAAGACTACCCTATATAACAGGAAAATTAGGTATTGTAATCCAATTGTCTATGGAATATTATGAACCTTATGGAAAGGTTGGGTATAAATGAATTTAAAAACCGCTAAAGAAGTTCTTGAAGAACTACAAGAAACTATGAAGTCGCATATGTGTCAAGAAGAAAGAATGAAATTGGAAGTTTGGCTTAAAGAGTATTACATAGACGAACTAATAAAAAAGAAAGTTCGATGAATTTGGATTGTTAGCCATTTAAAAGGGTAGTCATTTAAAATGGGGGCACTTCTTTTCAGAGGTGTCCTTTAAATACCCACCACTGTCGGTGTATCGGTTGTTCCTGTTTTCAAGGAACTCTCAGAAAGTATATCTCTTCTAACATCAAACGGTATCGTAAGTGGTTCTGTCATTACGATTATTCGTAATATATTATTCAACATGATTGGGCCGAAGCATAAAGGATTTCTATATAAACAAAATGTCATCTACTACTATAGTAGGTGGCATTTTTTTATGAAAAGTAGTTGTTTAAATTCTATTTGTAAGGGAATCTAGAAAATAGTTGCATCTTAATAGAATGCAAGTCGATGTCTCGACATACATTTATAGTATATAAAACTACTTTTTGAAAGGTCTCATACAAATGCAAAGTATATTTTTGATTGTATTACTTCAATTAATTTATGTGCCTTTTTTAACGTTACGTACAATATTTTTAGTGAAGAACATTACGTTCCTTGCTGCCATATTCGGAATGCTGGAAATGTTAGTGTATGTATTTGGCCTTTCTCTTGTCTTTAATGGAGATCAAAGTATTTTAGCGATGGTTGTTTATGCTGCTGGTTTTGGTTTAGGTATTTTTCTAGGGGCCAAAATTGAACGTAAACTAGCGATTGGCTATGTCTATACAACAATCAATACGCAAAGTAAGAATGAAGAGCTCGTGAATTTCCTTCGTAATGAAGGCTTTGCTGTGACGATTTATATTGGGGAAGGTAGAGATAGTAATCGCTATAAATATGAAATATTAACAAAGAGAAATCGAGAGACAGAATTGTTTCAAATTGTGGAGCATTATGAACCAAATGCTTTTATTATTTCTTACGAGCCCAAAACATTTAAAGGTGGTTTTTTGCTGAATCGCATGAAGGCAAAAAACAAATAGTTTTTCCTTAAAAAATGCCCTTCCGTTTATATACAGAAGGGCTTTTGGGGTTCTCGCCAAAAGTTGTGGATGACTTTGTTAAAACGTCTATTATGTAAATAAGTTGATTGGAGTGGAGGCTGGGCGACTCCGTGGGGATTAGCGATAGAGGAACGAAGGCTAAAACCATCACGTCCTGTGATAACGCCTTCGTGACCAGCATCGGTGCTGTTGCTGTCGCTACGTTGCACTACGCTTTCGCACAGACAAAAACACTTTGCTGCCGCTACGTTAACACTACACTTTCGCGCAAAAAACATCTGTTGGCCCAAGCGGCTCATCGGATGCCCCCAGGTAGCTCTGCTCTGCGCGAAAGCGAAGCGTCAGCGATAAAAGCGCCCAGTCGGAACGGAAATCAACCACACGTTTTGGTGATGATCCATTTTTTGTATTCACACAATTTATAGAGAAATTTAGCGACCAAGCTCGATAAAAAATATCACTACTATTACACCGACAGACGTGAACAATAACATGTTCAAATCAATTTTTTCATACTATAAAAACATGTTAAGTCCCGGAGGGGTGTTGTATGTATTTTTTTACGAAAGGCTTGGTCATTCTTATAGGGAGTGCCGCGGTATCATTAGGAATTAATCTATTCTTAACTCCTTATCAAATTTTAGATGGGGGAGTTGTAGGGATAGCGCTTATTTTACACTATATATATAAACTTAAAATAGGTTTAATGATCATCATTATTAGCATTCCAATCTTTATCATCTCTTGGTATAAATACAGAGCGTATTTTTACAATAGTATACATGGATTATTCGCCTATTCTCTTAGTATTGATTTACTAAAGCCCGTTCGGAACCTTATTCAGGTAGATGCCATCTATAGCGCCATATTTGGAGGGATACTTATGGGTTTTGGTGTTGGTTTGATGCTTAGATTTCAGACAAGCACGGGTGGTACAGATTTGATTGCACAATTTTTAAGTGATAAAACCGGAATTAATGTTGGGATACTCATTTTTATGATAGATTCAATCGTCATCGTCATAGGGGGACTGCTTTTATCTTCTAGTACATTACTGCTTTCTATTATTACAATTTTGGTAGCAGGGATTACTACAAGTATCATGACGAGTCGTTTTTAATAAAAAATAGCTTCAGTAGGACTGAAACTATTTTGAAATTCGTTATCGAGAGCTCTTCATCATTCGTTTTTTAGGATGTGCAGGTTTTACTTCGGCAATTAATATGGCTAGTAAAATCAGTACTGCCCCAACAACCATACGACTCGTTAATACCTCATGTAAGAATATAACGGATAGTACCATGCCGAAGAATGATTCTGTCGACAGGATAATAGCTGCCTTTGTAGCAGATGTATATTGATTCGCAACATTTTGAAAAAGATAGGCAAGAGTAGTTGAAAAAATCGCTAAATAAATGATTGAATAGATTGCTTCTTTTTCAAGAGTAGTTGGGATATCGCCTTGACAGACTACGACCAAGACACCTAAAAATGCTGCTGTGATAAATTGAATAATCGTAAGGGCAATGGCATCTTCCTTTTGGACAAATAGGTTGGTACAAAAAATATCAAAGGCAAAGGCGACGGCACATGCTAAGGAAAGTGCATCTCCGATATTCATTGTCAGTGAGCCCTGTAATGATAAAAAACCGATTCCAACAATTGCTATAATAGAACCGATAATCTCATAGCCATCTATACGGCGCTTGTAAACTGCAAACGCGATTAATGGCACAATAATGACATTTACAGCAGTTAAAAATGCATTTTTAGAGGGTGTTGTATATTGTAAACCTACTGTCTGAAGGGCGAAGGCAATATACAAAATGGTCCCTAACAAAATACCCTTCCAGATAACTGATTTTGAAGCTTTTTTTAATCTGTATCCAAATAAAATTGTGAGTATAATGGCAGCTAATAAAAATCTACCTGCCATCACTTGATAAGCTGTTAAATATTCCAATGCGATAGCCGTTAATACAAATCCGCTACCCCAAACGATTGCAGTGACTAACAGCATACCATCAGCTATGTATTGTTTCATTATTCTTCCTCCTAACTTCAATAGAATAACATGTGATGGAAGAAAATAATTTGATTTTAATTCTAAATATTCAGGCGTTTTTTTGTACTTATTCCAAAGCTGTCATTCGACATTCATTTTGCTATGTAATAAGTACAATTTAATGGCTGCTGCCAGTCGTTCATAAAATACATAATCATTTTCTAAAGGAGCTACTAGTTGACGTATTTTTGACATACGATAACGGATTGTGTTTGGATGGCAGTAATGAGCAACGGCTACTTCTTTAATATTTCCTTGTTTTATGATATAGGTGATTGCTGTTTTCATTAAATCCGGATCAACCTTTTCCTCAAGTAGGGGACCAAGATAGCTATTTACATAGTCCATAGCAAATTTAGCGTCCTTACGATGCAATTCAATTAACAACCAATCGGAAGCGAGGTTCTCATAATGACATATAGACGCCGTTTCAATTTCAGCCATGATACGTGCATAAAAGGCTTCACGAACAGCAATAGGGAATTCTGTTTGTGTTATGTGACAACGACTATAGCCAAAGGTCAATGAATCAGTTGAGATTGCATACATCGTTAACCATTCATTGAGAAGTTTTTCAAATTGAAATTGCTGTGATGGATGGGTCATTAAAATAAAGAGGCTCTTTTTATAGCTACAAATCATACCAGATTTCAATAGAGGCTCTAATTGAAAAAGAGATTGCATCCATTGACTATTTGCATGATCTTGCGTTTGAATATTAGCAACAAATACATATTTTTCAAAGGGCTTATTGATTTGCTGTAAAATAGACTTTATTTGTTCATCTGTTACTTCTTCCTCCATTAGACGTCGCATGATCGTTTCTAAAAAGAATGAATAATCCTGTGTTTTTGCATAGGCCATCGTTTCTAAAATAATCTTCTCAAAAAATTCATCTCCGCCAAATCGCAATATCGAGAAATTTTGTTCATCTGCATAGGCTAACACTTCCTCTGGCAAATCCTCAAAGATAACAGGTTTATAAGCTAAAGCGCTTGCCCCTAGCTCAATAAGGCTTTTCACAGCATTCCATAAATATTCTGGTTTTTGCTTTGCGAATAATAAACTGCTTAAAACAACACTATTCGGTGTGAAAATCGTTTCTCGCACAGTTTGAATATCGGGCGAAAATTCAAAGTCTAGAATTTCAACATTTTGAACGGGTTTATGTAAACCATTGCGACCAGCAACTACTGTAAAATCCTTCGTAATAGGAAGTTGTAAAAAGTTCTCTACATTCATTGGTATATCAAGCAACCTTTCTTGTGATTGAGCTTCTATTACTTATTATAAAAGTACTTGTCAGTAAAATACTATTAGTATCGCTGAAAGGACAAAGTGAAATCGCGATAAAGCATGGTGAATCGCTGATAAACTGGTCAAAATCGCTGATAAAGCACCAAGAATCGCTGATAAACTGGTCAAAATCGCTGATAAAACAACGAATCTCCACTCGAACTACCTTCTCCACAACCTGCAATTATACCACTCGCTCAACTGATCAAAAGAGATTATTTTTATAAGGAAATCTAGTGCTAGAGACACCTCTTTTTACATGAAATTCACAGTGCATTTACAATGTAAGCGTACAATAGATCCTAATAACCGATTTAAGAGGTGCGAGAATGGAGTCTGTTGTGAGACAAAGCATAAAAACAAGTAATTTATTTTCTTATTTAAAGTTTTTATATGGACAGCATCAAAAAAATACGCTCTATATAAAACGTTTAAAAGCATTGAAGCAAATTATTCAGGACAAGAATTTACATACTTACTTTCAGCCTATCGTCGATTTACAGACGAGACAAACGGTTGGTTTTGAGGCACTGAATCGTCCAGAGCCTTCAGAACTGTTTAATAGTGTTGATCAGTTTTATGAATTTGTTGGGCAAACAGACTGCGTATTTTTATTTGAATGCTTTTGTCGCAATCTTTCATTACAGCGTTTCAAAGAACGGTTGCAAGGAGAATGGGTAAACAGAGATTTTTTAGTATTTGTCAATATACATCCTAATGTGTTACTAGATAAGAACTACCATAGTGGTGAAACCTTGCATTTGTTAAAGGAGCTTGGCATAAAACCACAGCAGGTAGTGTTTGAGCTAACTGAACGTAGTGCAGTGGTAGATTTTGTAGAGTTTGAACGTGTATTATCACATTATCGATCACAGGGTTATCGAATTGCAGTGGATGATGTGGGTTCAGGCTATAATAGCTTGAAAACTCTAATTTACTTAAAGCCAGAATTTATTAAACTAGACCGTTCCTTAATACAATTTGTTGATAAAAACAGAGAGCAGCAGCAGCTTGTTACATTACTGATGCGATACGCAGAGCAGGCTGAGACGAAAATTATTGCTGAGGGTATTGAACGCCAAGAAGAGCTTCATTATTTACGTAATATTGGTATCCACTATGCGCAAGGTTATGCGATAGGGAAACCCGCAAAGGAAATACATTTGGGGAAAATAAGGATGGATGACCATGATGATAGGGGAAGTCATAGAAAAGGTTCCTTGTATTAATGAATTTGTGAAAAATAAAGAGGTGGATTTACTTTTTACAAGTAATCTGTCATTACGTAGTGTGGTTGTTGTTCGAGATGACAAACCAATTGGGCATATTACACGTACACATTTCTATCAAAAAATTGGTACACGCTATGGCTATAATTTATTTATGGGAAGGCATAATCAGCTTATTATTAAAGAGAATCCTTTAATGGTAGATCGTAATATACCTATAACAGAGGTCAGTACGTTAGCAATGTCTAGACCTCCAGAAGACTTATATGATGATGTGATTGTAACAAGAAATGACTTATATTATGGTGTAGTCAGTATTCGAGAGCTACTGTTAAAACTCGTAGACACACAAGTAGCTATTGCTAGTTTTTTAAATCCATTAAGTAGTCTTCCTGGCAATAAATTAATTGATGAAAAGCTAGAGGAATCATTACAGCTACCACAATATAGTTTAATATATTTCGATTTAGACCATTTTAAATCTTACAATGATACGTATGGATTTAATAAAGGGGATAAAATATTACTGTATTTAACAGATATTTTGAAAAGAAATATAGTTTGTACAGAAGATTTTTTAGGGCATATTGGTGGAGATGATTTCGTGGCAATTCTTCCGCATTATGAGGCTGCGCCAATCTGTCAAAGGATTATTGATGAGTTTGATGCATGTATTTTAAGCTTTTATGATGTAGAGGATTTAACAGACTTACAAGTTCAAAATAGGGCTGGTAAACTAGAGCTTTTATCTTGTACTACGCTATCCATTGCGGTTATTACTAATCAATATCAGCAATTTGAATCTGTTGATCAATTGTCTGATGCGGTGACACGTGTGAAAAAACAATGTAAAAGAATTTCGGGAAGCTGTTACCTTATTAATGACCATGAAAAAGAAACTTACCTCGTTCATTAAACGAAGTAGGTCAGACTGTGGGCAAGCTCGTAATAATTTGAGCTTGCCCACAGTCTTTTTTTTCTAACGGACGCTTTCGGTAACAGAGATGAGCTGAATTATTAAATTCGATTTTAAGGGCATAATCAAAAGAAGTAAGCCGCTTTATTTTAAGAAATTATTAATCTAAATAAAACATACTTGAATTATAGGGATTATAGGTATATAATTCGATTTACATTATAATTAAACTTCTTAGGGGGCTGTCTAGTGTCTACATTACAAATTATTCTTAACGTTGCCGTTTTACTCGTGTTCGTTGGAATTTTATATTTTATGAATAAAAAGCACGTTAAGTTTTCAACTCGTGTTTTTACTGGTTTAGGCCTAGGTATAGTACTTGGTCTTGGACTGCATTTAATATATGGTATTGATTCTGATGTGTTAGCTAAAACATCAAATTGGTACAATATTATTGGTACTGGCTATGTTAAATTACTACAAATGGTTGCGATGCCATTAATTTTTATTTCCATTTTAATAGCCTTTACGAAAATGAAGGTTGGTAAAAACTTTGGAAAAATGGCAGCTCTTATTTTAGCCATTTTAATCGGTACAACTGCAGTATCAGCTGCTGTTGGTATTTTTTCAGCAACAGTGTTTCATTTAGATGCTTCACATATTATACATGGTGCTGCAGAAGCAGAGCGTGGAGCGTATTTAGAGGAAAAAACTTCTGGCTTAACTGCACCGGATTTACCAACGCAAATTATTGAGTTGTTCCCAGCAAACCCATTCTTAGATTTAACAGGTGCTCGTTCTACATCAACAATTGCTGTTGTAATTTTCTCAGCATTTTTAGGTTTTGCTTACTTACGTGTAGCACGTAAGGATGGGGATACTGCGGCTACTATTAAAAAAGGCTTGGATGCCATCTATGCATTAGTAATGGGCGTTGTAACAATTGTCTTACGTTTAACACCGTACGGTATTTTAGCAATCATGGCACGTACAGTGGCAACATCGGATTTCGGAGCAATCTATAATCTGGGTAAATTTGTTATTGCGTCTTATGTAGCGTTATTTATCGTGTTAATAGTACACTTATTAATTCTTACTTTAAGTGGTTTAAATCCATTTACGTATTTAAAGAAATCTGCGGAAACATTATTATTTGCCTTCACTTCACGTTCAAGTGCAGGTGCTTTGCCAATGAACATTAAAACACAAACAGGTCGTCTTGGTGTACCTGAGGGTATTGCAAACTTCTCTGGCTCATTTGGTTTATCGATTGGTCAAAATGGCTGTGCTGGTGTTTATCCTGCAATGCTAGCGATTATGATTGCACCGACAGTTGGGATTAATCCGCTTGACCCGGTGTTTATCATTACTGTTATTGCAGTTGTAGCAGTCAGCTCATTTGGTGTAGCTGGTGTCGGTGGCGGTGCGACATTTGCAGCAATTCTTGTATTATCAGCACTTAATTTACCGATTGCACTTGCGGGTGTATTAATCTCTGTTGAGCCATTAATTGACATGGGTCGTACAGCTCTTAATGTAAGTGGTTCAATGACTGCAGGTGTGACAACAGCACGTATTACAAAAGAATTGGACACTGAAGTGTACAATAATAAAGAATTAGGTGCTCAAGTATCGGACCTTTAAAATAGAAAGAGCTACTCTCGTTTGAGGGTAGCTCTTTTTCATTGAATATAAAAAGTGAGTTGTTATGTAAGAAACAACCCATTTTATGAAATCAATTTATCACTTTATATAATTTTTACATAAAAATCTTTACCGTTTATAAGCTCGGTCAGTTCAATATTGTGATTTGTTTTATAGTAATTATAAATATTACGCGCTAACCCAGAATGTCCATTTAAATATGTTCCTTTTTTAATCTCCTTACGTGGATTATGGAAATCAAAATACAGACGTGAATCGTGGCACATTGCATCCAAAATTGCTTTAAACTCTTGTTCTTCAATATGAATCCCTCGTGTATATCTGCACTCTCTGCGGTACGTATCATGAGAAACATTCACCGGCGACGACTCAAGAACCACTTCGATTTTTTTACTCAAATGTAGCAACTCCTTTTTAGAAATTAGCACTAAAGGTAGAAAAGTAGATGTGAAAAAGAAATACCATTTTTATATAAGTTGATTGGAGTGGAGACTGGGCGACTCCTTGGGGATAAGCGGCTCATCGGACGCCCCCAGGAAGCTTTGCTCTGTGCGAAAGCGTAGTGCTAACGTAGCGGCAGCAACAAAGCGCCCGGTCGGAACGGAGATCAACCACACGCTATTGTGATGATCCATAAGGCTATGACTAATATAGTTCAAGTATATAATTATCAGAAAATTATAGCAATATTTTTCCTACCAATCTTGTTGCTGTATTTCTTCTGCTACTACTTGTAAATCATAAGCGTTGATCATTAAAAGTGTATATTCGTGTGTTTCCATATATTTTTCTGCTAGACGTTTCATATACTTCGGGGAACCTTCATTTTCTTCATCATAAATTAGTAGCAGACCATCTGTATTTTGTATAATGAATTTGTCTTTTTCGATAAATTGCCACGGAGCCTCGTATGGCTTTTTCGTTACACTCGTTACAAAATCTGCTTGAGCTACTAATGCTTGATATTTTTCTTTTTTATGTTCCTGCCAATTTTTCTCCTGCTCTAAAAAAGGAGTGATAACTGAATATTTTAAATGAGGAAATTCTTTTTTTAACGCAAGAACAACCTCAGCACCCCATGTTTCAACACCTTGCTGACCACTAATAATCACCCATTCTAAACCTTCATCGATCAATATACGCAGACGATTTTCGAGTGCTTTTTTTATGATGGCAATGCCAGGGTGCTTGTCATTAAAAATGCCTAATTCATGTGGTCTATAGCCAGTAATGATAATTCGTTGCAGCAAAAAAACGCCCCCTAAGCTGTATAGTATGTGTAGTCATAGTATACAGTAGGGGGCGAATGAAAACGAATCCCAAGATGCTGTTGTATAGTTGTTTCCAAGGAAAGTTGATTGTTAGTTTATCTATTAACAGTCCGTAAAAGCCCGATTGATGAAGACTGATAATAGGGTTGAAGAAAGCATCACTGAGTAAAGTTTCAATTTATTAAAACGCAAATAGTGTTAAAACTATGGCTACAGCAGTACAGATTCCTAAGAACCACCATGTATCTGTAAAGTCCTCTTTGGAGTCACTATTCATGTAAAATACTTCCTTTCAGTTTGGTTTTAATCTGTCCATTCCAAGACCAATTCGTCCATACGCGCAGTACTGATTCGAATGGTCCGCGTTTAAATTTCTTGAAATAGGCAAGGCTGAAAACACATTGTAAGCTGTACACGACTAATCCAAATATAATACCGCCAAATACGCCTAGCTTGCCGTATAAGCCTAGACCATATCCATAAAATACTGTTGTACAAATAATGGTTTGCATTAGATAATTGGTTAATGAAAGTTTACCGACACTCTCAAAAGCAGGAGCTAGCATTTGTACTGGGCGAGTTTTATATATTAAAGCTGCAAGGCAGACATAGCCAATTGAAAGTAGCTGTGACCCACCCATCATCAACATTCCGGAAAAATAGCTATCTATAAAACTAAGACTTTTACAAGCAAGGCCTATAGGAACGAGTATTGATCCTATCAAATACCATTTCTTTTCACTTTCCATATTTACAAACGCTTGCTTTTTAGCGAGACCCATACCAAAAAGGAATAATGGTGCATACATGATAGGTCCCAAAATAAGAATAATAAGTATGATAGCAGGATCGTCCATTCCAGGAGGTATGACAGTTGAACGGAAATTCTGTATTTCTAAATAACTTCCATTCGCATACACATTGTCAGCCTTCTCAATATATGTTGCTAACTCTTTTTGTTCTTTTTCAGATACCATTGTAGGACCGAATGATAGAGCCGTTGTCAGTAAAAATAAAATGCCTGCCCAAATAAATACTGTTTTTGGTTTGCGATTAATAAATGGGATTAAAAATAAAGTCATAAAACCGTAGGAAAATAAAATATCGCCATCCCATAAAAATGAATGGAGCCATCCTAATGCTATTAGCCCTGTTGCACGGCGTAAAATGGACCATCGACTCTTTTCCTTTTTTCTACGAATAGACTCTATAAGTTTAATAAGTGAGAAGCCAAATAAAATGGTGAAGATTGGCATAAATGATCCTTCTATAAAGATTTTTACAAAATACAAAGCTCCATTATCTAGGGCAGAAAGATCTTTTAGTTCATCTTTGCCGTACATGCCAAACTGGAAAATTAACAGATTTGCCATTAATATGCCGAATAAGCTAAACCCACGCATTGTATCTATGAAGGTAACACGGTTAGTTGTCATTGCGTTTTATCTCCTTAATTGGTTATCTTATACATAGTGTAGTTGGCAAAGCTTATGGTGAAATGATGACTACCTTAAAGTAATCTTAAAAGAAGGTGATAGCATGCAAGACGCATCAATTTTAGTGTTAGAGGACGAACGTGCAATTGCAGAAATGATTGAAATTATCTTAAGAAAAGAAGGATTTTTGAACATTACACTCTGTGGCACTGTTCAAGAAGCAAAAAAGAAAATTGAAACGAAGATTTTTGACTTTTATCTATTAGATATTATGCTCCCGGATGGTAGTGGACTTGATATGGCAAATATGATTCGAGAGCAAAGTGAAGCACCTATATTCTATTTAACTGCTAAAGGTAGTGATGCAGATAAGCTTCGTGGTTTTATGAACGGTGCAGACGATTATATTACAAAGCCATTTAATCCTCTTGAGCTTGTTGCGAGGGTGAAAGTACAGCTTGCAAGATATATAAAGAAAAAGGATGTGCCAGAAAGTCATTTATTTATATGTAGTCGCTTTACATTTGATGTCGATGCAGCAGAGATAATTGTTAATGATACAAAGGAAATTATTAGTGGTAGATTATTTTATTTATTGAAATATTTATGTGAAAATGCAGGGCAAGTATTATCGAAGGAGCAAATTTATGAGCGTGTATGGGGTGACTGTTTGTTTGATGATAATACAGTGATGGTACACATTCGAAAACTGCGAGAAAAAATAGAAAAGAATCCAGGTAAACCAACGTGCATTATTACTGTGAGGGGTATTGGTTATAAGCTTGTTGGAGATGTTCAATGATGAAACCGGCTGGAAAATTATCGCTTCGTTTTGTGTCTTATTTCATCATTTTTTATTTACTAATTATTTCTGGCTTTATTATTAGTTTGGTGTTTTTTGCAATCTTTATCAATGGTCATGTCGGAGACAATATCCATATAATGACTTCCTCTGAAATAAAAGATGATGCTGTCGTAGAAAGTGGAGATTCTATAAAGATTGCTGATTATTTAGTGAAGCGTGCCAAGGAAAACGTAGGACAATTATATTTGCTCAATCAATCGATGAATATTGTTGATTACACGGGAGATACATGTGAATTATGTGGAATGACAGATAACGAAATAATGGCTCTGAAGCGTCCAGGAATGCACACATGGGAAATTCCTAACTATTATTTGTTATTCCTCCCAACTTCACCTGTTCAACCACTATTTGAGGAAGCATTTCAGGATTGGAAGGAAAAAGGACAGATTCCCTCAGAATTGCTCCAGCGTTTACAGGATAAGAAGGCCTCTGTTGAAATTTATAATGAGCAGTGGGATCGTGTAGAAGTCATCGGTGAGCGCTATAAAAAGCTACATAAACCTCAATTGCTAGAAGAGAAATACGATATTTTTGAGCATAAAGAGTTTACGCAAAATGCTGCTTTAGAGGATGGCTCGACATTAGTTGTGCGTATGCCTAATCCATCATATAAGCCATTTGAGGAACCTTTTAATAAAGCAATGGTTTTATTTGTTTCCATCTTCTTTGGTGGACATATCTTCTTGTTAATAGGGGTCATCTTTTTATCAATTAGCGTTTCCCGTCAATTTGTTCGTCCGCTTGTTTATGTAATATCTCGTATCGAGCGACTAACGCAGTTTGACTACAGTAAGGTGAAAGATAGAAAAATCCATCATCGGAAGACAGGGGAGTTAAAGAGGAAATTTAAATTATTTCAGCCAGTTGATGAATCGATTAATAATTTATCAGAACGCCTTTCCTCCAATGAAAGGCAGATTAAGCAAGTAGAGCAATTACGTGAGGAATGGATAACAGGATTATCCCATGATTTAAAGACGCCGTTAAGCTCTATTTATGGTTATTCAACAATGCTAGCTTCTGAAGACTATGAGTGGACAAAGGAAGAAATGCGAGTTTTTGCAACAACGATGCAGGAGAAGGCAACGTATATGGATGCTCTTATACAAGACCTAACATATACGTATCAAATAAAAAATAAAGCGATACAGCTAGAAAAAGTGTTGTTACCACTCAACGTATGGTTGCCACAATTTGCAGATGAGCAAGTGTCTGTAAAAGTTTATGGAGATATCATGCTCGAAGCGGACGAGCTTTTATTAAAGCGCATTTTAGATAATCTAATAACCAATGCTAAAAAATATACACCTGTTGGTACAAAGGTAAACGTAGAAGCGCAAAATCTAGGTAAGGAAATTATGCTGACGATTGCCGACCAAGGTCCGGGAATTCCTCAGGAGGAGCTCGATAACCTTTTTGAGCGATATTATCGCGGTACTAATACAACGGACGATACAACGGGTACAGGTCTAGGATTGGCAATTACTAAGCAGTTAATTGATTTACACGATGGTACCATTAGTGTCCAATCAGGAGCGGAAGGTACAGTTTTTGTATTGAAATTTAACTGTAAATAGTAGTTTTTTGGCTCATCACCAAAAGTTAGGGATGATATTTGTTAAAACGTATGCCATATATTAATTGGATTAGAGGCTGGGGGTTCATTGGATGCTTCGGGAAAACGCCCAGTCGGAACGGAAATAAATCAACCACATGTTATGGTGATGATCCAAAAAGTATGAGTGTTCTCATCATTTGGAAAGAGGGGCATGGAGTGAAGAGTTATAGCTTGATAGAAGAAAAAATTTAGGGCAAAGTATTTATTGGTAACAAGTAAACTTAAAGGAAGGTAACTGCAAAGAAATTTAAGAAATATATTTTTCAGTGTGCCTTCATTTTAAGTCAGGAGTGTGTTTAGGTTGGAGAAAGAACAGCTAAAAAATAAATATTTACAGCAAATATTTCAATATATTCAAGACGGAATCATCATTATGAATCACAATCGTGAAATTTTAATGATGAATCCTTCAGCGATGCGGTTAACGGGGTGGAAATTAGGAGATCGAGTACCCTATTGTTCATTTTGCGAAAATCGCCAAAAGTCTCCAACAGAACATACATGTTATTTAATAGAACATAATGAGGTTCCCTATTTTTTATCGAAAATGCTTACGTATCATGGTTGTAAAATAGATGTTGAAATTAGCACAGCGCTGATGTATACAGACAGTAAAACAAACGAGCAAGAGTTTCTTCTTGTACTGCGCGATCAAACCCTACAGTTAAAAGAAGAAGAGGCTCGGATTTCAAAACTTATTATTAAACAGCTGATTGAGGCGAAAGAGGAAGAACACAAAAGGCTTGCGCAGGAATTACATGATGGCGTTGGCCAATCATTGTATACAATAGCTGTTGCATTGCAAGCGATAGAATCTTATGTCAAAGATAATGAAAAGCTAAATACGTATATTGAAGAAGTACGCAATGAGCTAGGGCAAGTAATGAATGATATTAAATTGTACGCCTATCAGCTCCGTCCTCAAAGTATTGACCAGTTAGGGATTTCACCTACATTAGGCACACTTGTAGATTCAGTGCAGAAGGTTCATCCCAGTATTTCTATAGTATTAGAAACAGATTTTGAAGAACGTTGTCATCCTTCTGTAGAAATCAATATTTATCGTGTTGTACAGGAGGCTTTACACAATATTGCTAAATATGCAAAGGCTTCTAAGGTGGTTATTCGGCTCGAAAAGAAAGTATCAAATTTAGCACTCTATATAGAAGATAATGGCGTAGGATTTGATCTACAGCACGTGAAGAAAGAAGGACTTGGCTTAAAGCATATGGAGGAACGAATAACTTTGTTAGGCGGATCTTTTAATATTACTTCTGCTTACAATAAAGGTACAAAAATTAGTATTCAAGTACCTAATTGGAAGGATGACTATAGATGATTCGTGTATTAGTGGTAGATGATCATGTGCTAATCCGTAAAGGACTTGTTCTTTTATTGGGAAATTATAAAGATGTAGACGTCGTAGGTGAAGCAGGTGATGGAGCAGAGGCGATAACTCAGGCATTATCATTAGAACCAGATGTCATTTTGATGGATGTATCCATTCCGAATGGGTTAGATGGATTTACAGCTACTCAAGAAATTCATAAGCAAATGCCAAACGTTAAAATTATTATGTTAACAATGCACAATGAAGTTGCTTATATTCAAAAAGCGATTGCTGTTGAAGCCAATGGTTATATTTTGAAAAATAGTCAAGGTGGGGTCCTCTATGAGGCTATCCATGCTGTATCTAGTGGTCGTATATATTATAACGTTGGTATTCCACAGGAACAGATTAATAAATTGTTTGAACATAAAGGGCATGAAGATAAATGCATTTTAACTGTGCGTGAGCAGGAAATAATGAGGTTAACGGTTCTAGGGTATACGAATGTCCAAATTGCTGAGCAGCTATATATCAGTAGTAAAACGGTTGAAAATCATAAATCAAATATTATGCAAAAGCTTGATTTAAGTAATAAAGCTGAGCTTATCCAGTATGGACTTGCAAATAACTATATGTAGAAGCTGGAGCTTTCTTAAATGTAAAAAATAATATCCCGAAAGGACGTTAGAACGGTTACAGGATCACTCAAACAATGAGTGGTCTTTTTTTTGTCATTAACAAATGTTTTTGTACTTCGAGGTCGCTTCGATTCCTCGCGCCAGATGTAGCGATTTAGCATATTTGTTCTTCTTATTCAAAGTAATTTGCAATATTGTCACAGTGAGGAAAGCTAATAGTGGAAAACCCCTATATGTCTGAAAAAGCAGCGAGATTATACTGAAAGCACATGAATAAAAGGAGATGCAAGCACAGTGGATATAACATTTTTAATTGCGAGATTCCTGATTGGATGCGTTGGATCTTTTATGTCCAGTACATTGGGAACACGCGGTTCAATCATTAAATACTTAATGCCACTATATATACCGCCACCTTTTGGCCTAGCGGCATTTTCATTACCGTAAAGTCTGGCGGCTCCACTTGGGCAATAAAAAATGAAAGCAAAAATTTTGTTTTAGCGACAACGATTAAAATTGGGGTTGATTGATGATGATTAAAAAACAAAAAGTTGTTGCCTATAAATCACAAGAGAAAAAGCTAATAATTATGAGTTTTTTAGTAGCTGGGATAATGTTTCTTTCACTAATTGGAAGAATTTTTGGTACCTAGGAGATGAAATTAAATGAATGATTCAGCTGTAATGTGGAGTAGAGCCTTAACAGAGTTAACATTGTCATTCCATATTATTTACGCAACTATTGGTGTTGGCATACCTTTAATGATAATGATTGCTCAATGGGTTGGATTAAAAAATAATGACGAACACTATTTACTACTCGCAAGAAGATGGGCAAGAGGGTTTGTAATTACTGTAGCGATTGGTGTTGTGACTGGTACTGCTATTGGATTGCAGCTATCACTACTATGGCCAAATTTTATGGAGTTGGCTGGTCAAGTAATAGCGTTGCCGTTGTTTATGGAAACGTTCGCGTTCTTTGTTGAAGCAATTTTCTTAGGGCTTTATTTATACACATGGGATCGATTCAAAAATCCAAAGCGACATCTATTATTATTGGTTCCAGTAGCGATTGGTGCTTCTATGTCGGCTGTTTTTATTACGATTGTGAATGCATTTATGAACGCACCACAGGGCTTTGATCTTGTAGATGGGGAGCTTGTGAATATTCAGCCTGTACTTGCTATGTTAAATCCTGCGATGCCAACGAAGGTAGCACATGTATTAGTGACATCTTATATGACGGCAGCGTTTTTATTAGCTTCTATCGCAGCTTATCGTATGCTGCGAGGATCGAAGCATGTGTATCATAAAAAATCGTTACATCTATTATTGAAACTTGGATTAGTATTTTCGCTAGCGGCACTGATCGTAGGTGACTTTTCAGGGAAGTATTTAGCTGAATATCAACCTGAAAAATTAGCTGCTGCTGAATGGCATTTTGAAACTAAAGAGGATGCTTCGCTTGTACTATTTGGCGTATTAGATGGAGAAGAAGTAAAATATGCCATTAAAGTACCGTACGCACTGAGTGTATTGGCGCATAATAATCCTTTTGCAGAAGTAAAAGGTTTAGATCAATTTCCTAAGGATGAACAGCCACCGCTTTATATCCATTATTTGTTTGACATCATGGTAGTTATTGGGACTTTATTAATTGTCGTTGCAGCTATTTATGTACTAGGTAAGTGGCGAGGATGGAAGTTTATTTCTTCAAAAAGCTTTAAGAGAATAGTGGTGGCAGGTGG
This sequence comes from Lysinibacillus sp. NPDC094177, assembly GCF_050279145.1. Lineage (NCBI taxonomy): Bacteria > Bacillati > Bacillota > Bacilli > Caryophanales > Bacillaceae > Lysinibacillus > Lysinibacillus sp. NPDC094177. The sequence continues at coordinate 50,193 of NZ_JBNNTW010000016.1, read as the reverse complement.
TCCACTATCGCTTATTGCTGTTGAGGTAGGCTGGTGGTTTGCGGAAGTAGGGCGTCAGCCTTGGATACTTCGTGGTTATATGAAAACGGAGGAAGGAGCCACAACAAGTGGTCAAGTCGATATTATGCTAATACTATTTGCAGGCCTTTACATTGTATTAGCAATAGGGAGTGTCGTAGCACTTATTCGTATGTTCCGTAACAACCCAATTGAACGTGAAATTGAAGAACATAAACAAGTGGAAGGGTGTGAAGAACAATGAACTTAGAAATCTTAGGAATTTCAGTACTATGGTTATTTCTTTTCGGCTATGTCGTTGTTGCATCCATAGACTTTGGAGCAGGTTTCTTTAATGCTTATAGTGTCATGGTTGGTAAAGACCGTATATTGGCAAATGTCATTAAGCGCTATTTATCTCCGGTGTGGGAAATTACAAACGTCTTCCTTGTATTTTTCTTTGTAGGAATAGTGGGTTTCTTTCCTCAGTCGGCTTATTATTATGGCACAATTTTGCTAGTGCCGGTTAGTATCTCATTAATATTAATTGCAATTAGAGGTAGTTATTATGCATTTGAATCTTACAGTTCGAAGGGGATACACATTGGTTATACATTGATGTATGGAATTACTGGTTTATTCATACCAGCATCCCTTTCTATTGTATTAACGATATCTGAGGGAGGGTTTGTGAAAATTGTCAATGAAGTGCCACACTTACAAATTGCTAAACTTTTCACAAGTCCGTTAACTTGGTCTATTGTGCTATTAAGTATAGTGGCGGTTTTGTATATTTCAGCTGTTTTCTTAACTTGGTATGGGGAAAGAGCGCAAGATGAACATGCTTCTAATTTAATGAGAAAATATGCACTCGGTTGGTCGTTACCGCTCGTAATAAGTGTAGTAGGGGTTATGGTGGCGTTAAAGGGACATGTGCCTGAGCATTATGAAAATATGTTAAATCTGTGGTGGCTTTTCGCGATATCAGGTGTTCTATTTTTTATAACACTAATTCTTTTATTTAAAAAGAAAAAATATGGAATAGCAGTATTTTTAATGGTTGCACAATTCGGATTTGCATTTTTCGGTTATGGTATTTCACATTATCCTTATTTGCTGTATCCGTATCTATCAGTCTATGACAGCTTTACAAACGAAACAATGGCTGTTGCCTTAGTGATAGCGTTTATTGGAGGGCTAGTTCTACTCATACCTTCACTATATTTAGTAATGAAATGGTTTGTGTTTGATCGTGACTATGCTTGTGGTAAACGTAATCATCATGTATAGGGAGGAACTATAATGAATCAATTTATTATTTTGTATGCACCTTTTCTTGTAGTGGCTGCCAGTATTGTGATTGGCTTTTGGATAGGGCCGAAAGATCGTCAAATGAAGCAATAAATAGGTAAATTCCATATTAATTGAGGGGCTATCTAGCAAGACATGAGTGCTTGACTTTCTAGATAGCTCCTTTAAGTGTTTTACTATATACATCTCTCTGATGGATGCTCAATTTTCACGTAGCGCCATAAATTATTGGCGATGTCGCGTGCTTCAGCAGCATGTCCCGTCCCGACAAATGCTTTTCTGAAAGGAGTAAGTAGTGATTCGATAATGAAAAGCTTTGGTTTCTCACGTTGTAATTCTTCTAGCAAAAATTCAGTGTATTCTAAGCCCTCAACTGTTTCATCCTTAGACAATTCCTTCATAAATCCATGCAATTGTTCAACAATCATTTCCTTGTTAATCGATTGATAGTTCACCACATTTTGAATAGCGTTAATCATTTCAACGTTTATAATGACTTCTTTGGATTCTAACATTACAGGAATGATTGCTTTAATATTGCGCAATGCTACACGGACAATTGCTTCGCGACTAATAAATTGGAAATCCGAAATTAAAACTGCTCGTAATGAAAGGTTAATCATTCCGAGAGCCTGTATAGCGCATTCATAGCTCAGAGTACTAATTTCTTCACCGAAAACTTGTACAAAACGATTAGCAAGCCATTCTAGCTCCTGTAAGTAATAGTTCAAAATAATCTTTTTAAGTTCTTTGTCACGAGAAGAGGTAATCGATTCAAAAATTTGAATTAGATTGTGCTCCCGATTGACATACATGAGCACGGCAACTTGCTGTGTTAACACTTCTAAGTCAGTCGGGTCTTTTCCGTAAAGAAGCTCATGTCGACGATTGCTTGCCTCTTCACGCCCTTCATCTAGAATGGCGATTAAACATTCGTTTTTGGCAGCGAAATGATTATAAAATGTACCTTTTGAAATTTTTGCTGCACTAATAATATCGTTAATTGATGTTTCCACGAATCCTTTTTCGATAAAAAGCTCACGAGCAGCAGTAATTATTTGTCTTTTTCTTTTGTTCATAACCTCACCTTTTTAAAGTTATTATACTATCATTCTAATACGAAAACGCCTATATATCAATGTTTATGGAGGGAATATTCTTTTTTCTTGAAAAAAGTAGACTGCGAGTATAAAATAAGTTTTATCGAAAAAAACAAGAAAGAATTGAGGGATATAAATGAATAGTGAGCAAACAATGAAAAAGCCCCCTTATGGCATGATTGCTATTTTATTTGTGGGTGCTTTTGTTGCTTTTCTAAATAACACATTATTAAATGTTGCATTACCAACAATCATGAAAGATTTTGGTATCACAACGTACTCTAAGGTACAATGGCTTGCGACAGGGTATATGCTTGTAAGTGGTATTTTGGTACCAGCTTCGGCATTCTTTGTAACACGCTTTAAAAATAGACATTTATTTATTGCAGCGATGTCAGTCTTTACGATTGGTACAATTATGGCTGGATTTGCACCTAACTTCGGTATGCTATTAGCGGGTCGTATGGTGCAAGCGGCGGGTGCATCAACAATGTCACCACTTTTAATGAATGTCATGTTAACTAGCTTCCCAAGAGAAAAACGTGGGGCAGCGATGGGGATATTTGGTTTAGTCATGATTATGGCACCAGCAATAGGTCCTACATTATCAGGATATATTGTTGAGCACCATGATTGGCGAATGCTATTCCAAATGATTATTCCGTTTGCTGTTATTAGTTTATTGTTTGCTGTTTGGAAATTAGAAAACGTGATGGAAACACGTGAAGTTCATTTAGATTTCCCATCCGTATTATTATCAACAATAGCATTCGGTGGTATACTGTATGGATTTAGTGCAGCGGGGGATAAGGGCTGGTCAAGTCCTTGGGTATATGGCACGATTTCAGTTGGTTTTATCGCCTTAATGATCTTCATATTAAAACAATTACGTATGGATCAGCCTTTGTTAGAATTACGTATTTATAAATACCCAATGTTTGCGTTGGGATCAGCTATCTCGGTTATCGTCTCAATGGCTATGTTCTCTGGTATGATTTTAACTCCTGCTTATGTACAATCGATTCGTGGAATTGATCCATTTAAAGCGGGTTTAATGATGCTTCCTGGAGCACTTTTAATGGGGATTATGTCGCCGATTACAGGGAAACTTTTTGATAAATTTGGACCGCGAGTGTTAGCGATGATTGGTTTATCCATTACAACACTAGCAACATTCGGGTTAGCAGAATTAGAAATTGATTCAAGCTATACGTATATTGTGTCAATGTACACGATTCGTATGTTCGGCTTGTCAATGGTCATGATGCCAATTATGACAAACGGTTTAAACCAAATACCACAAAAGATGAACCCACATGGTACAGCGATTAATAATACAGTCCAGCAAGTGGCAGGGGCAATTGGTAGTGCTGTGATGGTAACGATTATGAATAACCGTACAAAAGCAACTGCTCAAGATTTAATTGCAGAAGCGAAGGCAAATGCGGTACAGTCAGGTGCTACACCAACACCTGAGCAAATGCAACAAATGAAAGAACAAATTATGCAAAATGCATTATTAGATGGTATTACTCACTCATTCTTAATTGCTGCATGCCTTACAGTGGTGGCACTTGTGCTTGCGCTGTTCCTAAAACGTTCCAAAGTTGAAGTGGTTTCCACGGATTTGAAAAAACCAACTAAATAATAATGAACTGCTATGCTCCCTTATAGATAGACGGATGAAAGAATTAATTCTGTTTATCGAAGGGGAGTTTTTTGATGCATATATTAAAGTTGGTCTCTCTATTTTTACGTAAAATATCGATGTAATGAGAAAAACTAAGCAATTCATCGTTTTCAATACATTCAATAATAGCGAACAATTGAGGATTTAATTATAGGAAATTAATGCTTTTTCCAAGTAATGCTTCAAGGGCCGTTCAAAGTAAAATAGCTCTCTTTACCGAAACAAAGAAACAGAAACCTTCTGTCTTATTATCTAAAAAATATCTCAATAATGGAAATTGCTGTTGCGATTTTCGAAGTTCATGAATGCATATCTTTTGTTAATTTAGGAATAGAAACACATAAAAAATCAAGAAATTTTGTTTTAAGTATATATAAAATGATAGCGATATTCGTTGTAGGGCACTCAAAAAAGCACGGACATTAGCCAAAGAGAAAGGGTGGATGAATTTTAAAATCCTCTAAACCTTTTACGCTAATGTCCTTGCAGTAATTAAGCATCCTTTTTAAATAATGCTCCTGGCCAAAACGCATATTTACCGAGAACTGTCGTAATGGCAGGTACGAGCAATGGACGTACAATGAATGTATCAAGCAACACGCCAATTGCCGTAACGACACCGAACTGAACAAGTACTTGAATAGGTAATGTAGCTAGGACAGCAAATGTTCCAGCTAAAATAAGACCAGCAGATGTAATAACACTTCCTGTTCGTACGACACCTTCCTCAACGGCCGTTAAATGATCTTCTGTTCTACGTTTCTTCCAAATTTCCGAAATCATAAAGATATTATAATCTTCCCCGAGTGCTACTAAAAATACAAACGCATATAGTGGGATTGCTCCTGAAATGGCCTCTGCTCCCATTACATGGTGTAAAATAAGCCAGCCTGCACCAAGTGCCCCAAAATAAGAAATAACAACCGTTGCTAATAAATAAACAGTCGCTGTTATTGAACGCAGATAAATAAATAATAGTAAAGCAATTAAAGCAATCATTGTTGGCATAATAACGGTTTCATCACGTACAGTTATTTGTTGTGTATCATATTGACTGGCTGTTTCGCCGCCAATCCAGATATGATTTTCTGCATTTTTTACACCTTCAGCTTCAAGCATTTTTGCAACCTCTGCCTTGAGCTCTGGAATATGAGCTAACGATTCCTTAGCATAAGGATTTGCGTTTAAAGAAAGTTCGTACAATTGAATGTCATTATTTTTCTTTCCGATTTGGACATCTGCAACACTATCAATATAAGGGATTTCCGTTAATGGCTGCTGCAAATTAAAATCTGCCTCTTTTGTATCAATGACAAGCTGTACAGGTGCTAGTTCTCCGGGTGAGAAATTTTCTTCTATTAAAGTAAAGCCTTCACGTGATGGCATATCCTCAGGGAATGACGATAATAAGTCAAAAGTATACTGAATACGTGGCACGAATGCTGCTAATCCACCGAGTAACAGTAAAGTGACAACAATGACAATCCGTGGTTTATGCGTCACAAAGCGCCCAATCTTATGGCTTATTTTATGTGTTGGTTTGTGCTGTTTTTTACCCTTCTTATGAGTCATTTCCTCTGTTCGAGGTATGAATGGGAAGAAGGCGACGCGACCTACAATGACAAGAATTGCTGGAAGAACAACAAGTGCTGTAATTCCCATCACGAGTACGCCAAAGCTAAATGGAACTGCAAAGCGTTGGAATGCACCATAATGGGCAAGACTAAGAGTAGCTAGACCGATGACAACCGTTAAGGCACTCATTATAATTGCACCGCCAGATTCCTTTATAGCAAGCTTCATGGCAGTAGTCTTATCCTCAATTTCAAATAATATCTCTCGGTACTTTGATATTAAAAATAAACAATAATCTGTACCTGCACCAAAGAGTAAAACAGTCATAATAGAGACGGCCTGCGAATCCTTATCTATCCATCCATGATCAGCCAAGAAGCCGAGCGTTGGACTTATGACACCATAGGCAAGAATAACAACGATTAATGGAATAATAGCTAATAATGGTGAACGATAAATAATAATTAGTAATACTAAAACAAGGAGCACTGTGGCAATTAATAATTTCACATCAGCCTGAGAGAATAAACTGACAGCATCTGTAGCGATACCAACTGGTCCGGAATAACGCACATGAAGATCGTCATTAGCTAAGTCTTTATCTAGTTGGACATTATACGTATTCATTGTTTTTGTTAATGCTTTTAAACTCTCTCGTAACGTATCAGTAGCCACACCTTTTTCAAAGAAAACAGGCGTTACGATCGTCGTGCCGTTGTCAGATGCAGACGCTACAAAGGCTTGAGGTGGCATTTTATCATAAGGCGGAATAAGAGTTTGGTTTTCTAAAGGTTTAGCTTTAAGTTCTCCGTAAACCTTTTGAATGGCTAGGAAATCGTCGGTAGTTAACCCACTTTCTCGATGCCAAACGAGTAATAATGGTGTACCTGCTTCATTCGGAAATTGTTCTGCAATAATAGCCGCTGCTTGCTGAGACATTTCGCTCTCGGGTAAATTATTACCAGATTCACTCTTGATACTATTAATCTGTGGCCAGGCAAAAGAGAGTAGAACCACAAGTAAAACCCAAAAAGCAATGGCTAATAAGCGACCCTTTTTACTTGCTACCATTGAGCCCCATTGCTCAAGGGGATGTTTTTTCATGATGGGACCTCCATTTCATGTAAGTAATTATGTAGTAATATTAATTATATATACCGGAAGGTTAATTAATCAATTGTAAAAAAATTATATGCTATACTATGTCTAAAAAGAATCCTTTATAAGGGGGCGAACTTGTTGAAGCAGTCACCGCGTATTCTCGGGAGACCTCGCCATGATGAAAATGCGAAACCAAAAAAAGATATTGTCCTTGAAACGGCAACAAAGCTTTTTATAAAAGAAGGCTATAAAAATATTTCGATGGATGATGTAGCAAAAGCTTGTAACGTTACAAAGGCTACTATCTATTACTATTACCCGACTAAAGGTGATTTATATACATCAACGTTGCTGGTGATGATGGATCAAATCAAATTGTCCATTTTGCAGATCTTAGAGCAGTCAATATCATTTAAAGACCGGCTGGAGAAACTTGTTGAAATTCATTTGTCGGCTACTGTGGATATTGACATGAAAAATTTTATGAGAGAAGCGACAATTAATTTATCGAAATCTCAATTAAAAGAAGTGCAAGCAGCAGAAAATAATATGTATAAAACGATAGAGCAGGCGATGCAGCTAGAGATGGAGCTAGGCACGATTCGGAAGGGAGATGCTACTTTTTTTGCACATGCGTTTATGGCTTTAATGTCAGTAGGCTACGTTAGAGGCGGGGAAGGGAAAAGTTTATTTCAATCAGAAGCTATGGCCGCGAACGAAATTATAGACTTTTTCTGGCGATCTGTTAGGAAATGATTTCTTTTATTATAAGTAATAAAAATGCTGAAGATAAAATAAGTATACGAGATCGATTTAGGGGAAGCTTAATTAGACCAAATACTATTGAAAATCAAATGTTTTACAAAGGCATTTTAAAAATTCGAGCTCAAAAATATTGTATTTTTTAACAATGGGGACAAAAAGCAAACTTAACTACGATATATAGTTAACAAAATCAATGAATTTTGAAAAGATTGTCGAAATTGTGATTTAGCTCATTGAAATAATGTACAAACAGCCTTATAATGGAGGTTGTAACGTCACCAAGACAAGATAAGGATGGAATTATGATGCACTTTTTGCAAAATAAAGTTAACATTGTAATAACAAGTTATACGAATTGCTATCCAGCTCTTGAGACTGGTGATTTGTAAGATATACGCGCTGTATCGACTGTTAAGAAGTGCCTTAATGGTCTTTTTTACATGGAAGCAATAAAATTAAAATAGTGATAGTGATGGCAAAGGAGAGTTCAAAATGTCAGAAACGAATAACCAAACACAGTCTGAACAATTAACTGTGAGTCAAGAACAACTGGATGTGCTAGATCAATTATTAAAGCCTGAGGTTCAGGAATCACTTACAACTTTAGTGGAACAATTACCTAAGTTAACTGAAATGATGACGTTATTAACAAAATCATATGAGTTTGCTCAAGCTGTTGCAACTGACGAAGTACTTAAAAATGATACTGTTGGTGCGGTAACAGAAATGGCTGGCCCAGTAGTAGGCTCAGCAAAAAATCTTGCAGCTACTGCAATTGAAGCGAAAGATCGTGCTTCTGAAAGCCAAGAAGTAATTGGTTTATTCGGTCTTATGAAAATGTTAAAAGACCCACAAGTTCAAGGTGTTTTCCGTTTTGTTAATGCTTTCTTACAAGTAAGCGCTGAACGTAAATCTAAATAAGACTCGACTCGAGATATATTCAAAACGTAAGGACGGAGGATTAATTAATCATGTCAAAAGAAATCGTCATCTTAGGTGCTGGTTACGCTGGCGTTTTAACTGCATTAACTGCACGTAAGTATTTATCAGCTGATGAAGCTAAAATTACTGTAGTAAACCAATTCCCAACACACCAAATCATCACTGAGCTTCACCGTTTAGCTGGTGGTACTATTGCTGAAGGTGCTGTTGCTTTACCACTAAAAAAAATCTTTAAAGGTTTAGATATCGATTTACAAATTGCTAAAGTAACGAAATTCAATGTAGACACTAAAAAAGTTGACCTAGACACTGGTTATACTTTAAATTACGATACATTAGTAGTATCTTTAGGTAGCCAAACTGGATTCTTCGGTATCCCAGGATTAGAAGAAAACTCAATGGTACTTAAATCAGTAAACGAAGCAAACAAAATTAACAAACACATCGAAGACCGTATTAAGGCATATGCTCAAACAAAAGACGAAGCAGATGCGACGATCGTTATCGGTGGTGGCGGTTTAACAGGTGTTGAGCTTGTTGGTGAAATTGTGGACAACTTCCCGAAAATCGCAGCAAAACACGGTGTTAACTTTGCAGATCTTAAAATCAAACTTGTTGAAGCTGGTCCTAAAATTTTACCAGTACTTCCAGATGTACTTATTCAACGTGCTACTGAAAGCTTAACAAAACGTGGCGTTGAATTCATTACAGGTACTCCTGTAACAGGTGTTGATGGTAATGTTATCTCTCTTAAAGATCGTGAGCCAATCGTTGCCAATACACTTATTTGGACAGGTGGGGTAGCTCCACTTCCAATCGTAGGTGAGTCTGGTCTTGCAGCAGACCGCGGTAAGGCTACGATTAACGAGTTCTTACAATCTACATCTCACAATGATGTATTCGTAATTGGTGATGCATCTGTAGCATTACCAGCTGATGGCGGACGTCCGCTATACGCACCAACTGCTCAAGTTGCATGGCAAATGGGTGAATGCGCTGGCTACAACCTATTCGCACAATACAAAAACCAAGAGATGAAGACTTTCTCTGCAATTAACTCTGGTACACTTGCAAGCTTAGGCCGTAAAGACGCTGTTGCGACTATCGGTGCTAGCAACACAGAACTTAAAGGTCTTCCTGCAACACTTATGAAAGAAGCGTCTAACATTCGCTATCTTACACACATTAAAGCGCTATTCGGCTTAGCGTATTAATATTTTAAGGGCATGAATCAATAGTTATATTGAATTCATGCCCTTTTTTGTTTTAGTTTTAGATAGGATAGCATCGTCAAAGCCGTGGATAGAACAGCCCAAATCGTGGATAGCCCCGACAGAGCGACGGAAAGAAGAGTCGAAGTGACGGATAGTAGAGCTAGAGCGACGGAAAGAAAAGTCGAAGCGACGGATAGCAGAGCTAGAGCGACGGAAAGAAATGCCGAAACGACGAATGAGCTATTGATACTACGGTAGAATGCCATTATGTCTTATCCCACGATTTTATGTAGCACCTCTTTAATAGGAGGTGCTACCATTTTTATATCGCTATTTCTTCCGTATACAAAAGCGAAACGAAAGCGACAATATAAAATTGCGTCTAATCAGTAAGCTTAGAAATATTTCTATAAAATCTGGCCTTTGAAGGTTGAACATTAAAAATTAGCAGTATAGTTGCTACTAAAAACATGATGATGGCTGCAGATACAACAACATATCGAATAGATATAATATCAGCTGCAACTCCAAAGACGGCAGTGATGATGATAATTAGCAAGGCTTCTACAATACCGTAAATACTTATTATTCTCCCCATGCTATCGACAGGAATATTGCTTTGATAAAAAGTATGGAAGCCCGTATTGGCAAAGGCTGTTGCAAAGGATGTAATAAAAAAGCCTAAAGAAGCTATAAGAAATGTATAAGAGGATGTGAAAATTAAATAGCCTAAAGCTGTTATTAGTGATCCCAACCCTATAAGCCAAGCGGTTGGGATATTTTCAACGAATGCTGTATTCATTAAAGAACCAACTAATATCCCAGCGCCTGCTATGCTCACTAAAACACTGTATTCACCTTCGGAAAATGAAAGTACTTGGGTAGCAAAGGCAGCCTCTAAAGAATCTGTCGCTGTCATCATGACAATCATCGCACTAAATAAAAAATAGATCATCATAATATACGGATTTTTAAGGCTAAATCTTATAACAAGTTTCCAATCATTAAATAATACTTTGTAGGAAATTTTCTCCTCGTCCTTACGAGCAAGCTGTTGATTAGCTTCAATATTAGGCATGCCTAATGTAATACATGCTGATAAAAATAAAGCAGCGGCGTTCAAGTAAATTGCCATATTAGGCGTTCCAATCGTAAATAGCAGTCCTGCAATGGCTGGACCGGTTACGAATGCACCGGAATCAAGTAAGCTACGAAGCGAGTTAAAACGTTTTCTTTGTTCAATTGGTATCAATTTCGTAATGTAGGTCATGGAAGTCGGATGATACATAGAACTAGCTATTGTGATAACAAAAACCATGAAATATATCCAAGTCAAAGTAGAGAAGAAAGGTAGTATGACAATTAGAAAAGATTCGAAAAGATTGAGAACAATCATGAGATATTTTTTATTTAAACGATCTATCAAACTGCCTGACCAAAAATTGGCGAAAAGTGAAGATGACGCTCTAACGATATACAAACCGGACACAGCTATAGCCGAACCAGTAAGATTTAAGACAATAAGATTTAAAGCTATAAAATATATCCAGCTTCCAACGCTGGAAATACCAATACTAAACAATAATATCGACGGATAACGCCACTTTTCTAAAAATTTATTCATGCTCATATAAATTCCTCCTTGTAGTTATGACAAGTAACTAAAAAATCCCACCCCCAAGACGATTTGTCTTAGGGACGAGATTGTGGAATTTATACTCACGTGGTGCCACCCTAGTTCGCTATTATGTCACCATAATAGCCTTTTCAGTACGGCATAAATTCTTATGCTTATACTGTTACTCTGTAACGGGAGTTCCCGTCGCACCATCATTCAAGCTAAAATCCAATGCGCTACTCCGAGACTTGGTTCAATAATTCGTTCTTACTCGTTTTCAGCAACCCGAGCTCTCTGGGAAGAACAGCCTTATTTACTCTTCTCTTCAATGTATTTTCGATAGTGTAGCATATGTTTATATTTTTAGTAAAGTATTCCTTTTTAAAATATTCCGATAAACCCGAAAAAATATATTTGAAAAAATCAAAAAGACAAATAAGCCAGTAGCCTTTCATTTCGATAAAAAGGGCTACTGGCTTGTTTAAATAAAAGTGGTGAATAATTGACTCTTGCCATCTATTAAGTTTTGCCAAAATAATAATTTCTCCAAAATGATCTGTGGGTTGGCATATATCTACACGGATACGAAGCAATGCGTCAGTTAGAGGATTTATGGCATTATTTTAGACTTTGATGGAAGTTGAAGAAATAAAGATAAAATTTGTAGGTTTATCTGTTTTATTAAACCAGTTGTGGGGTATGGTTGAATTCATATGAATACTATCCCCAGGTAAAAGATCATATTCTGTATTATCAAGAATGATCGTCAAGATTCCATCGGTGACATAAATAAATTCCTGTCCTTCATGAGAAAAAGGAGTTTCTCGTTTGTCCCCAGGTAATAAGGTTACTAAAATTGGAACAAATATAGGATTTGATACATTTCCAGAAAGGTCCGAATAAATAAATGATGATTTATGTTCCGATTGTTTATAAGCGCCACGTCTAATCATATTTTTGTCCATTTGTATTGAATCTGGAAAAAAATAACTAGGGCTAACACCGAGAGCTTCAGATATTTTGCGCAAGGAGTGTAATGTAATAGAACAAAGAGATCGTTCTACTTGAGATAAAAAGCTTATTGATAAATCTGTTTTTTCAGAGACTTCCTTTAATGTCATTTTTTTTGACTTACGAAGTCTTTTTATTAAAATCCCTATATCTTGATCCATTTTATCAACCTCAAATATAGTCTTATTGTAATAAAGTATATATAATACTTAAATTCTTGTAAAGTTATGGTAGCCTTTGGGTTTGAGTTGTTTCCGTAGAAGTTTGCTGAAAAATATTGAATTTTCAAAAAACGAGTGTATAATAATTGTAAACGCTTTACATGCCTAATTGTATCTTTCAGTGAAATTTAAGTGGTATTTAAATTTTTGTTTACATAAACTTTATGAAATTGAACTTTTTATGTAACAATCAATTTCAAATCTAGGTAAATCATGAAATAGCATTTAATAAATGCAATTTTTTTAGGTAAAAATTTAAGTCAGGTTTAAATTTTGAGGGATATGTGCAGATAATTAAAGCTACGATTAAAAATCGTGTTTGTCGAGATGTCTGCTATTAACAAGTGTATTAAATATCAAACAAATTGGAGGGAAGAATGATGGAATTTAAAAAAATGTTTACTACTATTGATCTTCATGTGTCAGGAGAACCGTTGCGGATTATTACTGGAGGTTTACCAGAAATTAAAGGAGACACGCAGCTAGAAAGACGCGCCTATTGTATGGAACATTTGGATCATGTTCGAGAAGTATTAATGTATGAGCCAAGAGGTCATGATGGCATGTATGGTTGCATTATTACTCCTCCAGCAAGTAAAGGTGCAGACCTAGGTGTGTTGTTTATGCACAATGAAGGTTGGAGTACAATGTGCGGTCATGGCGTTATTGCGGTAGTGACGATGGCTATTGAAACAGGCATGATTGATGTAAAAGGTGAAAACGATAAACTTATCATTGATTGTCCGTGTGGGCCTGTAACAGCGTATGCAAAGTGTAGAGGAACTAAAGTAGAATCAGTCTCTTTTGAAAATGTACCTTCTTTTGTCTATAGAAAAGATTTTCCGATTAAAATTGATGGTTACGAATTTGATGTGGATATTTCATACGGAGGTGCTTTTTATGCCGTGGTTGATAGTGAGAAAGTTGGCTTAAAAGTGAACAACAAAGATTTATGGGATTTACAAGTATCGGGTGACAAAATTAAACATTACATTGAAAGTCAAATTGAAGTAAAACATCCATTTGAAGATATATCGGGGATCTATGGTGTAATTTTCTCTGATAGTCCAAAAGACAGCAATGCTGATTTACGAAATGTCACAATCTTTGCTGACAAACAGGTTGATCGATCCCCTTGTGGTTCGGGTACTGCTGCAAGAGTAGCTACTTTATACGAACGTGGCGTACTTAAGGAAGATGGAAGTTTTATTCATGAAAGTATAACGGATGGACAATTTGTTGGTGAAGTACTTTCTTTAACGAAAGTGGATGAATATAAAGCTGTTATTCCAAAAGTTACTGGGAATGCTTTTATTACAGGTTTCCATCAATTTGTGATTAGCCCAGAAGATCCCCTTAATAGTGGATTTTTATTGAAGTAAATTTGCTGCTGATTTTGCATCCAATTCAGTATAACAATAGAAGAATAGCATTTTAATAAAGGAAGAAAAAAGGTGGAGAATTATGTTAGTTATAAGTACGGATGAACAAAAAAGTTTAGTAGATATGAATGAAATTATTGAATGCGTGGCTGCTGCCTTGAAGGAATTTTCAGCAAATAGAACTATTACACCTATCCGCGCTGCTCTGCCTTTCAATAACAACCAAAATACAGCATTGATTATGCCTTCTGTAGCTGAAGAACTTAGTAGTGTTGGATTAAAGGTAGTAACAGTAGCACCTAATAATAAAGAATTAGGTAAGAAAACGATAACTGGAGTGGTAATGCTATCAGACTTTAAAACTGGGGAACCAATTGCTCTTCTAGAAGGTTCTTATTTAACAATGATTAGAACGGGCGCTTTATCAGGTGTTGCAACGAAGTATCTATCCCGTGAAGATTCAAAAAAGTTATGCATTATCGGCACGGGAGAACAAGCAAAAGGTCTAGTTGAGGCTATATTAGCTGTACGAAATATTGAGGAAATTCTTCTTTATAATAGAACAGAACAAAAAGCACATGAATTCGCGAAGTATATTAGAAATAAATTCGATAAGCATGTACAAGTTTATTCAGATCCGAATGAAGCAGTACTTAAAGCTGACATTATTGTGACCACAACCAATTCTTCAACACCAGTTTTTTCTGAACCGTTAAAGCCTGGTGTTCATGTAAATGCGGTTGGTTCATTCAGACCTACGATGCAAGAATTGCCATCTCATGCTCTTTCTGTAGCACACAAAGTAGTAGTTGAATCAAGTGAAGCAGCTCTAGAAGAAACGGGTGATTTGCTTGTTCCAATAGAAGAAGGCGTTTTTAAGGCAGGTGATATATATGGTGAGCTTGGGCAAATTGTAAATGGAGAACGAAACGGAAGAGAAAGTAACGAAGAAATTACTCTATTTAAATCTGTAGGACTAGCAGTTGTAGACATTATAGTTGCAAAATATTTTTACGAAAAGGCGATTAAAAATAAGGTAGGAACTAGTATCAACCTTTAAGGTGTAAATTTTTGTTATCAAAAGATGTTTTGATAATTATACATCTAGGAGGGAGAATGCATGTTAGTAGAGGTTTCAAAAAATGTGTCCCTTTATGCATCACAAAGTAAAACGGTTAAATAAGGCAGCTAAAAAGTGGAGACTTCGATTTGGAGCTTATCAGGTTGTTTGCTCTTGGGGGATCTTTTCCAAGTGAAGGGTGGAATGGAAAAAGGACTTATTCTCAATGTACATGAGAGTAAACTCCCCCTTTTTTTGTAAAAAAACTTGGAATTTTAAAATTAGGGGGTACAGTAAAATGGAAGATTACACAGAGTTTATAGATGTAGCACAAAAAGCAGCAGACATCTCAAGAAAAACGCTTAATTTACACCGTGAAAATTATCTTTATGGACATTTTGATTTTGAAACTAAGGAGGATGCTAGCCCGGTAACTGAAATAGATCGGAAGGTAGAGCAGCAAATACGCGAGGTAATTCAAGAAATGTGCCCTACCCATGGAATTTTAGGTGAAGAGTATGGTACAGATTCTAAGGATCAAGAATTTGTTTGGGTAATTGATCCGATTGATGGCACTAAACAGTTTATTGCAGGAATACCGGTTTATGGTACACTGATTGCTCTTTGCCACCATGGTGTACCTGTCTTAGGTGTGATTGATATTCCAGCTGTTAAGGAACGATGGCTTGGCATTAAAGGGCAACAGACAACATTGAATGGCCGAAAAGTTTCTACTCGAGCGCGTAAAAAATTATCGGAAGCTTTGATGTCTTCTAGTAATACCGAACCAGTATTGCCTGAACATCGCCTGGGATATGAAAAAATGATTGAGACAACTAAATGGCGCGTTTATGGATCAGCCTGTTATGCCTATGCATGTCTAGCTTCCGGCAAGCTCGATGTAAGTATAGATAGTGGTGGGATGCGCGAGGTAGACTATTGTGCATTGGTACCAATAATTGAAGGAGCTGGAGGTGTTATTACAGACTGGGCTGGAGATCCCTTAACTATTCATTCCGGGACAACTGTTGTCGCTGCGGGTGATGCCGATTTGCATGCACAGACATTGGCAATACTGTCGCAATATCTATAATTGAGAGAAAAACAAGGGCGGTTTGCCCTTGTACTCTGTTCATTTTTTTGAAAGCGCTAACATCCTGAGGAGGGAGATTTCGGAAATACTACAGTTAACTAGTAGTAATCTCTACTAAAACAAGTATAGTCGTAAAATTGTTGTTTTTGGCTTATGTTATAACCTTTAAGCAGGGATTATAAATGAACTATTTACAAAATTGTAATATGACTTGTTTTCTTTTTGAAAAGTCTTATCGAGTTTTTAAAGAGCCTATGTAAAAGGGGGAGGTACTATGTTTAAGTGGTTCAAATCACAACCTGAACAACCAGTTACGAAAACAAACGAAGAAATTAATCAACTCTATCGCTATTGGCGAATCCATATCATGATCGCCCTTTATGTCGGTTATGCAGTTTTCTATTTTACTAGAAAAAGTTTTAACTATGTAATGCCTGTTATGTTAGAAGATCTTGATATGAAGGTCACGGATGTCGGAATATTAACTACTTCTTTCGCCCTGGTTTATGGTGCTTCAAAGTTTATTTCTGGAATGATGAGTGATAAATCCAACCCAAGGTATTTCATGGGAATAGGTTTAATTCTTACAGGAATCAGCAATATTCTCTTTGGATTTAGCTCTTCGCTGATTTTATTTATTTGCCTGTGGATTTTGAATGCTTTTTTTCAAGGTTGGGGGTGGCCACCAGCTATTAAATCATTAACTGTTTGGTATTCTCGGAAAGAGCGAGGATTTTGGTATGCGATTGCTAATACCTCACATAATGTAGGCGGAGCATTAATTCCTTTGCTTGCAGGTGGCCTGGCGGTCCATTTTAGTTGGCGTTATGGCATGATCGTGCCAGGAACAATTGGCATTATCGCTGGATTGATTGTTATTTGGCGTTTACGTGATCGTCCAGTTTCTATGGGTTTACCTACAGTCGGGGAATGGCGTAATGACCCGCTAGAATTAGAGCAAGTAAATAATAGTAAAAAAATGCCGATGTCGCAAATTCTTATTCATTATATTTTTACTAACAAGTTAATATGGTTATTGGCAATCTCTAACATCCTGATTTATATCGTCCGGATCGGGCTCAATGACTGGACAAATCTTTATTTAGTGCGTGAATATAATTATGACTTGGTCAAAGCTAACTCTGCTCTTTCTTTATTTGAGATAGGTGGCTTTTTCGGAACTATGGTTGCAGGCTGGGGCTCTGATGTTCTTTTCAAGGGGAATCGAACACCAATGAATATTCTCTTTATGATTGGTATTGGGGTTGCTGCGGCTTTATTATGGATTTTCCCAGATCTTGGGTATGGATTAGTTGCCGCTTGCTTTTTTGTAATTGGATTCTTTGTTTTCGGTCCGCAAATGCTCATTGGTATAGCTGCAGCTGAAGTAGCTCATAAAGATTCTGCTGGAACGGCCAATGGGTTTGTAGGTTTATTTGGTTACATAGGTGCGGCTTTTGCAGGGTATCCACTTTCTAAAATAATTGAGAGTACTGGGTGGAATGGATTTTTTATAACAATGATTGTATCTACCCTGTTATCGGCACTTATATTGGTACCAATGTTAAAAAAGAAGAAAGCAAATGTTACTTTTTAATTCAAACATCGCTGGTTAATTGATTTTTTATAATTTATTGATTTGCTGGTGATATAGCAGGAATATAAATTGTTCATCAAAGAAACCCCGAATATTCAATTGAGGGGGTAACAAAAGTGGCTTGAGCCTTATTTTAATGGGCTCAAGCTGTTTTTTTATCGCTAATAAAATGTAAGAAAGATTCCGATAAAAACCGATATTTCACGAAAAGGTTCCGATAAATCTTATTGAAGATAAGCTTTAAGCGCTGTTAATAGTGACTGGCAAATGATGATTGACTCTACTGTATGATTTGTTATTTCAAGAGAATGATCAGCATTTTCTACAATAGCAAGCTGATGTGAAGAAAGTTGTTCTAATCTTTCTTTAGAGTAATGCGGATCAGCTGTACCGATTGCTAGAAATGCCTGCTTTCCGAGCAAATTTTTCATAACATGATCAAGTGACAGCAGGGGTGTAAAAAGCACATAACGAGAAGGAACAGATGCAGCCTGTTGCATATAAAAATCTGTAATAGGTAATATTCCGAGCGATTTACCTATGTATATAGTTTCTGTATAAGATTTTGTACTTAAAATATAATCCACAATAGGATTCGCTGCATTATAAACCATTGCTGAAATAGCTTCTGGCTCCTGTTCAAATTGCTTTGAATCAAATGCATAGCATACTTGTACTACATCATAGCCAAGCTCTAGCATCAGCTCAGTGGAATAATAAAGAAGTGGTTTTTCATACGTATAGCCTGTGCCAGAAAACATAAAGCACACCTTATCACTTTCTTTATCAAAGTAATTGTATGTAACATTGTTGTATTGTTCTTTTCTTGGTTTGATTTTCATCATAATTCCTCCGTGTCATACCAAATCGTTGAAAGATCGATGTACCCTAAGTGGTTGAAGTTCAATTCTAAAATATCATGAGCAAACGGTATATCATCGAGATGTGTAAATAATGGTATTAAAATAGCTTCTTCAATTAAATAGTGGTTTAAAGATTCGAAAAGTAACGGCCATTCTTCGATTGTGGCTAATTTAAATTTTTCAAAGATATTTATAAAATATGCATCTTCTTTGCACACTTTATAAATTGGAGAAACTGGACTGAACATGGCATGTAACTTATGAAAAGCGTTATTTACAGTTACGACATCCGTATAAATAAATGCATCGTACTTAAGAGGGTGAAGACTGTCTTTAATATATTGTGATAGTGTTAATGCTTCTATTTGAGGGTGATATCCATATTTCATTAGAGATGAAATTAAGTATTGGTTTAGATTGGCTTTCCCTTTAGGCACACCGATTTTTAAAACCTCATTTTTATTTAGTAGTGAGATAGTATTAGCAAAACTACTTAAATGATTTTGTAAAGAAGAGTCCATTTGAATAGCTTTATATAAATGCTTATGTATTATGTTTTTAATATGTTGCCTTTGAGCTTTAGTTGAACAAGCTTTTTCATTTTTGTTTAGAATGATTGCACAAATCCCGTTTTGGATATTAATTTTTTTACGCGTTATATCATTTGAGAAATTAGTTCGATAAAACGAATGGGATGCTTTTGGAAGTATGTTTAATTCTACCGTCTGTAATAATGCTCGCATACCAAAATAATTGTCATTTGCTTCTAAAATAATTTGATGCGGCGTATGCTTAGATATTGCAAATGAACCTGTTCCGAAAACTATATGATCTACAATTTTATAGATACTTGCTTGTATGTCTGTTAGTAAGTGTAGTACATATGTACAAGACCTCGAAAAAATAAAATCAATTGTCCACATATCAACAATGATAATTTCTCGAATAGGCTGCCATAAAGGAAGATGTAGTAATTGGCGTAAACACCAAGCTACATCGTGTGCTGTTAATAAATCGCCATTGTGGAAAGCAACATTTTTTCGTAAATAAAGACGCAATTTTATGTCATTAACTTTCCAATGATGAGCAAGAGAGGGAATAATATTACCATTAGTACCCGCTTCAACTAAACGATTTGTAACATTAGATAGAAGTGCAGCGCTATAAACATCATTTACTTGATTGGGTTGTAAAGTATAAATAGGATGGTAGATTGGAACAATCAAACGCTCATTATATAGGATATTGTTTTTTATATTTTGTTGATAAAGATGCTTAAATTGCACTGCCAAAGAATCTTTTAAATTAGGAAATGAAAATAATTCTTCCCAATCCATCATCGTCATTGTTGAGAGATTGGATTTTAGCTTATCTACAATAATTTGTTCTATATCTTCATGCCATTGAATTTTGGATAAGTGTCCACGTCCATTCCCCGCTTTATAAATTAACCAATTGTGTTGTTGAAATAATTTAAGATAACGATTCAATTGTTTAGGGCTTATTTTTAATATAGTAGCTAATTGCTGATGATGAAAGGTGATGCCTTTCTGTTGGCAATAGAGTGAAAGTAAATAAAATAGCATTTTATTTTTTGATAGAAAGGTGGACATTTAATATCTCCTTTTGTCTCTTTTTGTGAAAATTGTTCTATTTTATAATCTAACTATAACACAAGGAGGGGAAAATTTATGAAGGCTGTTATCATTAATGAGTTTGGTACTTCTGATGTTTTAAAGTACGTGGAATGTCCAAAGCCTACTATTTCAGCAGGGGAAGTATTAATAAGAACGACATATACGAGTGTGAATTTTGCTGATATTAAAAATAGAAAAGGAAATAAAGCAAAAGCGAATTTCCCAATGATACTCGGTTTAGATGTAGCTGGCGTAGTTGAAGAGGTTTTTGATGAAAGTAGTACTTTTAAAGTTGGAGATGTCGTTATTGCATTCCCGAAAAATGGAGCCTATGCAGAATATGTGGTGGCGAAAGAGCAGCTCGTCTTTAAAGTTCCGAATGATATTCCTTTGGAAAAGGTAGCCGCTGTGCCAACAGTTTTGTTTTTATCCTATCTATTAACACATCAAATTGCTCCAATTAGTACAAACGATAGCGTATTAATTCATGCTGCATCTGGTGGAGTAGGGACAATGCTTATTCAAATGGCGAAAAAGCTAGGTGCTAGAAATATTATTGGCACGGTCAGTGATATGAAGAAAGCGCCAATTGCCTTTGAACTAGGGGCACATCATGTACTGACATACGATAATTTTAGTGCTCAAGTCAATGAATATACGGATGGTCATGGTGTTAACACTATTTTTGACTCCATTGCTGGAAATATTACGGAAGAGAGCTTTAACTGTTTAGCTCCGTATGGAACGCTAGTGCAATTTGGAAATAGTGGTGGTAAAGCAGGAAATATAAAAACATCTGATTTACATAATAGCTGCCGCAATGTAAAAGGCTTTAGCCTAGGAACAACTCGAGCTTCCAAGCCAGAAATGCTACAACAAGTAGCACAGGAGATGTTTGCATTGCTGAAGGATGAAAGCTTCCAAGTACCAATTGCTAATATCTTTAATTTGGAGGACATGCAGAAAGCGCATGACTTGATGGAAAGTCGCCAGCATCAAGGGAAAATTTTAATTAAAATATAAAATATTCAAACCCTGTATAGATACACACTATACAGGGTTTTTTTAAAGAATAACTCCATCAATTCATAGGTTTGTATGTAAACTAAAACCCTCTTTTATTTTTTGACAATAATACAGAAATTCCCTTTAAATATTTGTTAAAATGAGGTATTATTATATGGATTTTTGTCTTTCTATGCCTTATTTTTACATTGTTATTTGTTTTAGTTCAATTTTTTACTATAATATTATATTTGGCCTCTTGTAAATACATTAACATTTTTAAAATTATATGCCCTGTATATAAGTTGATTGGAGTGGAGACTGGGCGACTCCTTGGGGATCAGCGAAAAGAGGAACGAAGGCTAAAACCATCACGTCTTGTGATAACGCCTTCGTGACCAACATCGTGTTGGCCCGAGACCCTGAAGCGAGCAGGCAGAGGAACGAAGGCTAAAAGCATCACGTCCTGTGATAACGCCTTCGTGACCTACATCGTGTAGGCCCAAGCGGCTCATCGGACGCCCTAGGAAAGCGTCCAGTCGGAACGGAAATCAACCACACGTTATGGTAATGAGCCCTAATTGTAGCCCGTAACGGAAATCAGAGTCTTTATATTAATTATTATGGATAAAAATGGTTAATCGACATACCTGATATTTATGTGTTTTAGGTCAATTTTAAAATATATTGTTATGTTTGGCCTCTTGTATTATGGAGCACGAATATAAAGGAATGGCTAATAGGAGAGTGGTGAAGTGCTTTTTAATTCCTTTGAATTTATTTTTCTATTTTTACCAGTAACATTTGTAGTCTATTTTTTATTAAATCGTTTAAGGAACCAGCAATATGCGATTTATTGGTTGGTACTGAGCTCTTTATTTTTTTACGCCTATTTTAAGTTAACTTATTTAACAATCATCACGATCTCAATCATTGTGAACTTTGCTTTAAGTCGGATGATTAATAATACCAATAGTCGTTTGAGAAAGACTTATATGATTATTGGGGTAATCTTCAATATATTAATTCTTTGTTACTATAAATATACAGATTTCTTTATTGACAATATAAATAGTTTATTTGGTACAAATTTTGCACTATTACACTTATTGCTACCATTAGGACTTAGTTTTATTACATTTCAACAAATTGCTTTTATTGTCGATAGTTATCGAGATGGAACAGCTCATTATAAATTTAGTCATTATGCGTTGTTCATTTTGTTTTTCCCGCAATTAGTAGCGGGGCCTATTGTTCAGCATGATGAAATGCTTCCACAGTATGATATCAAGGAAAATCGAAAAATTATACATGCTAATGTTGCACGAGGCTTGTTTATCTTTGTCATCGGTTTAGTCAAGAAGATTGTTATTGCGGATACTGTTGGCATATGGGCTAATGCGGGCTTTGAAAATTATAGTAATTTAAGTTTTGTAGAAGCTTGGATTACCTCATTATCGTATACAGTGCAACTTTATTATGATTTTAGTGGATATTCTGATATGGCGATTGGTTTAGCATTATTATTTAATATTAAACTGCCAGTAAATTTCTACTCTCCCTACAAATCACGTAATATTCAGGAGTTTTGGAAAAAATGGCATATGACATTGAACCGTTTTTTAACTACATATGTATATTTTCCGTTAGGTGGTAGTCGTAAAGGGGCTTTTAGAACCTATATAAATATATTAATTATTTTCTTTATCAGTGGATTTTGGCATGGTGCTGGATGGAATTTTATTTTATGGGGACTTCTACATGGCTTTGCGTCTGTTGTTGTGAGATTTTTTAGTAAAACCGGTATTAAGCTTCCGTATTTACTTTCGTGGTTTATTACTTTCCAATTTGTTAATATCGCGTGGGTGTACTTCCGTGCAACAAGTATGGAGCAAGCGAATACCATTCTAGCCAAAATGTTTACGCCAAATATGACAGCTATAAATGATTTCTTTACGGAGCCGCATACGAATTTTGCTCAAGCAGAAGCATTTAATATTTTGGGACTAACATTAAGTGATCCAATAGTGATTGTAGTAGGACTCTTAATTACACTTGTTATTGCCTTTACTGCCTTAAATTCTATTCAATTAATGAATAAGATGAAATTTAATTGGGGAGCAATCATTTATACACAATTTATGATTGCACTAGTGCTAGTATCGATTTACTATATGCAAAAAAATAGTATATTCTTATATTTTAATTTCTAAATAAAGGTGTGAATTAACTTGGATCCGAAAAAATGGTTAGTAAAATTGTTTGCCACATCTTTCATAGTAATAGGAATACCTGTTTTCGGAATTATGGGTTTCAATTATTATATTGACCCTCTTTGGAATTACACACATGCGAATGACTTTAACGACTATCAGCTTGGCTTTGATGAAAGACAATTAAAAACAAATTATATAAATAGCCATGATTTCAACTATGATAGTTTGTTAATTGGGACGAGCAGGATTACGTATCTTGATGAGAGGGCTTTTAAAAAAGAAAGTGTTTATAACTATTCATTGAGTGGGCTGCATATAAAAGAATACTTGCCTTATATGAAATATGCCGAGAAGAAGAATGGTAAGCCATTTAAGAGAATTTTTATTGAGTTATATTTTGATTCAGCTAATGCTGGCAAACCTAGTACATTGAATCCGCCACAGACTTATATTGAGACGTCTGAGGCACCGTTTTATGCAATAAAGTCCTTATTTTCGGCAAGCACGATGCATTATGCTCTTTTTAATTATGATATTTCAAAAGCAAATCATTACGACGGTGCTCGCAGTTACACGCGTAATAATATTGCACAAACTACATATCCAAATGATGATATGGAGCAGGAATGGAAAAAATTTAAAAATAATTTTAAAGCAGAGTCAGCTAAGCCTTTTATGTACGATACCGACTATCGAAAAAGGCTTCAAGCTATAAAAGATGCATTCCCAAATTCAGAACTTGTGGTCTTTACGGAATTAATGCCTGCAAAACGGCTTCAAACAATTTTGCATAACGATAATCGTTACGAGGCTTATAGTAGATGGATGAACGATATGGTTGGTGTATTTGGTACCGTTTATAGCTTCCATGGTGTGAATGAAGTAACGACAAATGAGAACAACTTTTTTGATTGGTTGCATTACTATCCAAACGTTGGAGATTTAATAATTAAATCTTTAGAGAACAAGGAAGAACCATCAAATATTATGCAGGATGTAAATAAAGGGAATCTTGATGAGTACCTTAAAAATGTAGTGGTCGATGTTAATATTAATTAAACGATGAAAAGATGACTCTGATGTGTACTGTCGGAGTCATCTTTTTTGATTTTAATAGGGGATCGAATTGAAATTATTCTGGTATGGATGCTTGCCAAACTATTGCAAGTAACGCGACGCCTTCATTGATTTGCTCGAGGGTTAGCCCACCATAGCCCATAATGACCATAGCATGTTTAGAGCCTCCCTGATAGGAGGTTGAACATGGATAGACTTTGATTCCTACCTCCTGTGCAAGTCTTATCGCATCCTGTTCAGAAAGCCTTTTTGGTAACTTCATAACAATATGTAGCCCAGATTTTTCACCAATTACTTCGAATTCCTCAGAAAAATGGGTGTTAATAGCTGCTAGTAAAGCTTGCTGCTTTTTACGATAAATAGTGCGCATTTTTGCTAAATGCTTATCGAAATAACCTTGAGCAATAAAATCTGCTATCACAAGCTGATCTATTTTGGAGACAACAGATTTTTGTTCTTGATTAAAAAGAATAAATTCTTCGACTAAAGATTTAGGCAAAATCATGTAACTGATGCGCAATGATGGAATAAGTGTTTTGGAAAAGGTTCCGAAATAAATAACACGCTGTAGCTGATCCATTTTTGCTAAAGAGGGGATAGGGAGCCCCTTATAACGAAATTCTGAATCATAGTCATCCTCAATAATATACGCCCTCTCAGAAGTAGCCCATTGCAGAAGTGCAGCACGCCGTTCAACAGGCATGACCATCCCGAGTGGAAACTGGTGTGCGGGTGTTGTGTATAACATGTGGATTGATTTTTTAGGTATTGCAACCCCTGAGTTATCAACAGGAATAGCGTGGGTTGTTAATCCACATTGTTGCAATGTTGCACGGACTCTTTTAAAGCCTGGATCCTCTAAGCCAACATGTGCTTTTGATCCAAAAAAGTGACATAGGGCTTGAAGCTGAATTTGTGTACCGCTGTAAACAAACACCTGTGATGCTTCACAAGCAACTCCTCTTGAACGTTCAACATAGCGAGCGATTTCCGTCCGTAATATAGCCTCTCCTTGCCAAGGACTTGTTGTTAAGTTATCCACATAGAAGTGCTTTTTCAACAGCTTATGCCAGATCGAAAATGGAAAAGCTTCTTTATCCACATGTCCGTTATTAAAATCAAACTTTATAGTATATGTAGTTGATATTATAGCTGTGGAGAGATGCTGCTTTTGCTGTTGTTCCCATTCGAATTCAAAGGGTGCTATAAAATAGCCAGAGCGTTCCTTACTATAGATATAGCCTTCAGCTAGTAATTGTTCATAAGCTTCCTTAATCGTATGGACACTTACATCAAGCGTTTTAGCAAGGGCTCTTTTAGAAGGTAATTGCTCATGAGCAAGTAGTTGTTTCCTTAATATTGCTTGTTTTAATTCTTCGTAAATTTGCACATATTTCGATGCATTTCCAGTAAATGAGATCGATAACTCCAAAATATTGCACCTCCTGGTATGGTGTATTTTTTGAAAATTGGTTCTATATATCATATCAAAAATACCGTTAAATATTAAAAAAGGAGTGAAACAACATGAATTTTATAGCATTAGAAAATGAGGTAGTATTACTGAAGCCATTACAACAAGAGGATGCGCAAGGATTATTGGAGGCAGGTAGTTATCCAGAGATTTGGCCACATATGTCCACAACTGTTGAGAAGATGGTCGATGTGAATAACTTTGTGGACAAGGCATTAGAAAAAAAACAAGAGAAAACCGAGTTTCCATTTGTCATTGTGGATAAAAAATCTGGACAAATCATTGGTTCGACTCGGTTTATGGATATTGATGAAACGCATAAACGGCTTGAAATAGGTACTACATGGATTACACCTGCTTTTTGGCGTAAGGCCATTAATACAAATTGTAAATATTTATTATTACAATATTGCTTTGAGGTATTAAATCTACAGCGTGTACAAATTAAAACAGACCATGAAAATGTGCGTTCCCAAAAGGCGATTGAACGTTTAGGTGCAACAAAGGAGGGGGTCTTACGTAATCATATGGTGCGTAAGGATGGCACAACTCGCCATACAGTGATGTACAGCATTACTCTACAAGAATGGCCACAAGTGAAAAAACATTTGCAGCATTTGCTAATTAATACTACTGGAAAATTGGGATAAAGAAATTATTATACTAAAAAAAGAATGGTCCTAGTCAACCATTCTTTTTTTATAAATATATCCTACTACAATCCAAGTTACTATTGACCAAACAATGATTGTAGCTATTGGAATAATGACATCCATTGTTGTGTATGTTCCTTCTAAAGCCTCAGCTAATAGTACCAATTGAGAACTTGGTAACCATTCAGCAATTTTTAAAAAAGGAAAGGCTTCCGATAATGCTAGGAGAGAAGGGCCGAATGAGAAAATAATGACAACAGGTAGAACGATAATAGATCCTTCCATAATCGATTTGGAGAATAATCCACATAATGTTCCTATCGCAATATAGAACACAGCCGAAAGCATTAAAGCAATTGCTATAAGGAACAGATTAGCAGGGGTATAACCAACAATAAAAATACTTACTGCTACAACTACTATCGTAACGATAAAGACAAACAAGCTTTTACCAATTAAAATATCGCCAAGTGAAGCAGGGGACAGCATTAGACTACGAAGCGTATTTTTTTCTTGCTCCTCTGCAATTAAACTGCATTGTACATAGGTAGTCACCATAGAAAATGCCATATTGATTGGAAGGAAATAGGCCATGATAGTGTTGGCGCTTGTTTGACCGTATACAAATGCTAAAATAAGTGGCATTAATACCATAGTGGATACTGCATAGTTACGTGAAAATTCCTTATAATCCTTCATAAAAATAGCCTGAATACGTGTCATTGAAAGGTTCATACTAAATCACTCCCTGTTATTTGCATAAAAATATTACCTAGTGTTGGCTCGTTCGTATAAATGCGAGAAACTTCGTTAGATTGCATCCAATGAAACAGTTTTTCAGCATCCTGTTCTCCATTTTGAATGACTTCACAAGCACCATTCTTTAATTCGACTGTAATAGATTCATCGCCAAACTCTTTTTTCAAATCCTTTGGCGCACCGATTGCTCGAATTTTACCTTTATGTAAGAAGGCTACACGGTCACAAAGTATTTCTGCTTCACTCATATCATGTGTTGTTAAAAATATTGTCGTACCCATCTCGTTTAATTTACGCAAGCCATTATAAATATGCTGTGTATTAACAGGATCGAGTGCAGAAGTTGGTTCATCTAAAAATAATAATTCTGGTTTATGCATGATGGCACGTGCTAGCGTAACGCGTTGCATCATTCCTTTAGAAAGCTGACTAATTTTCTTTTTACGATCAGCGTATAAGTTAACAAAATCCAACGCCTCTTTTATGGCTGATTTAGGTAATTGATATAAGTTACTAAAGAGTAATAAATTCTCCTCGATTGAAAGTCGCGTATATATTCCACTATTATCTGTTAAAATACCGAAGCGTTTACGATTGTTACTTTGTTTCATTTCAGTTGCTGGGCGGCCAAACAATAAAACATCGCCAGCAGTTTTTTCAGTTTGTGCTGTTAATATTTTAATAGTAGTAGTTTTTCCGGAGCCGCTTGGTCCAAGGAAGCCGAATATTTCTCCCTTTTGAATGGTAAATGAAACATCCCGTAATGCTACTTCCTTATTAAATGTTTTTTTCAAATGTTGAACATCGATCACTGCGTTCATTTGAAAACCTCCCTGTGTTGTTGTTGTTGATATCTACACTATAAGGGACAATAAGGACCTCAACATTAAATTACAGGTGAAAGGCAGTAAAATGACCTTTAGCGGAGCAATATTTCAGCTGACAGGAGTCGTTTATTTCCTGGGAAATCTACTAAATTCCGAGTATTTCCTTTAAATCAGCGAGCTTATTTTTCGACAAAGGTACTACGGTCTTTTCATTGCTGTTCAAGGCAAGACTGTAGCTATTGCGAGTCCACGTAATGATTTCCCGTACCTTTTGTAAGTTAACGATATAAGAGCGATGACTTCTAAAGAAGCCGAACGGTGTCAATTTTTGCTCAAGGTCGTTTAATGATAATGTACATGGATAGGTTTCACCTGCAACATATAGCGAAACAACACCCTCAACACTTTCGATATAATCGATTTCAGGAGGATTAAATAAAATGATTTTATCGTTCTTCTTTGTAGGTATTTTATCAAGTCGAATCGGTGCACTTTCAAGAGAGGGAGAAGCTAGTTCTGTCTCATCTTCTTTCACATCTAATGCATGTAAGCCCATTGCATCCAGTCTATGTATTTCTGTACTCGAAACTATTAAATCCTCAAAATTGTTAGATAGTAAAATGACTGTTTTATTTTGCTTTTGAAGGACATCCAATAACTGAATGACTTTTTGTTTGGAGAATTCATCTATATTTTGGAACGGTTCTTCTAAAACTTGTATCGGTGCCTGATTAAGATATGTATGAATCAATTTTAAGCGTTGCTTTTCTCCATTTGAAAGCTTGCTGATTTTAATGTTTTTTTGCTCCACTAAAGCGAATAATTTTAATAGATTCTCTATCTTTTCAGAAGAAGCATTGAAAAGTTTTAAGCAAAAATTGATATATTCTCGAACTGTCAGTCGCTCATACAAGGCATTTTCACGAAAATGTGTATACGTATTGCTTTGCTTCGAAAACCACTGTATTAATGTATGTATTTTTGACACGTCAGTATGGATGCCTATAATAATGCCTGGCTGCATAGATAGGTGAAAGTTTGGATAAATTACATTTCCTCCTTCTATATAGGGGTCAATAATCATGCTTTCATTTTGGATCATTACTTAGTCCTCCTTGATTGTTTAATTTCAAAAAATTGCGTGATTTCAGCCTGTGCTTGTAAACAGCTTTCATAACAATAGTTTGGATTATTGAAGTCCATAAAACCATGCTGACTTAGATATTGTCTCGTGTGAACAGCTGGTAATGTATCGAGTGTTTCCTTTAATTCATGGACATCAAAGCTTTTCTCATGACTTGGTAAAATAACAAGTGTCGGACAAGAGGGGTTTACATCCAAGTATTGGCGAATGCGTGAACCATAAACACAAACGACTCTCTGTAATGGCAGTTCTGATAGTCTCCAAGCCAACGTTGCACCTACACTAAATCCGATTAACAGCACTTCATCATAATGTGTCGTATCTTCCAGTATTTTTTCAGTAAGTTTTTCGAGGGGAGCATCAAAGCCAATTTCATTTATGAAATACTCATAGGCTTCCTGCTCTTGTTCATATGGAAATATTCTATTGTCTGAATATAAAGAAATGCACTCAACGGTAGTGTTGGTGTTACTGTATGCTTCAGCTTGCATTTTTATAAAATCATTGATGCCATAAATCTCATGTAAAATAAATATCTTTCTTTTCATGTTGACCTCATGTTTGCTTTTTTCAATAGTGTACCAAAAAGTTATCATATCGTATATTTTAGAAATTTTTGGGTTTTATTTTATTATTCTGGTATAGTTATTTCGAAAGAAAAAATCCGCTCAAACTAATGTGGCTCTTGATTTAACCACAGAAATTGAGGCGGATTTTCCCATTGATATAAGCCTTTATTTCATTACTGTAGACATAAAACCTTTCATTTCCGTACTAAGCGTGCTTAGCTCATCAATAATTTCACTAAAGTCCTGAACAAGTTGTGCCTGTTCATTTGTAGCGCTATTTATTTGAGTCATGTTTTGTTTTAAATTTTCAAGATTATGATTGATGCTTCGAAGCGAAGATTCAATGCTATCAGTAGCAGTCGTTGTCTCAGTAGAAAGCTTGCGAACTTCTTGTGCTACTATATTAAATCCTGCACCATGCTGGCCTGCTCGCGCTGCCTCAATGGATGCATTTAATCCGAGTAGATTTGTTTGACGAGAAATATTTTTTATTAAATCAGTAATACCATTTGTTTTTTCAGCGTCCTCTAAAGCGAATTGTGTTTGTTTATTAATTTCCTCACTAGTTGCAGCTAGCTCCTCCGAATGAGAGGCGATTGTATGTACTTTATCCTGTAGGTTTTGGATAATACTATTCATAGTAAGAATATATTTCTCCATTTGGAGAGAATGATCAATGGGTAATCCAAAGGCTAGTGCGCCTACGATATGTCCATTTTCACGAACAGGAAAAGAAAATGCGTTAAAATCTACCCCATAAACCTCTTTTGGGACAGGTGAATCAGTACTTTTGCCTTTAAGTGGGAGATATAAGATTGCATCATCTGGGTGAATTTTTTGTCCATTTTTATAACCAGCATCTATCCGTTTCCCAGGTAAATAAGTAATAATGCTCTCACTCTCTTTATCTACTACTGTCATCATGGCCTCGCCCTTCATAGCTAAATGAATGTAAGGTATTGACATTGATAATGCTTCAAGAATATTCATAGTAACCTCCTAGGTATATGTAAGCTTCATTAAATTGGGGCATAATCTCGTCCTTCTAAAAACGTAATTTTTTGGAAAGTAATACTTCTTTAATTGTATGAAAAAAGGAAGAGAATAAAAAGACTATCTTAATACCAATATCCTTTTAAATTGTACGAAATTAAGGTACTATATGCTTTTTTATTTGATTAAAAAGGGGTTGGATTTTGCGTAGTGCTCTTTTGCAAAACGAGTAGTTGATTTCCGTTCTGACTGGGCGCTTTTATTGCTGTCGCTACGCTTTCGCACAGATAAAACATTTGCTGCCGCTACGTTGGCACTACGCTTTCGCACAGAAAACATCCGCTTCGCTGCAGGGTCTCGGGCCAACATGATGTTGGTCACGTAGGCGTTATCACAGGA
Organism: Lysinibacillus sp. NPDC094177; assembly: GCF_050279145.1. Lineage (NCBI taxonomy): Bacteria > Bacillati > Bacillota > Bacilli > Caryophanales > Bacillaceae > Lysinibacillus > Lysinibacillus sp. NPDC094177. Next base: position 18,900 of record NZ_JBNNTW010000016.1, on the reverse strand, counting down.
TGTGATGGTTTTAGCCTTCGTTCCTCTATTGCTGATCCCCAAGGAGTCACCCAGCCTCCACTACAATCAACCACTTCGCCAAGAATATATCTCTGGTTTGTCATGCTAATTTTAGTCATACAACGAAACGTCAGCAATGCTTTTACCTGTGCGCAAGCGAAGAGACAGCAGAGGTATTCGCATCACTTTTATATTCGTTCAAATATGGTAATAACTAAAAGTTCTACGCTAATGTTGATATGACTGATAGAAAAAATTCAGCAGGTGATTTTCTTTCGCAAAACCTTAACATAGCTTTCTCTTTTTTGGACAACCTAAACTAGAAATAATGGTATGAGGTGATGATCATGAAAATAGAAAGGTCGTCCGAATGGGAAGAAGGCTTTATAAATAAACTAAATCATCTTGAAAAGTGGGATAGTTGGACATTGTACAAGATGAATTATGACATTGTGAAAATGAAGTTAATTACTGATTTCACAGGTTTACAGGCGACAAAATATTTACCAAATTTAAAGCCACTTAAGCATCAGTTGGAAGCAGCGGAAACGGTTATTGAACGTATGAATGGAAAAGCGATTCTGGCTGATGAGGTGGGTCTTGGTAAAACAATTGAAGCGGGTTTAATTTTAAAGGAATATCTGATTCGAGGACTCGTTAAAAGAGCATTAATATTAGCTCCGGCATCTCTTATTAATCAGTGGATTGAAGAATTAAATATAAAGTTTCACATTCCGGCAATAGCCTATAAAAAAAATGTTCCGATTGAGCGCTACGATGTCCTTATTATGAGTATGGATACGGCTAAGAAAAGCCCTCACAAAGAGCGCATTTATGAGCAAGATTACGACATGGTTATTATCGATGAGGCTCATAAATTAAAAAATCATAAAACTCAAATTTATGAATTCGTACAAGGTTTAAAGAAAAAGTTTTGTTTATTATTAACGGCAACACCGATTCAAAACGATGTCTTTGAATTATTTTATCTTATTTCTTTACTTAAGCCTGGTCATCTAGGCAATTATGATACATTTCAATCTGCATTCTCGGCAAGTAAGCATGATTTAGAGCATAATGATTATTTAAAGGAATTAGTGAATCAGGTGATGGTGAGGAATAGGAGAGAGGATACGGGTATTGAATGGACAAATCGCCGTGTTCAAATTGTTCCTATCCGATTTACGAAGGAAGAAGAGGAAATTTATAATCTGCTCGGAACGCTTCAAAATACAGGCTCTTTTTCAATGATTACATTGCAGAAGGAAATGTGTAGTAGCAAAGAAGCAACAGCTTTAACATTATCTAAAATGCTTGAAGACAATGCACAATCACAAGAAATTGAAGAAATACTAGCAAAATTAATGGCCCTAGAAGTGAATTCAAAGGCGGAAAAGACACTTGAAATAATCGAAAAGGCCAAGGATAAAGTGATTATTTTTACAGAGTATAGAGCTACTCAAATTTATTTGCAATGGTATTTACATTCTAACGGAATAACGAGTGTCTTGTTTAACGGTAAATATAATAAAAGCAAACGTGATTATATGAAGCATCTTTTTAAGGAAAGGGCACAGGTTCTAATTGCAACAGAGGCAGGTGGTGAGGGGATTAACCTTCAATTTTGTCATCATGTCATTAACTATGATTTGCCCTGGAACCCTATGAAGCTAGAGCAACGGATTGGTCGTGTCCATCGATTAGGGCAAGAGCATGATGTTCATATTTATAATTTGGCTATTGCCAATACGATTGAAGAGAACATATTAGCATTACTTCATACGAAAATTGATGTTTTCGAAAAGGTAGTAGGCGACTTAGATGCGATTCTATCTAATTTCAAAGAATCTGTATAGTGTAAGGGAGTAGTACCATGTATCCACAGCAAGTTCATAGTTATTTACGACAATTTTTTAACGAAAATAATTGCCCTATTTTAGGAGAAGATCATCATTATCTTACAGTACAATTAACAGTTGATATTGATAAAAGAATAATGAATCGCCCTTTTTATTGGCAATACATTGAAGCTACAAATAGCGAGCCCAATCCAGCCCAAGTAACTTTCATTACAAATCAAACAGCATCAGCTGGAAGCCTTTATGGCGAGGCTATTCATTTCGGTTCTCCGAGAATGAACCAGCTTTTTCAAGCAACTAGGGAGCTAGGAGCTTATGTTCAGCTTTTTGAAAAGGTGGATAACGCAATAGGGCAGGTTATCCTTACTCCTTGGCTTGGTGTTAATTTTAAAGTGTCGTATTGCTGCGACCGAACGAAAGAAATGCTTTATTCATTTGGCATAAACTTGCTAACTGGGATAATAAAAGAGGATTTTCACGAGACTATATATGCATCCGAATTTGACACTGTTCCAGCAGACAATGCTTTTCATGTTCAATCTATCATTAAGCCCTATAGAGCACTTGAAAGATTAAATGCTACCGTTGAAAAGATCATTGAACAAGATGACCATTCATGGGCGACTGAAGCAAAAATACGATGGCAACGTGATCAGCGAGTACTCGATTATTTTTATGAGGAGGAAGATGACAAACCGGAATGCTATGACATTGAAAAGAAGGCATTAGAGGAACAATATGATACAAAAATTAAAATAGAAATTATAAATGGTGGATTATTTTATCTTTATTAAACGAGGAGCTGTCCTAATAGTGGGGACAGCTCCTTGCTATTTTAATCTTGTTCAAGTTCAAAAATACTTTGTAACTGTGCCAATTTATTATCCCAAAATAAATCAAAGTATTGTAGCCAGTCTTCGATTTCTTTTAGTTTTTCGGCATGTAATGTGTAAATTTTTTCTCGGCCCTTTTTCTGAGCAGAAACTAGCTCAGCCTGTTCTAAAATTTTTAAATGCTTCACGACAGCAGTTCGGCTTATAGAAAAATTCTCAGAAATAAGTGAGATGGGTTTATCACTTGAGGCAAGTAGCTGTAGGACATGACGTCTTGTTGGATCAGCGATTGCTTGAAAAACATCATACTTTACAGCAAGCTGTGTCATTGTGATTCCACAACTTCTTTTAATTTTTTGCCGACAAGCATTGTCCAGCCGCCCTCCATTGTTGTACGAATAGCTTCAGCAGGCATGTTAGCTTTAGGAATGATATGCGAAGCTTCTTTCCAGCCACCATGTGTTAACGTAAACTCTGTTTGCTCACCAATTTCTTTTAGTTCAAAAGTGATAAACCATCCATCTGTATCCCAAGCAAAACGAACAAAATGTGGGGCATCTACTTGTTCTACTCGACATGGTGAAGGGCCAAACGGTGATTGTATTGTAAATTCATGACCTTCAACTGGCTTAAAATCATTTGGCATAAGCCAAGAAGCAATCTTTTTAGAGTCAGTTACCGTTTCCCATACTTTTTCAATCGGTGCATTGAGTGTAACTGTTTTAACAATATTCTCTAGTTTTTCAGTCATTTAAAATGAACTCCTTTTCAAAAATATAACCTTAAGGTGTTATGAATATATAACACCTTAAGGTTATATGTCAATTATAAATACTTTGGATAAATTTTTATCACATCTTTTTGTGTAGCAGTACATATGTTAAAATTATTTTTATAATTTTCTGACTAAAAGGAGGGTATTAGAATGGTGAATGTATCTGTCTTTTTATTAATGTGTATTTTATTAATTATTTTGCCTGGCCCAGATACGGCGATCGCAACAAAAAATACACTTACCGTAAGCAGAAAGGGGGGCTTGCAGACTTTACTCGGTTCGTGCTGTGGATTATTGATTCATACTTTTGCTGCTGTTGTTGGACTTTCTGCGATTATTGTAAAGTCAGCATATGTATTTGCCATTTTAAAATACGTCGGAGCGGTTTATTTGTGTTATTTAGGTGTCAAAATCTTATGGGCATTACGAGCAATACGTAGTACGCAGTCTCCTGTTGTGCAAGACGAGACCCAAATTGATCATAAATATTCGCAGCAATCTTGTTTTAAGCAAGGCTTTTTAACGAACGTTACAAACCCTAAGGTGGCTGTATTTTTTCTAACATTTTTACCTCAGTTTGTAGATGGCAAGAGCGGTACATTTATGCCGTTTCTTATAATGGGACTTATTTATACAGCATTAACAGGATTTTGGTTTGTGTTTTATGTTTACTTGTTGGATAAAATTAGCGCATTTATGAAAAAGCCAACGACGAAGGCTGTTATCGAAGGATTGACAGGTGCCGTATTAATTGGCTTTGGCATTAAGCTAGCATTTGAAAAAGCCCACTAAAATTTTATTGAATATCAAAAAATATTTAAAATTGTTATGAATTAAATAACTGAATACAATGTCACACATTTTATAGGTCTAAAAAAGGATAGATAAACAGGAAGAATACCTGTATTCATCTATCCTTTTTTACAACAAATAATCTCATTTACCACAACGAATGTTTTTGTTGTTCAACTAACGCACCTCGATAGTTTAAGTGTAATACTTCACAACTCCCTCCAGAGTGGTCCCCTGCTACTTAATCAAGAACCTTTCCCCTTTTTCATCAAATGTATGCTTAAAATCAAATGCAAAAAAAGTTGGACCATGCTGAATATAATAGTTGTATCTCTTAAATGCCTCCTCCCATGAGGCATCCTTCACCTTTTCTGTCCACCAAACTACATAAGAAAGGTGTTTCTCTGGATATGGCTCGATCCATTTGCTTCTATCTCGTAATGCTTGTATATGCTGTCCTGAATAGGTAAAGCGATATAAGGATTGAAGATTTCTCCATACTGTTAGCGTAAGAATAGGAGAACCCTTTCCCTTTACAGTTTCTTCGGGGAAAGGGACGCCTTCAGGTGAAAAAGCCTCTATAAGTCCTGATTTAGTTGCCTGATGGTATACTTCATTTCCCACTTGATAAAATTCACGAGAGATCGGGTGGTCATAGGGATGGTTTAGCCTACCAACAGTAAAGATTGAAACTAATGCCATAAACAGCCCTCCATCTATAGTTTTTTTATTGATATATTCAAGTAAAAATGTGAAAATTCCTTCTTCAACCTGCCCGTAAAAGTTCAATTTAGCTTCGTTCAAAGTGCACATAAAAACTTCACGGAAATATGTGTATTGCATTCCGTGAAGTTTAATACTCGATATTTAGATGAAAAGTAAGCCGATGCTAATAATAATGCCTGTAAAGATTAAAACGAATAAACAGAAGCCCATTATATCCCTAGCCTTTAAACCGGCGATTGCAAGGGCTGGCAGTGCCCAGAATGGTTGAATCATATTTGTCCAAGCGTCTCCCCAAGCGATAGCCATAGCTGTTTTAGCATAGTCGGCACCTAGAGTTGTTGCAGCATCTAGCATAATAGGAGCCTGAACTGCCCATTGTCCACCGCCTGACGGAATAAAGAAGTTAACAAGTCCGGCTGAGAAAAAAGTGAATAAATAGAAGGTATGTTCATTAGAAATTTTTTGTGGCTGTTATTCGCGAATATTGCTTAGTTAAATATTATCGGCATCATGGGGAAACGTTGTCGCTATTGTATTTGTCTTAGATATTTATCTAGAAGAAGGATTCATAGAAAATGAGGAGAATTTATTACTAAATAAGGGATTTTGGAATACTTTTTATAACAAATTAGAATAAATAAGGGGATCTATATGGAGTTGCGAGATTTAAAAGCATTTATGACTGTTGTTGAGCATGGGAGTTTTACAAAGGCAGCTAGTGAATCTTTTGTGTCACAGCCTTCATTAAGCAAAAGCATTAAAAAGTTGGAAGATACTCTTCATGTGGAGTTATTAAACCGATCTACACGTAACGTAGAATTAACAGATGCAGGTAGTATTGTCTATAAACAAGGACAAAAAATAATGCGTTCTGTACACGATTTACATATTTTACTGGATGATTTATCGAATATCGAAACAGGTACTATTAAATTAGGAATTCCGCCGTTGATTGGTACTCTATTTTTCCCTGAAATCGCTAGGAAGTTTCATAAACAATATCCAAAGGTACATTTAGAGCTAGTGGAACGTGGAGCTAAAATGATCGGAACACTAGTAGAAAATGGCGATGTTGATATGGGGATTGTTGTTATACCGACAGATGAAAGGAAATTTTCTGTCCAATCATTTGTGGAAGACCAATTTTTTGTTTTTATTAATGAATCCCATCCATTAGCACAGCAAGAACATATTTTATTACAAGATTTAAAAAATGAAACATTCATTATCTTTACAGAGGAATTCACACTGCATGATTATGTCATTAAATCATGTAAAAGTGTAGGATTTACACCAATAATCGGCTATAAGAGCTCGCAGTGGGATTTAATAGTGGAGCTAGTATCCTCGAATTTAGGAGTGACGCTTTTACCATATTCAATTGCCGCAAAGCAGACGAATAAAAATGTAAAAATTATTCCATTATCTAATTTTGACATGCCATGGCGCTTAGGTGTTATTACGAAGAAGAATACATATCAATCTTTTGCATTGAAGCAGCTACTCAATACAATTCGTTCTGAAAATTAATTTATGCAATTTTAGAATAAATAGTATTCCAATTAATCCCTTTACTTATAAAATAGTATTAAGGTAGAATTTTTCTTAATAAGTGAGCAAATTTAGGGGGTTTTGATATGAGGGAAGGGAAAGTGTGGAATTCGTTTGAGGAAGCCGTCGCTGATATTAAAGATGGAGATACACTAGCAGTAGGGGGCTTCGGGCTATGTGGTATTCCTGAAAAATCAATTACAGCGCTAGTGCAAAAGGGAACAAAAGACTTAACAGTTGTCAGTAATAACTGTGGTGTGGATGATTGGGGCTTAGGGCTTTTATTAGCAAATAAACAAATTAAAAAAATGATTGCATCCTATGTAGGTGAAAATAAAATTTTTGAGCAGCAATTTTTAAGTGGGGAGCTTGAAGTAGAATTGACACCACAAGGTACATTGGCGGAGCGTATGCGAGCTGGCGGAGCCGGAATTCCTGGCTTTTACACGGCTACTGGGGTTGGAACGCCAATTGCTGAAGGGAAAGAAGTAAAGGTTTTTGATGGCAAGGAATATATTTTAGAAAAAGGAATTGTCGCAGATTTTGCACTTGTCAAAGCGTGGAAGGCAGACAAGCTAGGAAATTTAGTGTTCAGGAAAACATCACGTAATTTTAATCCACTAGCTGCAATGGCAGGGAAAATTACGATTGCAGAAGTAGAGGAAATTGTTGAAGTTGGAGAGCTGGATCCAGATCATATTCATACGCCGGGAGTGTTCGTGCAACGCGTTTTACTAGGTGGCAATTATGAGAAGCGTATCGAGCGTTTGACGATGAAAAAGGGGGATGCGTGATGGCTGATACAAGACAAAGAATAGTAAATAGAGCGGTAAAAGAAATACAGAATGGCATGAACGTCAATTTAGGTATTGGCATTCCAACGCTAGTGGCCAATGCAATTCCGGCTGATTATGACGTCCTTTTACAATCAGAAAACGGACTTCTTGGCATTGGCCCATACCCAGCAGAAGAAGCGGTCGACCCTGATTTAATTAATGCAGGTAAAGAAACAGTAACTGCAGTTCCTGGCGCTTCCTTCTTCGATAGTGCCGAATCATTTGCCATGATTCGCGGAGGTCATATCGATCTTGCTATTTTAGGTGGCATGGAAGTATCTGAAACGGGTGACCTTGCGAACTGGATGATTCCAGGGAAAATGGTGAAAGGTATGGGAGGCGCCATGGACCTTGTAGTCGGGGCAAAAAGGGTAGTCGTCGTGATGGAGCATGTCAATAAAAACGGTGAGTCAAAAATAAAAAAACAATGTGAGCTTCCGTTAACGGGCAAAGGCGTTGTGCATAGATTAATTACAGATTTGGCTGTTTTCGACTTTACAGAGGAAGGAATGCAGCTTATAGAATTAGCAGAGGGTGTCACTTTAGAGGAAATAAAAGAGAAGACAGCTGCTTCCTTTAGTGTCGCCTTAACGGTATAAAGTGAAACTTCGATCGAGCGCTTACGGGCAGTTAATGCGGGATAAATTAATGTAACCAGTTCTGTGATAGAGCTGGTTATTTTTCATTAGGGATGTGAATCAATGGATATACAAGAACTAAAATGCGATATTATAAAGCAATTTAAAACGAGGTCTGCTAAAGAGAGACCATTCATTGTCGCGATTGATGGATTGGGTGGTGCAGGAAAGTCTACTATAGCTTACGAACTGGCGAAGGAACTACAATCTATCTGCTCTGTAAAATTAATCCAAATAGATAATCATATTGTAGAGAGAAATAAACGCTATGATACTGGTCACGCTGAATGGTATGAATACTATTATTTACAATGGGATATTGAAGTTATTAAAAATAATATTCTTTTACCAATACATAATAATAATTTACAACTTCAACTACCGTTTTATAATCAATCAGCAGATACCGTTAACGATAGAAAGATAAAATTAGAAACAAATAGTATTCTTTTTATCGAGGGAATATTTCTTTTAAGGCAGGAATGGAGAACCTTTTATGATTATCGTTTATTTATAGACATCCCTCGAACATTTCGAGAGGAAAGAGTATTACAACGAGATGTCTATATTGGAGATTTTCAAGCAAGACTAAGTAAGTATCAAAGAAGATATTGGCCAGCTGAGGAGTATTATTTAGAAAAAGAGAATCCGTTAGCAATTGCAGATAGAATTTGTGATTTTTTAAAGTAATATTGTCGCTTCGCGGGTATTTACATGGATTCCGCGGGTATTTCAACCAACATCGCGGGTATTTTGCCTTCAAGCGCGGGTATTTCGGACGAGCATGTAGGTTGATTATGATTTTTCAGACTATTGGCCGTTCTCTAGCTCTGTTTTTCGATTATACAATGGTAGAAAAGGAGAAAAATAACGATGAGACAACAATGGTCAGATGAATTACAGGTGGCACAGGTGCGCGTTGCTAGGCCAACTGATAAATTAAAGGAAATTGAAGAATTTTATTGCGAAGGCGTAGGGTTAGAAAAAATCGGCTCATTTTCAGGTCATCAAGGCTACAATGGTATCATGATTGGTCTGCCGAATGCTAGCTATCATTTAGAATTTACAGAGCATATTGAAGGAAGTCCTTGCCCAGCACCAACAAAGGATAACCTGCTTGTATTGTATATTCCAAATCGTTCAACCATACAACGTATTGCGGAACGCTTATTGCAAATGGGCTTCCCTGAGGTAGAACCAGAAAATCAATATTGGGCTGAAAAAGGTGTCACAATTGAAGACCCTGATGGCTGGCGTCTTGTATTAATGAGCACAGAGGGTATTTAAATAAATAAGAGGTACGAGCTTACATTGTTGTGGGCTCGTTTTTTTAAGTTTTAATACCCTGCGTGGTATGTGATCGCAGCTTTTAATACAAAATCAAACAAGCACTTTAGTCTGAAACAATTAATATGTATGTTCAGAGAATGGGCAATAAAAAAGATACCCCTCTATTATACATGGAGGGGTATCTTGTGATTGGAATATTCTATTGTCCTAAAGCAGCATTTTCATGATAATGAGTGGCAATGGATTCAATATCTAGCTGGGTATAGTTTGCCCAATTAGCCTTTCTAAAATCTTCCTCGCTAAAGTAAATATTTAATAGCTCTGTCATAGATTTGTTCCCATTAGGTTTCGTTAACGGAGCATACCAGTTAATAGCTGCAGTTTTAATACTTTTTAGCTTTGACAGCTCTGCAAAGATTTTAGTGGAATCCTTCAACATTTGATTTTTCATACCTTTTTTCACATCTGTATCCTGTATGGAGATTGATACGTTACCATTCTTTTCTTCAACAGTGAATTTATTTTTAACGATAGCTCCTACTATATCTTGAACGGAAGTATTTTTATCGACGGCAACTTCCTTTGGAGCAGTATTTTTCCCGCAAGCTGATAATAATAGTGTGGCTAATAAAAACAGATAAAATAACTTCTTCAATGTAATAACCTCCCTTGTTACTACCATATATGCGCAAATTGGAGGTGAATTATACAAAAAGAAGGAAGGTTATAATTCTTTTTTGCGAGCAATAAATCTTTATACATCAGTATAATTTGAATAAAGTTTACAAAAACTTGTAGTAAGCTGAGGCCATCCATTATGATGGTCTTTTTTTATAAAACGATAATCTTGTAAGCGTATACACTTTTCGCGGAGTTTTTTTCCTTTAACTATTGAATTGCTAGTGAAAACAATGTATAGTGAAGTGATTTGTCTGACGTCTGACTATCTACATATTTTCAGTTTTAAGATCTAAAGCTGTTTTATTCAAGTTTCAATAATGGAACATAATGAGTGACAGAAGGATTTGTAGTTTCGGATATCGAACGTGCAAAAATATTATCAATATTATTTATGGAGGAACTCATGAGATACTTAATATCCATTTGTGGATTGCTACTTGTTTTTGGTTTAGCTCTGTTAATGAGTAAAAACAAAAAAGAAATAAAATATAAAAACATAATTATTATGTTAATCATTCAATTTATATTTGCAGCATTACTGCTAAATACGAAGTTTGGTTATGTTCTAATCAAAGGATTTACAAATGTATTTGATCATTTATTGTCTTATGCAAGTACGGGTGTAACTTTTGTTTTTGGTGGTTTAGCGAATAAAGGAGAGTATTCCTTCTTCCTAAATGTGTTATTACCGATTATTTTTATATCTGTATTGATAGGTATTTTACAGCATTTTAAAATTCTCCCATTCATCATGAAGTGGATAGGGTTATTTTTAAGTAAAGTAAGTGGTATGGGGAAATTGGAATCATATAATGCTGTTGCTTCAGCAATGGTAGGTCAATCTGAAGTATTTATTACTGTAAAAAAACAATTAGATAAGATTACTCCACAGCGAATGTATACATTATGCGCATCAGCAATGTCAACTGTTTCTATGTCAGTTGTTGGAGCATATATGACGATGATTGAACCAAAATATGTTGTAACGGCGATTGTCTTGAACTTGTTTGGTGGATTTATTATTGCTTCAATCATTAATCCGTATAGCGTAGAAGAAAGTGAAGATATCTTAGCGATTGAAGATGAAAATAAGCAAACTTTCTTTCAAATGCTTGGAGAATATATCATGGATGGATTTAAAGTAGCCGTCATTGTTGGAGCTATGCTTATCGGTTTCGTAGCATTAATGGATTTAATCAATTCAGTATTTGATATGATTTTCGGTATATCCTTCCAAGATATTTTAGGTTATATCTTTGCACCAATAGCTTTCCTAATGGGTGTACCATGGGCAGATGCTGTTTCTGCCGGAGGAATTATGGCAACCAAATTAGTAACGAATGAATTTGTTGCAATGGCAAGCCTTAAAGAAGTAGCTAAGTCTATGAGTGCGCATACACTGGGCATTATTTCTGTATTTGTTGTATCCTTTGCAAACTTTTCATCGATCGGTATTATTGCCGGAGCAGTAAAAGGTTTGAATGAAAGGCAAGGAGATGTAGTTGCTCGTTTTGGTTTAAAGTTGTTATACGGAGCAACACTTGTTAGTATCTTAACAGCTACAATTGTTGGTTTGGTTATTTAATTAATAAAAAAGAAGCAGTTGACTGTACTCCAATTGATAGACACATCTATTGGGGTGCAGTTTTTTTATGATTAAAGTGAGCGTTTACTAAAGGAACAGTTTAGTGGAAGAATAGAGGGGGGGAGTTTAATGATCATCGGTCCAACAACATTAGGCATTTTAACTTCACCTAAAAAAAGCCACTTTAAGTGACTTAGAAAACTACAAAGACCACCGTTGTTAAGATAGTCTTTTTATTGAATTATTGGTTGTACCTTTTCTAAGAAAATGAATAAAAATGAGTAGGATTAGTTGAAATAGTACAACAATCAAAAATGCAATACCCAAAACAATGAATGAGACCATTCTAACTTCAGGAGTTTGAACTACCCCTGCGTAATCAACTTCTCTTACGCCAATAAATATGGCCCCAGCAGCAAAAATGAATAGCCATACAATATTTATAGCCCACCATATTTTCATACTCAAAATAAATATCTCCTTTTTATTCATAATTGGATTTGGTTTGCTACCGCAACTTGGGAATGATTCCTTTCTGGCGAGGCACTTTCCAGAGGCGTCCGATGTGCCGTTTTGTGGGAAAGGATGTTGGTCATGAAGAGAGTCGCCTAAGAACGAAGATAATGAGATAGAAACGCTCTTAATAAATGTCACCCCAGATGATGAATTTAATGCTCCGATTATTGTTTTTTAATTGTAACACTTTCCCTTTTTACTGGAAACAAACTTTAGGCGGTGCTACTTCTCAGCCTTAAGACTGATTTCCTAATGTTTCTGCTATCTCTCTTAATTTACTCATTATCTCGATATAAAAAAATATCATCCTAAATAAGCAAGTAGTCGGGTAAACATCGTTTTCGCTGGGTGCATATATCGAGCTAGATGGCAGTTATGCCGTGTTAGAACAGGTACATTTTCAGGTAAGAGCTAAATTAGCATAGGTAACAGATGTTATATCCGAAAAATTTTAAATTCCAGGTATTATTTAATTTAAAATCAGGGCTTTTTGTCTGTATACCAATAATGGTCATTTATAGTGAATTAATAAAAATTTATCGTTTTGCGATAAAAAAATATTGACTAAGGATGTGCTGTCGATTATTCTAACATAAGAAAGTTGAGAAGGCGGTGAATCATGAAACATAAGGAATTAGCAAAGTGGTTAAAAATTATTATTTTTTTCTGCTGGGTATTTGGTTTATTATTCTGTATCTATGTTGGACCAGAAACAGGGAAGGGTATATTGTCAGATTCTCATTCCTTAAAAGAATTATATAAACCTTTTATTGCGTTTATTTGGATAACTGGCATTCCTTACTTTTATGCTTTATGTATAGGCTGGAGTATCTGTTCAGACATTAATTTAGGTAACGATTTCACATTAAAAAATGCAAAAAGGTTAATGCGTATAAGCGTTTTAGCAATGACAGAAGGAGTTTTATATGTTATCGCATTGCTTTATATATTTATTAGTGGGAACTACAATACTAATCTTTTAATGATTCTTTTGCTTATTCTATTTTTTGCAGTAGTTATTTCTGTATTTACTTCTTTGCTTTCTTATTTGATGGGTAAAGCAAGTGAACTTAAAGAGGATAATGAATTAACGATTTGAGGTGTAACATGGGCATCATAGTTAATCTTGATGTAATGCTAGCTAAAAGGAAAATGAGTGTTACAGAACTATCAGAAAGACTTGGTATCACAATGGCAAACGTCTCAATTTTAAAAAATGGAAAAGCAAAAGCTATCAAATTTTCAACTTTAGAAAAAATATGTGAAGTATTAGACTGTCAGCCAGGTGATATTTTGGAATATCAAAAAAATAATTAAACTAACTTTAATGGAGGAAGATATTATGAAAATGAAATATGTAATCGCATCTACACCAATACTTTTAGGAGTAATATGTTTAATTGCAAAAGCTATCATTGGAAGTAAAGTAGCTATAGATGGCACTTTAGAAGAACCTTTCTTCTTAATTCCAATTGGACTTTTATTATTCTTCTTAGGTATTGTGTCATTAGCTGGTGTGGCATTAATTTCAATGTTTAAGAAAACACAAGTTTCAAATTAAAGTAATAAATTCAACCAACCATTAAAATAACCAGGTACTCATATGAGCGCCTGGTTTTATTTTATATCCCTAACAATTGCTTTTTCTTCGGGTCAAATTCTTTCTGGGTAAATAACTCATCATCTAATAAATCCTTCAATTCTCAAATTTAATCACCAATATCATACATGTCCTTTTCCTATTTAGCTATATGTATAGAGGTAGTTTTGGCCATGATCTTAGATATCTAAATACCTGCTTTAATTTCAAGTGCAATATGAACTTGTACATCGTCAATGATAGCTACGTTTCCAGTAGATATGATTTCAATTTACTTAGAGCTTTTAAGCAATAAATCGAATAAATCATTATATATAGAAGAAACAGTGAATAGAGAATAGAGCATTTATTTCTTCATCTTCTTTACTGACTAATTGCTTTGTTTATTACTTTGTAAGTAAGAACATATCCGAATTAGTGTATATGCCCGTTCAATAAAAGTATATGTAGATGTGAGTGTAGGAAATTAAGTGATTATAACTCCCCATTAGCCATCCATGAAGCACAAAAATTAGTACTTCGCCACAGAAAATGAAAGATGATTAAGTTCTTTCATGGGAGTTTAAGTGCATTTATTCACAAACTAATACTTCTTGTTTCATTTTGGAGGGTGTTAGAGACTGATTGTATTTTTAGTTTAAGAACCTTTTTATACTTTATATAGCAAGCTATTCTCCAAGGAAATAAATAACAAATAACAAGTAAGAAAATTAGCATATTGAGTGTACCTGGTTCAATAGTAGAAATATGTTGTCGAAAATAATAACGTAAAGCAATCATAATGGCGAAAGTAATTATAAAAGCAGGACTTTTCTTAGCATAAATTAAACCATCATTTCTTATTTCATAATCTGACCATAAAATAAGAGGAATAGAAAACCCCACTCCTAAAAGAATTGCTACAGATAATTGAAGGTATGTGACGTGCCCAGAAGCGTTTAGAAAAAATGAAAATCCTGGTGTTAAAAATAGAAGAGGAAGAATTATTCGCACTCCTCTGCCTTTGGCTGGTTTGTACATAGAACGGATTCTACGAACTAAAATGAACAATCCGATAATTAGAAACATAGAAGTAGCTGGTATTGCAGTTTGCATAAAAACCTCCCTGAATTATGTTTTAATATTTCTATTATTGCATAAATTCCAACAAAATCCACGTTTCTTCTAAACTGCCCCCTTTATCCATCCATGAAGCGCGAAAATAAGCTCTTCACCACAGAAAATGAAAGATGGGATTTAGTTCTTTCATGGGAGTTAAAGAACGGAGAATTATAAGTAATGTTGTCTAGAGAGTAGGTAATGATGAATAAATTCCATTATCAAAAAATTCAAGTACAATTAAGGGGTTAAGAATTAAATGAAAGAGAAAAAGGATGAGCGGAAACTGGTAAGATTTCCCTAGAAGAAGAAGCTGCATTTAGAAAAGAAATGTTAGAATTGAGAAGCAAAAGAGGTAAATAATATTAGGTGAGCATCGTATACGTTAGAAAACTTATTTCTCCCAACTTTCTCCCAAAGTTATTGCTCAAACAAAAAATCCCCCAAAGTTTTCACTATGAGAGAAATGCTTCAAAGCCAAGTGGCTGTATGATTAAATTAAAAAGCCGCGTATGCCGTAGTTATTATAGAAAGTTTTAAACCACCACTCCTCAAAGTGGGTGTTCGCAGAAGCTTTCCTGCTTATCCTCATGCACCTTGGTGTGAGGCCCGTCATTCCAACTCCAATAATAAAACTCCCTTTTACAGCTTAAAGGTTAAAACTTAATATTATACGAACAATGCAGCCTTTAAGGATATAATAAGGCATGATAAACAAACTTGCAAGTAAGATGGTTTGTACAAAAAAGTCAATGGACAAGTGTCCCAAATCATACAAATCCAGAATGAAAATGGCGACAAATGCATGAAACAGATTCATATACTTTTCACAAATGCGAACGAAAAATACGAACAACCTTTACTTAATAGGGCTTGTATGTAAAGATAAAGGAGTATATATAGGGTTTACCTTCATTCAGTAGAAGGCTACACATCTCAACAGGGTGAGATGAATGCAGTTTTGATTCCCTTTCAGTGGGTGTCCAAATCCCTACTGAATGAAGATATAGCCTCCGGCGGATGTCATGGATTTTCAAAGGAATGAATTGTGCGGGCACAATTCAAAATCCAGACGCAATTACGCCAAGGTGAAATTGATCTAGGCAAAAAAGTAAAAGGAGGAAGCGGAAATGGCAGCTTATCCAAATTGTCCAAAATGTAATTCTGAATACACATATGAGGATGGATCGAACTTTGTATGTCCAGAATGTGCACATGAGTGGAGCACGGATGTAACGGAGCAGGAGACAGATACGTTAATCGTAAAGGATGCTCATGGCAATCTACTTGCGGACGGTGATTCCGTTACAATTATTAAGGATTTAAAGGTGAAAGGTAGTTCTTCAACGCTAAAAATTGGGACAAAGGTGAAAAGCATTCGTCTCGTTGAAGGCGA
This sequence comes from Lysinibacillus sp. NPDC094177, assembly GCF_050279145.1. Taxonomy (NCBI): domain Bacteria; kingdom Bacillati; phylum Bacillota; class Bacilli; order Caryophanales; family Bacillaceae; genus Lysinibacillus; species Lysinibacillus sp. NPDC094177. Next base: position 2,724 of record NZ_JBNNTW010000016.1, on the reverse strand, counting down.
TCACAATATTGATTGTAAAATCGATGGCTTTGGTGCAATGAAATTAAAGTCAGAGTTCGTTAAAAAAGCATAATTACTGTAAAAAGAGTCGTAATAGGAAGCGCTCCAAACTTGAAGTTGGAAGGCTATTCTAAATCGACTCTTTTTTATTTTTAAAAAAATTTAGTAAATTACTGTAACATTTAGAAAAGATATACGTTTTACTTGTGGAATTGCAAAGCGAGGGGATGGCATGGACAGACAGCGGAAAAACGAGCTTGAGCAACTTTATGAAAAATACGCGAAATCGTTATATTATTTTCTGCTGAAGATGTCTGGGTCGGTACATATAGCGGAAGATTTAGTGCAAGAAACATTTGTACGAGCTACGGTCTCGCTATCGTTTTATAAAGAGGAGGATGTGAGAGCATGGTTATTCAAAGTAGCGCGGAACACGTATTTAGATGAATGGCGTAAGCAGAAAAGGCGAAGGACTATTCCGTTCGCACACTTATTTTGGAAAGATGAAATGCTTAGTCCTTATGGGTTACCAGAAGAGGAGTTTTTAATGCAGGAAGTATCAGAAGATGTACAGACGTTGCTGAAATTTTTGCCTGAAAATTACCGAACGATTTTATATTTACGTGAATATGAGCAATTCACCTACTTAGAATTGCAGGAGGCACTAGAGCTTTCTGAGGGGCAGGTGAAAATACTTTTGCATCGTGCTCGCAAAAGGTTGGAGGAAATAGTGAAAAAGAATGGAGGTTTTCAACATGGCTGAGTGGTCGCAGGAGAATGAAAAAAAGGTTTTAAGAAAATACCGTTTTACGTTAACATTTCGAGTACTACGTATATTGCTAATATGCTTCATTATTTATGCTCTCTATATAGCAGGGGTGTCCATCGTTTTTGATAAAACGCGTCCAGATCTTAAACATGCTTATAATTCTTTAATGGTACTTGAATGGCTACATCCAAATATGAAAGGTCAATATTCTATGGGTTCGCCTGCTGAAATAACACCGTTTCTGACGCAAAAATTTAGCTATCCTCTAGAGAAGCAGGTAGGAAAGGAAAAGGTAGAAGTCGGCGAAATGCATGTTGAAAAATCTATATTGGATTCTAATTCATCTCAGAGTATGGACTTACCGTCGACAAATACATCACAACAATTTAATTTTAATTTACCCGAAGATCCTGTGACGGGAAAAGCAACCTCATCTCATCTTAACAACAATGTATGGAAGGTGTTGGAAAAGTTACCTGAGGGAGCTGTAGCGGAAATGGCATTTTCGACTTCAACATTTAAAGAGCCTATAGAATTGGTAAAAATGCTTGCTCCGTACGAAGTCCGAATCGTTTGGATGCCATTATATACAGGTGAGTTTAAATCCTTTGAACCAACTGCTTCTGGCCGCTCCAGTGGTACAATTACAATTTATGATAGAATCGGGTTATCAGGAGGCTTAAAAGTTAGTGATGATTATTCACATATATCGCAAGCAGAGGAAATATCATATAATGTGAATGATAGCCAACGTTGGATGCTAGAAAGTATGAAAAAACTTTTAACTGAAAAGAAAAGCTATTACGAAGGATTTCTCGGTTTAAGCCATTTGCAAGAACGCTATGATTATATTAAAAAGAATGGATTTCAAGCATATGGTGCTGTTGTAACAGGACCAACAAAGCAACTATGGATGCTTCAAGATTTAGAAGGTATTTCTAATGAAATGCTAGGGGATGTTGAGCTTATGAATGGGTATAATTGGTGATAAAAGAAGTTGTCTCAGATACTTGAGTCAACTTCTTTCTGTTGGTGTAACATTATTTTGTAAACCTACGAAAAAGAATAGCAAAAGCTGCACCAAATAGTGCGAAAATAGTATGTAAAATGGCTATGAAGCTAGCTCCAATTAACAGTGTACCAATTTCCGTTAAGGAGTAGTGGGTGACATAGAGTGAATTATTGAGATTGTTAATAATAGCCCATACGAAAACAGGTACAGAGCTAATGGCAAAAACAATCCAAATATTTTTATAAAAGAAATAAGTAAGGCAGCCAAAAATCGCGTAAGATATAGCAAAGCTTGTTTGATTACCAAGTAAGGATGAGTTAATGGCAAACATAAAGGATAGTACGATAAAAACAACATGGAAAAAGGTTACCGTTCTTTTTATTGGTAAATTATAGTCTTGTGGTTGCTTTGAAGTAGCGAACTGCCGACATTGCTCACAATTAGCTAAATGGTGTTTAACAAATTCTATAGTAGTTGCTTGGAGCGCCTGTTTTTTATACAAAGGTAATAAATCTTCTACAATTGAACATTCCTGTGACAAAAGCTTCCCTCCAATCGATCTACTTTCATTATACGACTTTTTAACTTCTTTCAGTAGATGTCCAAACATCCGTACCTGTCACTACGCTTTCGGTACAAAAAACATTTGCTAAAATAGAGGAACTCAGTCTAAGAACACCACGTCCTGTGGCAATGACTGAGTGACCAACATCATGCTGTGTTGCCGCTGTCGCTTTGCTTTCGCGCAGATAAAACCATTTTGCTGTCGCTTTGCTTTCGCACAGACAAAAACACGTTGCTGACGCTGCGTTAGCACTTCGCTTTCGCGCAAAAAACATTTGTTGGCCCAATGCCTCTGGCGGATGTCACGGAATCGGAAAGGAGTTCACATAGGATGTTAGCCTAAAATCATCGCATCCATGCGATAACGGCTAACTGACCT
>NZ_JBNNTW010000015.1:0-89321 GCF_050279145.1 Lysinibacillus sp. NPDC094177 | reverse complement strand
TGTGCGAAAGCGCAGTGCAACGCAGCGGCAGCAACAAATGTTTTAACTGTGCGAAAGCGAAGCGACAGCAACAAATGTTTTAACTGTGCGAAAGCTCCGGCTTGATACACATTAATTTATATTTTAACAAGCAAAGCCTTACCTTTCACTCAATGTGAGAGATAAGGCTTTTTTTTGTTAAGGAGATTTTTATTTCATTGGGCAAAAGCCACAAGCCATTAAGCCAGGTATGTCTTTAGAAAAACAACATGATTTTCGTACTGGGACGCTTACTAAATTAGTGGGGCTTTGACCTCCTGTATATTGTGCCCACCACGATTTGTTGGAGAAACGAGCCCACGTTTTAGGATCTTCTAAAGCTTCTATATCTTCCATTGCTTGATCTGCTAGACCAGGATTAGAAAGCAATACATGATAATGCCAAAGTAGATATCCAAAGAAATTCTCCCAAATAGTAAGAGGGGAAATAGATGTTACTTTACGAAGCTGTTGAACAATAACATGCCCATCATATAGGATCTTCTCAATAACTGCCTGACGTTCATCCTCGTCAACATAACGCCAATCATTTGGGTTAACAAACATTGCGACTGTAAAACTGTCGAATTCTTTTGCTGCATCAAAGCGAAGTTCGATTGGTTTACCGTCCCACACTTCGTCATAGGCAGCAAGCATGTAAAGTTGCATAGCGAAAAACATACCGTAGCGGCGTGCAAAATGAGAAATAGCGGCTGTTTCCGTTGCTGCGTCTGTTATTCCCATCATAAGGTTTAAAAAGTCAGGATGGTAAAAGTCTTTATGTATATCGGCTAATGTAAATAATGTCCGCTTTGGTTCTGTCGTATAAATGCTATAGGAATTCAATTGTCGAACTTGATCCATCGTTAATGCTGGCATTGTGATCACCTTTTCTTTCAATCATCTGTTACTTTTATTATAAATTAATCATTTTTGCTTCACAAATGGAATGCAATATAGTAAAATACATTAAACATATCTGAAAGGTAGGTTTTTAAATGTTGCAGCCGCATGCTATGTCTTTACAGGAATGGTAGATGAGCTTCGTCGCTAGCAATTGCAGGCTTTTGTATGGGTTGTTTTCTACATTTTCAGCTAAAGCAATGGCAATATCATCGCTCACTGAAGAGTAGTCATTAAAAAAACTTAAAAAATTTTCAGATTAATGTTGACTTTATAATTGATAATGATTATCATTATCGCATAAAGAATACTCCTCTTTTACAATACAGTGTAGAGAGGATGAACTTTAGCTACTTTTCTCCAGAAGTTTGCTAGTTCATGATAACGCTCCTAAAACCCCCCTCATTTTTTGGGAACGTAAAAATCTCTAGACGACTCACTCCATTGTGATTGAGTCGTCTTTTTTTGATAGAAACTGCAATTGTTCCGATAAATCTTCAAAGTATTCAGCAGGGTCTTATCTGTGACGCTGCTTAGTATAGATATTGAAAATAGTTCAGCAATTAATATTTATCAAAAACTAGGCTTTAAGGATTATGAAGTAGTAGGGACATCTAAAAATAATTCTAGTTAAAGCCTAATCATTGCCAAAGATATGATTACTATTGGAAGCTAAATATCTATAAAGTTTTTCTAGAAGTTTGCTAGTTCATGATAATGCTCCTAAAATCTCAGAGCGACTTAGCCTAAATGGATATGACGCTCTTTTTTGATTGTCTTTAGATAGCAGAATAAGTAAATAAGTAACAGTCTTGGTATGGTATGATGGAAATTGGGAATTTAATTAGAAATAAGTGGAGGGGAATAAAATGAAGAAATATATTATCACTTTGCTCATCACTTTAGCCTTTTTTACAAGCCCATCATCATCTAAAGCTGCGGAAACACAGTGGGACGGGGCGCAAGTTGTCAAGGGACAAACAGGTAAAATGACTTTTACAAAAGATGTAAAAGTGTATAAGGAAAATGCAAACGGTACGTATAGCTCGATGACAGTCAAACGCAATAACTATTTCCGAGTGTATGATATTGAAAAGTATGACAATAAAACGTTTTATTGGATGAGTTCGGGTTACCGCGTACAAGCAACGGATTTAGTTGTTTTTAAGAAAGTACCTCTGAACATCCGCGCTTCTCTTTATGATAATCCTGGCTATATCAACATCAATGGTCGAGCCTCCTCCTTAAACTATGGAACACATTACTTGGAAGGATATGTAGATGGCGGCACTAGTTATGATATTTCTATTGGTGAAAATCTATATTATGATATTACGCACCCAACTGATGGAAAATCTAAAGGGGGCTATATTGATGCCACAGATATTCGCATTGCCGAAACAATAAAAAGAGATGAAAGACTCTATAAGCTAACAGCTGATACACGACATTTAAGAGGTCCAATTGCTGGAGGAAAAGCGGGAGGGAAGTATTCAAAAGGTACCGTTTTTCAATCGTTAGGAATTGAAATAAATGGATACCTTAGAGTGCAAGAGCTCGGAACATGGGGGGAAGACTTTATTTTTACATATATTCCTGTAAAATTACTCCAACCTGTGCAAACTCAAGAGAAACGCTATATTCGATATGGTGTTATTGGTAAAAGTAGCAGAAAGACAAAAGAGCTAAAGCGTTTTGATGAAGTAATGTTATTGACAGAAAAAAATGCGACAGCTTGGATTGAGATAGATGGGGAAATGTATTATGTACCGAAAAATGCCCTAGCTACCATAAAGCCGAACGAATCACCGATCATTACAACGTCTTTCTTGCCAAATGATACGCTTCAGCAGCTAGTGTATGCGAATGGCGTATATAAGAAAACAGCTAATAATCGTTTTGAAGCGCAGCATGACAAGTTCATTGACTATCATGAAACAGAACAAACCTTTAATTATGAAAAGGATGGTATCAAATATATATTTGAAAAACCAGTTACAGAAGGCTCGAAAGTGACTAGAGTGGGGAGTGGAATGACAGATGAAGGGTTTGTTCGTGCCATTCATTTCACATTCACAAACCCAGCAACAGGCACATTTACCAATGTTGTGGAAACTTCTAATGGTGAATTCTTTGCACCAGGCTACGGTTATATCTATGGATCTAGCAGCATACTAATGTCTTATGAATAACAAATCCTTTATTTTTTTTATTGAAAGATGAAAATCTTAATAATAGAAAAACAGGTGAGGAAAAAGAATTGTTTTTTCTCACCTGTTTGATTTTAACGGTTCTTTTAATCTAACGGCTCACTCCATTGTGGTGGAGTCGTCTTTTTTTGATAGAAACTGCAATTGTTCCGATAAAATGAGATAAGATTCCGATAAAAGCAAAAATTGTTCCGATAAAATGAGATTATGTTCCGATAAATCTTCAAAGTATTCCTATAAAAATGAACCCACCATACGTGGGGGTAATATCCGTTCCGACTGGGCGCTTTTCATCACTGCCGCTTCGCTTTCGCACAGAGCAGAGCTTCCTGGAGGCGTCCGATGAGCCGCTTGGCCAACACGATGTTGGTCACGAAGGCGTTATCACTGGACGTGATGGTTTTAGCCTTCGTTCCTCTATTGCTGAACCCCAAGGAGTCGCCCAATCTCCACTCCAATCAACTTCTAACTTAGCGTACATTAAAAAAATATAACTTTTGATCAATTTACCGAAAATTACAATTTAATATATGATATTCTTAAATTCATATAGTAATAAGGCTAGAATCTAGAAGTAACAATATTGAAGGAGTGATTATCTTATGTTTTATATTAGAAATTTCGAAGGTAACATAAAAGAGTTTGAGTTCTTTCAAGAAATGTTATATGAATCTGTAATTATTCCTGACAATAAACCATCGAAAGAGGTTTTGCTAAACTCCCCTCACATAAGAAAATATCATGAAGGTTGGGGGAGGAATGGAGATAAAGTTCTGATTGCCTTTGACACAGAAAATCAAACTGTTGGTGCAGTCTGGTACAGATTGTTTGATGAAAATAATAAAAGCTATGGTTATATTGATTGCAATACTCCCGAAATAGGAATTGCTGTTTCAAAAGACGTAAGAGGACTAGGGCTGGGAACTTTACTGATGCGTAATATAATTCAACAGGCCCAGGATGAAGGATACAATACCATTTCACTTAGTGTAGACCTTGAAAATAGTTCGGCCATTAATATTTATAACAAACTTGGCTTTCAAGATTATGAAGTAGTAGGCACTTCTAAAACAATGATTTATAAATTATAGTGCTCTCTAGAATAAAAAATGTACACTACTAAAAGTAAATTTAGTAATGTACATTTTTTCTTTAATATTACTGCGTAGGATTGCTAGGAACAGCACTTTTTTTCCCTAGTATCATCGTATAGTAGCTATGTAGTAGCATGCCAACAATGATGACACCTAAGCCCGCAAGTGCAATTGGATCTGGGAATGCAATGCCGAGCAACAATACTTCACCAATAATGACGAAGAGTATTTCAGTTGATTGTGTTGCTTCAACCGCTGCAAGCTTGCCTTGATGATCGCGAACACGGTCAGTTGCAATGAAAAATAAAGTTGTGGCGATGACACCAGAGCTTATACCTACAAGTAACGATTGCATCACTTGGTTGATGGAAGGGAGCCCGACCGTTGCTAATGCATAAATAGCTAGAATAATCCATGCAGGCATCGAGGCGATGGTCATGCCGAGAACTCGTTGATATGTATCGATACGTCCGCCACAGATTTCCATCATTTTGCGATTACCAAGAGGGTAGGCAAATGCAGCTATGACAACAGGTAAAATGCCAAGCATCAAACTTTTAAATGGAACAGATTGTGCCTGTGGTATTTGGATAAGTAAAATGCCGACTAAAATGACACATGAAATTAGTAATGAAATAAGCGGTATTTTTTGACGTACTGTTTTCCCGGCTACTACTGAAACAAATAGGGGAGCTAGTAATACACCGGCGATAATTGTAAATTGCCAAGTTCCGGAAACAAGCCAGCCTGGACCGAATGCTGCTGCAAATGTCAGTGGTGCATAGAACAATACGAACCCAATAAAGCTCCAAAGCAGCCAAGCTACTGGCTGTGCTTTCATTTCACCTGATAGTTGGGAAAAGCCTTTTCGATAGAAAACAATCACAAGTAAAAACGGTAGCATGAAGAAATAACGCAGGGATGCACTCCATAGCCAGCTACCTCCTTGCATTTCCATTGCATGATTCAAGATAAATGTAACTGCAAAAAAAAGCGAGGCTAAAATGCCTAATGCAATTTCTTTCATTAAAGTCACCTCAAAACTTTTTATGTAATTTGAAAATTCAGTCATTACTTTCGAAAAAATTACGAAGAAGGGGCAAACCCCTCTTCGTAACTAAAGAAGATTATACTCTATTTTCCTTGTTGTTCAAAGAGCTGTACGATTTCAATAATAACTTGTGTAGCTTTCTCCATCGTTTCTCCAGATACATATTCGAATTTACCGTGCATATTTTCGCCACCTGCAAAAATGTTTGGTGTTGGTAAGCCCATGTAAGAAAGCTGTGAACCATCAGTACCGCCACGGATTGGTAATGTAATTGGTGTAATATCCAACTTTTCCATTGCTGTGCGTGCAATGTCAACGATTTCTTTAACAGGCTCAATTTTTTCGCCCATATTATAGTATTGATCTTCCATTGTAATGCTTAAAGTATCCTCGCCATATTGAGCTTTAATTTTTTCCGCAGCATCAAGCATTAATTGTTTTTTCGCTTCGAATTTTTGACGGTCATGGTCACGGACGATATAAGAAAGTTCAGTATGCTCGATCGCCCCGTTAAAGCCCATTAAGTGAATAAAGCCTTCATAGCCATCTGTTTTTTCTGGTACTTCATTAGTAGGCATTTCATTTTGGAAGGCGATCGCCATTGTGATAGCATTAACCATTTTATTTTTTGCAGAGCCAGGGTGTACACTCGTACCTTTTGTCACAACTTTTACACCTGCAGCATTAAAGCTTTCGTATTGTAGCTCGCCAAGTGGTCCGCCATCCATCGTATAAGCATAGTCGGCTCCAAAGGCAGCTACATCAAATTTATGAGGACCGCGACCAATTTCTTCATCAGGTGTAAATGCTACACGTAATTTGCCATGCTTAATGGAAGGATTATTTATTAGGTATTCCATAGCAGTCATAATTTCTGCAATACCAGCTTTATCGTCAGCACCTAATAATGTAGTACCATCCGTTGTAATTAACGTTTGACCTACATAATTTTTTAGCTCGGGAAAATCTGTTGGCGACATCGCTAGATTTTCATTAAGCTGGATAGCTCCGCCATCATAGTTGTCAATGCGCTGTGGATTAACGTTTGTGCCAGTAAAATCTGTTGTAGTGTCCACATGTGCTAAAAAACCAATAGTAGGCACTTTTTTATCTGTATTTGCTTCCAGTGTTGCAAATAAATAGCCATTTTCATCTAATGAAATGTCAGTTAAACCTATTGCAGCAAGTTCATCTTTTAATACATGCAATAAGTCAAATTGTTTTTGTGTTGAAGGAGTTGTTTCGCTTGTGAAATCAGATTGTGTATCAATTTTTGCATAACGAATTAAACGCTCGATTACTTGTTCTTTCATAAGTATGGCCTCCTAATGTATATGTTAACTTCTTTCAGCGGGTGCGCAAACACCCACTGAAAGAAGTTAAAGCCTCCGGCGGATGTCACAGAATCGGAAAAGAGTTCACATAGGATGTTAGCCTAAAATCATCGCATCCATGCGATAACGGCTAACTGACCTGCATCACGCAGGCCTAAGCACAAAGCCGATTCCGGACACAATTATGCCGAGGCATAATTGATATTATTGTAACACTTTACTTCGGATTTCGGAATATTGAAGGATGCTTAAAGCAATAAGTATTTGGGCACTGTAATATGTCAACATAATAACCTCATGTGAAAATGGTAAGGGCATAACAAACTTATTAATAGATAAATAGGAATCCGATGCGATAAATAGCAGAGCTCCAATCGTTGCAAAAGTGGAACCAGTTCGAATCGAAGACCAACCCATCGTTAAAATGACTGAAATATAGGCAATTACTGCGATACCAAGCACGACTTCTCCTGATGAAAACACTGTACCTACAATCCACACAGCCATACTTGCCCCATAAACGAGTAATACAATCTTCGCCCAAGTAGGTACTTGTCGTTCATTAGTAGAAAAGAAGGCGAGGATATAAAAAATATGCCCGATTAAGAAGCTTGTGAGTCCAATTAGAAACCACTGTAGCGTATAATCACCGACCATACAAAATACAAGTCCGATGACAATCAGTAGCTGATACTTTTTAATACCTAAGTTTTTCTGTGTAGCAGCTAAGATAATGATTAAAAGCATTGGAATGACTTTAAAGACAAGTTTTAAGCTTTCTGCAATATGGGAAAAGAAAAAAATATAGTAAAGACCAAACAAAATAATAAACGCTATTAAAATTTTTTTAGACAATTTCTCATCTCCTTTTCTTTGAAATTCTTTATCTATGTTAGAATTTCCTTTATTCTTTTGTAAAGGAAATGCATAGGGTGGTACTCACTCATCTTATGTATGAAACTTTTTTAGTATGTAGCCGTAAATAAGTGGACAGTAAGGTAAGAGAGGGTGAACGAAATGACCAAGCTATTAATAGCTTCAGCAGTCATTGGACTAATCGCGAGTGTTATATTAACACCGCTGATAACTAAGAAACAAGAAGGCGGTTCTAAAAAGGTAATAGGATACTTCTTTATAGGTGTATTTGTACTAGGATTTTTAGCTACTGGTATAACAGTATATGTGACAAAAATGGATGTCAACTGGCTTGCTTTTTGGCCTGCTATTATTCTATTAACATTAGGTGGCGCGCTACTTGCAAGTGGTGTTGAACGAAAAATAAAGGGTGTTTTATTTTTAGCAAGTCTAGGTCTTGCGGTGTATGTAATATCAGCTCCTTTATGGAATGCTAACGAAAAATTCAAATCAGCTGAAATGAAGGAAGAGGTTGAAATAAAGCCATTCGATGAAACACAAACACCAGCTAGTGTTCCTCCTAAATTTGCGCGCAATAAGATGAAAAAAGCGTTCGGACAAGTACCGAATACAAGTTATTATGAACTAGGGCGCTTACAAATTCAAAAAGTGAAGGGTGAGTATGTTTATATAGCACCGGTTGAGTTCTCTGGTTTCTTTAAATGGATGAACGGCGGGTCAACTCCTGGTTACTTTATAATGAGTGCAACAGATTCAGCGGACAATCCTAAGTTTGTTAAGCAGGAAATGAAATATGTTCCGTCAGCTTATTTAAATTCAAATTTAGAGCGTCATATACGTTTACAACATCCATTCCTTGTTTTTTGTGGAGATGTACAACTTGAAATAGATGATGATGGTAAACCATACTATATCCGTTCATATGGTGAATTTATTTCAGCACGTAATGGCTTCGATGTAAAAGGGATCGTGCTTGTAGACGCGCTGACAGGGAAATCAGAAGTTATTAAGCTGGGAGATGTCCCAGAATTTATTGATGGAGCGGTTTCTCCAGAGACAGTAAGCTTACAAAATAGTTATTTCGGTAATTATGTACACGGATTTTGGAACAGTAAGTTTGGTAAAAAAGACGTAAAACTTCCTTCTGATGAGGGAACAGAGGCAAATGTTAGCCCAATTTTTGACGAGAAGGGCGATATGTATTATTTCACAGACTTTACGAGCCCTAAAGAGGGTGTTGATTCAATGCTTGGCTATTCCTTAACAAATGCCCGAACAGGTCAAGCAACCTATTATACTGGAAATCAAGACGCTTCTTATATGGATTCGCAAGGTAACTTACAAATTATTGAAAAGAAATTTATAGAGAAGAAATGGTCTGGAGAAATGCCAGTACTGTATAACTTTTACGGTGAGGCTAGCTGGCTAACTGCGGTGCTTGACTCAAATGGTTTCTTACAAAACTATTTCATCGTATCTGCGGCAAATCCTGAAATTTCCGTTTATGCAACAACTCCTAAAGAGGCATTAAAATTATATAAAACAGCCTTAAGTCGCGGTGGGACTACAGTCGAAGGAAGCTCACATGCAGAAGAGAAAAATGTAAGTGGAAAGGTGCTTCGCGTATACAAGGAACGTCTCGGTGACTTTACAGTCGTATCATTTTTACTAAATAACGGGAAAAACTATTTGATAAGCTCAGAAACAGAACCGCTTGCAATTTATTTACAACAAGGTGATGATGTAATTCTCACTTATGGTGATACAGGGGAGCAGTTCTTACCAGTTCGATCAATGATTATTAAAGGATTACAATAAAAGAAAAAGGACGATCTTGTTGCAAAATGCTACGAAGATCGTCTTTTTTATGTTGGTTGAGACTCCATATAGTGAAGCATTTTTTCCTGGTGATTAATATATAGTATCTTTGCATGATCGTTTAACGCAAATATTTCATGGATGTACCCTTGAAGTAATTTATGTTCATGCTCATAAGAAGGGGAGTCTTCGTTTTCTAAGATACGTCCTAATAAAAGTGCATGTAACACAACGACTTCTAGATTTTGCGTATTTGTAACGAATTTCAGGTTAAGGATGCTAGTATGGGAAACGAATTGATTGACATAATCAATAGCATTCTTATAAAGAGCTAAGTCGATATTTGGTTCAAGTCGTTTTCTTAATAATGTACAATCATTATTTAAGTCTTGAATTTTTAAAAATAAACCTTTTACACTTCGCTTATGTTGTTGTTCTAATGTATTAGCAAGGTGTTTATTGACATAGGACATTTTTACATAACCTCTTTCCACATAATGGTCATCTATTAGTATCAATGGAATTCTTTGAAAAGGAAAGAGTCTTTTCGTTTAATTTATGCCCAATTTTAACATATCACTCAAGACAAAAATACTAGGTGTTGAATAGGGGCGTATGTAGAATATGAAAAAAGTGGAGTTACTATAATACGATAGTAACCCCACACGGCTTGTTGATAAAGTTATTTCCAATTAAAACCCTTTTTTGCTAAAAATTCTTTGATATGAGGACGGCGTTGTTCAATTAAAAAATCAGCCATTTGCTTTGTCCAGTTATCAATTTTTCGATTGGATGAACGATTATTATAGTATGCTTCCATTGTGTCGTTGTAAGCTGGTAAAAGCTCCTCGTATTTTTCTGTATTGTATTCATTTTCATGTAATACTGCTGCTACTGGTAAACGAGGTTTTACTTCATTGCGACGAGCAGGAACTCCAATTGTTAAACCGAATAGTGGGAAAACATAGTCAGGAAGATTGAATAATTCGCTTATTTCTTCAAGTTTATTACGCACTCCACCAATATAACAAATTCCATATCCCATAGATTCTGCTGCAACGACAAAGTTTTGAGCGAATAATGAAACATCAGCTACTCCAACAAGTACGTTTTCTGCCGAATCAGCCACAATGTCCACACCTTCTAATTTACCTGCAGATTGAAGGCGTTTAAAATCTACACAGAAGACAAAGGCACCGCCAGAAGTTTCGTATTGACGAGGATTACCAGAGAGCAACCCTAATTTTTCTTTTTTCTCATCATCGGTTACCCAAATAACACTATAAGCTTGTACAAAATGGGATGTAGCAGCCATTTGTGCAGTAGCAATTAATTCTTCAATAATTTCCTTTGAAATCGGATTTCCATCGTAAATACGAACCGAAGAGTGGTTACGTAATAATTCTTTAACCATCTATAAAATCTCCCTTTCCCCTTTATATATATCAAGAGCATATCACGCTTCTTCTTCAAAATCGAACTTTTTAGATGTTGAAATTATATTTGAATAATTTACAAATGCATAAAATTTCTCGTAAAACAAATTATTTCGTTAGTTATAGATTAAAAATTCTAAATAGTTTAAAATTGTGTATGCGACGGTTTATTTGGTTGGATTTTTAATAATTGGATGACTATACCAGAATGATTGAACCAAGTAATCTAGTTGAATAAAATAAAGTGGGATGGAGGAATAAGGGATGGCAGAAAAGTTGGCGAAAAAGCTACGTAATGAACAGCTACGGAGCAAGGTTGTAACAGCAGAAGAAGCAGCATCTTGGATTAAGGATGGTATGGTACTTGGGATGAGCGGGTTTACACGTGCGGGTGATGTTAAAGTGGTACCTCTCGCACTAGTGGAGAAAGCTAAAAAAGAGAACTTCCAAGTAGATGTATATACAGGTGCATCACTTGGCCCAGAAGTTGACCAATACTTAGCTGAAGCTGGCGTTATTCGTAAACGTGGACCTTTCCAAGCAGATGCCGGTATTCGTAACAAAATCAACAGTGGTGAAATCACATTCGTTGATGCGCATCTATCACATAATGCGGAACTAGTACGTCAAGGTATTATTGGTCCTATTGATTTTGCGATTATTGAAGCGGCTGCTATAACAGAAGACGGCTTACTAATTCCTACAACTTCAGTTGGTAACTCTCCGATTTTTGTGCAAGAGGCAGACCAAGTAATCATTGAGTTGAACGTAGCTCAGCTTGATGCATTAGAAGGTGTGCATGATATTTTCGTACCAGGACCACAGGGAGAACGGGATCCAATTCCATTACAAGATGTATCCGATCGGCTGGGCACACCTGGTATACCACTAGATTTAGATAAAGTAAAAGGTATTGTCATTTCAGATATTTTAGATGCACCATCAACGATCGTTCCTGCGGATGAAGAAACAGATATTATGGCTAATCATTTATTAAATTTCTTACGTGAAGAAATTAAAGTAGGGCGTTTAACAACAAGCTTAAGACCAATTCAATCAGGTGTAGGCTCAGTAGCAAATGCCGTTTTATTAGGTTTTAAAGATTCTGAGTTTGAGAACTTAGAAGTATATTCAGAAGTACTGCAAGACGCGGTATTCGAATTAATTGATGCAGGAAAGGTAAACTTTGCATCTGCAACTTCTATTACTCTTTCCGAGGAAGTTGGAAACAGAGTTTATGGTAATTTTGAAAAATATGCAGATAAACTAGTATTACGTCCACAGGAAATTTCTAACCAACCAGAAATTATTCGCCGACTCGGACTAATTTCTGTTAATACAGCGCTTGAAGTAGATATTTACGGGAATGTGAATTCTACGCATGTTTCTGGCACAAAAATGATGAATGGAATCGGCGGTTCTGGAGACTTTGCACGTAATGCGCGATTAGGTATTTTCGTCACAAAATCTTATGCGAAAGGCGGAAATATTTCTAGTATAGTTCCAATGGTATCGCATGTAGACCATACAGAGCATGATGTAGACGTAATTGTAACAGAGCAGGGAGTAGCAGACTTACGTGGGCTTGCTCCAAAAGAACGGGTTGGGCTCATTATCGATAACTGTGCACATCCGGAATATCGTGAGCAATTATGGAAGTATTTTAACGATGCCAATGAAGCAACAGGTGGACACCATACGCCTCACAATCTAGAAAAAGCGCTATCATGGCATGTGAATTACGCAAAAAATGGTACGATGAAGAACCCTGCTTTATCGAAATAATAAAGTTGTAAAAGCCTTGAAGGTCAGTTGATTTGTTCCTTCAAGGCTTTTAATTGTTAATAATGTAATCTCGAATGCTTAGGAGCTCTACGAAGTAATCGGGTAACACCTTGAACTGAACTGCTCAGCTATCCAAAGAAAACCCTAGCTTCTTCTTACAATAATCCAATCCATTTCCAATACGTTGCGGAGAATAGAAGGACTAGGATGTATCCAATAATCGTTAATGGAATACCGGATTTTAAGAAATCCTTTGTTGTAAAGGCTCCTGTACCATAGGCAAGCATATTTTGTGGTGCACTAATAGGTAAGAGGAAGCCAAAGCTAATAACGAATTGTTGCACGATAACGAAACCAACCTGATCAACATTAGTCGTTAATGTTGAGGCTAAAACGATAAATACTGGTACAAGCGCAGATGCTAGGCTTGTTGCACTTGCAAAACCTAAATGAATAAGAATATTAAATAAAGTAACAAGCGCGATTGTTGCAAGAATTGGCATAGAATCTAAACCGAGTGAACCGAATACTTTATCAGATAACCACGATGCACCTTTAGTATTAAGTAAAACCGTTCCTAGCATAATTCCTACTGCAAAGACAATAATTGTCCCCCAAGGAATATGCGGTTCAACTTGCTTCCACGAATAGACTCCGATTTTTGGCATTAATAAAATAGCAATTGCAACGATTGTGACGGTTGTTGTATCGAATGGGTGAAGTTTGCCCTCAGTAGCCCAGAAAAATAATAAAACTACCGATGTTATGATTAAACGAATTTCTGGAGCTTTTAATGGACCAAGTTCCGCAAGCTGTTTTTTGATTACTTCTCTACCGCCTTCAATATTACTTGTTTCAGGCTTAATTAGTGTAATCATAATGAAAAATAGAGCTACTGACATGATGATTGAGAAGGGGGCAGCGTAAAGTAACCAAGAACCCCAAGAAATATCAACACCAAATTGTTCTTTAATAAAATTTAAAGCGACCATATTTTGAGCTGCTGCCGTTTTAATACCGATATTCCAAATGGAGACAGCTTGCACAGAGGTAATGACAAGTAAAGCAGCAAGTCGACTATCACGTGGTAACCCAAATGCTGCTACCATTCCGAGTAGTATTGGGACAACTGCGCCTGCACGTGCAGTAGCAGAAGGGACAAAGAATGCGAGTGCAATAGATACTAAAATAGCACCGAATACAATGGCTTTCGTTTTTGTCCCTACTAGTGAAAGTATCCATAGTGCAAGACGTTTATGTAAATTCGTAATTTGCATGGCTGCCGCTAGGAAAAGAGCTGCGGCTACTAGTGCAACTGCAGAATTACTAAATCCACTTAATGCTAATTTTAGTGCATCCGATGTTCCTAGCTCTCTTGCTGGATCTTCCATTGACGGAGCCAACCCTAGTAAAATTGTAACGAGGGCAATAATCATGGCCGAGCTAACGGGATAGGAGACAGCTTCTGTAACCCAAAGAATGACTGCGAAAGCTAAGATAGCTAAAGCCCGTTGTCCAGCTTCAGGTAAATCGCCGTTATTAGGTAAAAAAATAATGATGATTAGTGAAGCGAAGGCTAATCCAATCCAGAGCGGCTTCAAATTACGTTTCGGTTTTGCTTGTTCAGAAGTAGACATACTTTTTCATCCTTTCTATAAATGTGGATATTATTTCCTATAACATCGGCTAGTAAAATGCTTTATTAAGAAAGTAATTTGTTTATTTATTGTAAAGAAAATTTACATATGAAATACTCTCAATTTATAGAGATAACGGGCAATTACGAGAAAAAATGTGGTCATAGAACAGACGAAAATTTCCAAAAGATATTATTTTTTCTTTTTAAATGCAGAGGTTACTTTAGGCTCAGTTCCCTGTATTAATCGTTTAATATTTTCGAGATGCAAAATGAGCGCTATGCCAAAAAGTAGTAAGGCTATAATCGTTGGGCCAACTCCAGGAATCCATAAATATGTGGCAGTACAAAAAACAAGGTAGAATTCAAGTACACCAACAATTAAATAGTTCGTAGCGAAAGATAAAATAACAAATAAAATGAGTGCAAATAAGCCAATTTTCCAATCAACCGCAAGTAATATCCCGATGATTGAAGCAGTTCCTTTGCCACCATTGAAGGCCATATAAAATGGGAAATTATGACCTAGAATGACACCAGCAGCTACGATATAGGTAAAGAGCCAAACTTGTACTTCTGTTAATTGTGTTGTATCTGCTAGATAGACATGAGCACCGATAATAGCTGCAACGCCTTTACCGATATCGATAAGTGCAACTAATATACCGTATTTCCATCCAAGGGAAAGTGTTGCATTAGAGGCACCTGCATTGCCAAAACCAGACTTTTTTAGATCTACCCCGGATAAAAATTGAGCAACTTTAGAACCATGAATACAGCCAATAAAATAACCAGCAAGAAGAAAAATGATAACGGCCTTTATCATAGAAGTCCTCCTTTCTAAATAAATAGGTTCATCACCAAAAGATATGGGTGGAATTTGTTTAAATCTATACCATTTATATAATTTGATTGGAGGCTGGACGCCCCTAGGAAAGCGCCCAGTAGGAACAGAAATCAACCCCACGTTTTGGTGATAAACTATTAAATATTAAAATAGTGTATGCGTTTGTATTACATAAAAAAGCAGACAGAAGTTTCGGAAAAAATAAAATTTTAGTGTTGACAGAGAAAAAGTCTATGTTTTATACTGTGTAACAACGATGGAAATTGAATCTCATACTCTTATCAAGAGCGGCGGAGGGATAGGCCCTATGATGCCCGGCAACCAGTAAGTGACGAACTTACTAAGGTGCTAATTCCTACAGATTCTTACTTGGATCTGGCAGATAAGGGGAGGAAAACTTGCAACCGCAACCCTCTTCTTAGCTGAAGAGGGTTTTTGTTTTCTACTGAAAAAATCCTCCTCATCTCCGGTACCATCGTAAAAAAATAACCATTTGGAGGTATACAATGACAAATTTTAAACCAGAAACATTGCTGTTACACGGTGGGCAAGAGCCAGACCCGGTAACAGGATCTCGTACAGTACCCGTATATCGCTCAACGGCATTCGTTTTTAAAGACACTGCTCATGCGCAACGTCTTTTTGCCTTAGAGGAAGCTGGCAATATTTACACGCGCATTACAAACCCAACTGTAGATGTTTTTGAAAAGCGCGTTGCTTTATTAGAGGGCGGTACAGCAGCAGTAGCACTTTCATCTGGTGCAGCAGCAATCGCATTTTCCATTTTAAATCTTGCAGGTGCAGGGGATGAAATTGTTGCAGCTAGCTCTTTATACGGAGGTACTTATAATTTATTCGCCAACACACTACCAAACTACGGTATTAAAACGATTTTCGTAGACGAAACAAATCCAGAAAATTTCCGAGCAGCTATTACTGATAAAACAAAGGCCGTGTTCGCTGAAATTTACGGGAATCCAAGTTTAAAGGTACTAGATATTGAAAAGGTAGCAAATATAGCACATGAAAACGGCTTGCCATTAATTATTGATAGCACATTTGCTTCGCCATATGGCTCTACACCAATTGACTTCGGTGCTGATATCGTCGTTCATTCCGCAACAAAATGGATTGGTGGTCATGGTACAACTTTAGGTGGAGTTGTAGTAGATGCAGGGAAGTTTGATTGGACTCGTGGACGTTTCCCAGGCTTTACCGAACCAGATGCTTCTTATCACGGTTTGCGTTATGGTATTGACACAGCAGCAGCTGCATTTGCTACAAAACTGCGTGTACAATTACTACGCGACTTTGGACCAACATTAAGTGCAGATGCAGCATTTAATTTATTACAAGGTTTAGAAACGCTTCATTTGCGTATTCCTAAACATAATGAAAATGCACTAGCAGTGGCTGAATATTTACGAAACCACCCATCTGTGGAATATGTAAATTACAATGGCTTAGAAGATTTCCCTACTCATGATTTAGCAAAAAAATATTTAAGAAATGGCTTCGGTTCAGTGCTTACATTCGGTATTAAAGGTGGACGTGAAGCAGGACGTAAATTAATCGATAGTGTGAAATTATTCTCGCACGTAGCAAATGTAGGGGATGCCAAATCGTTAATTATTCATCCAGCATCTACTACACATCAGCAACTATCAGCTGAGGAGCTAATCCAAACTGGCGTAACCGAATCGCTCATTCGCTTATCCATCGGTCTAGAGGCAGTAGAGGACATTATTGCAGATTTAGAACAAGCTATTGAACAAGTAACAGCTTCACAACAACAAGTAGAAGCATAATAAATAAAAAACATTGGTTAATGTTGTAGCGTTTACGTATTTTCCCATTCGATAGGCCTCATTTGGTAATGCGTAAAACGTTGCTGCATCATCCACTCGCCTCATTTGGTGAGAGTAAGGAAATTGTTTAAAATTAATACCTAGTAATTTTATAAGTATTATTGACTTACTTAAATCCTTGTTTTATACTAGGGATTAAGAAAAGTGTTCGAAAGGCTACCAACCTAGAACCAATTTATAGACTAATTTAGTTTTCAAAAGTGCTCCCCCACTTTTGAATATATAAAGAGGAGTAGTTGCTCAGCCAGTAATTACTCTTATCTACAAAAACTGATGATAAGGAGTGTTTTAAATGGGAAATGTTTATAGTGCGCAAAACATAGCATCTTATCTTATTTATGAATTAAATGAAGGTCATGTATTTGTGAACAACATGTCCATTCAAAACATACTTGCGTCAGTTGAGCGTAAATGGCAAGAGATCTTTGGACATTCTACGTTTAAGGAAATCGTTTATGCCAAAGAGGAAGGTTATACAGTAAAAGAAGTTTTCGAAGCTTATGAAAGCTATGGAGCAAATCATATTCCTCTACCTGCGACAGAGTATTACTTAAAATACGGTACATTCCAATTAGTTGAACGTACGTATGCAATACCAAATTTTACGCAAGAGGAAATAGGATTGGTGCAACAAGCTTTAACTCAATATCGTTATAAATTGCTAGCCAAAGCTAGCTAATTATCCCTCATATAATCGGGCTCATTCTCTGCTGCTACAGGGAATGAGCTTTTTAAATTAGATGATGAACATATACAGAAAAAATTTTTATTAATATATTTTAAAAGAACAATTTTTATGAATGTCTTTACATACATATATAATAGAAGAAAGGCATTTATTTTTGGTATATCACCAAAAGTTGTGGATGACATTTGTTAAAAATTTATGCCATATATAAGTTGATCTTCGTTCTGACTGGGCGACTCCTTGGGGCTCAGCGATAGAGGAACGAAGGCTAATACCATCACATCCTTCGTGACCAACATCCTGTTGGCTCAAGCGGATCATCGAACGCCCTCAGTCAAAACGGAAATTAACCATAGATGATCCATATTTTTTTATTAAGAATCGTCAATATTTGTTCAATTATTATAGATCAAGTGAAAAATCATATATTAAAAGGGATGAAAACGATTTCTTTTGCACTTCTAGAGGAAACAAATGTCCATCCTAGAAAGATTTTTCTTGTGCAATGTATGTATATACGTTACAATTTTCTTTAAGTTGAATTTTGAATTATTTGAATTTGTTTGTTTCGCAGACTTTGTATCTTTATTCAGAATATTTTTGTAGCGAGAGTGAAACAACATGACTAAATATCTGATTGAAAACGAAGTGTTAGAGACACGGCAAGTTGACCTGCTTTGTAAAG
Organism: Lysinibacillus sp. NPDC094177; assembly: GCF_050279145.1. Taxonomy (NCBI): domain Bacteria; kingdom Bacillati; phylum Bacillota; class Bacilli; order Caryophanales; family Bacillaceae; genus Lysinibacillus; species Lysinibacillus sp. NPDC094177. The sequence continues at coordinate 71,072 of NZ_JBNNTW010000015.1, read as the reverse complement.
TCGGCGCACAATTCAAAATCTGTACGAATTAAGCTGAGACGAAATAAATATAATGAAACTGCGGAATGTAAGTTGGAGGGAATAACAACAATGGCAACTATAAAGGCAGCTATATTAGGATTTGGAACGGTAGGTCAAGGAATTTACCATATATTAAATGAAAAGCGTGAAGAGCTTAAAAATAAATTAGGAATTGAGCTAGAAGTAGCAAAAATTTTAGTTACAGATGCTAGCCGTGAACGTGTACCAGGCACAGCACATTTAATGACAACTAGTATGGATGAAGTCTTAGCGGAACCAGGTATGCAGGTTGTTTTTGAGGCGATCGTTAATGAGGAGCCAGCATTTACTTACTTAAAGCACGCTGTTGAACATAAATGTCATGTCATCACAGCTAACAAAGTAATGTTCGCAAAGAGGGGGTTGGAGCTACAGGATCTTGCAAAAGCAAACGGGGTTTTTGTTGGCTTCGAGGCTACAACTGCTGGTGGTGTACCAGTTATTAAAACGATGAAAAATATTTTGCTTGTTAATGATGTTAGTCGTATTCAGGGTGTTTTAAATGGGACATCCAACTATATTTTAACGAAAATGCGCTCACAGGGCTGGTCGTTCGAAACGGCTTTAAAAGAGGCACAAAATTTAGGCTATGCAGAGGCAGATCCATATAATGATATCTCTGGTCAGGATGCCTTTAAAAAATTAATGATTTTAAGTGATTTGGCATTTGGCGAACAACCAGACTGGGCTGACGTCGAAGTGGTTGGCATTGATAGTATTTCGACAGAGCAAGTAAAAGAAGCGTGTGAAAACGGCTTGCGTTATCGCCACGTAGCTGAGGTTGAGAAGCTAGCAGATGGTAAAGTGGTCGCGAAGGTTGGGCCGCAGTTAGTTGATAAAGAACATCCGCTTTATCCAGTTGATGATGTCAATAATGCTGTGGCATTGGATACAAATTATATTGGCACATTAACGCTAGTTGGACCTGGGGCAGGAATGTATCCGACAGCTAGTGTAATGGTTGAGGATTATGCGGAAATTATCGGTAAGCGAGCTGGATTTGTCGTAACAATATAATAGATGCCTATCATTCAACAATGTTCTAATTGTTTGAATGATAGGCATTTTTTAATCCTCATCTTTAACATCAATATCCTCTGGAATAGGTGTATTCCGCCATATTTCAATTTCCTCTTTAATACGATCTAATTGCTCAAAATAAGTGCTGAACTGCCCGTTATTAATCAGTATTTGGTCCCCGTCGTATACTGAACGAATACGGCCCTCGTAAACTAGGCGAAGTACTTGATCCTCGGGCATACCAAGCTCGATGGCTGTTTCTTCAATTGTTTTATACATAATTTCGCTCCTTTTGTTGTTTTTATTATAACCTCCCTTTAATAGAAAGCCTACTATGGGTTAATAAATGAAAGAAAAAGGAAAATGGTAATTGTTTGATATTGGATAAATCTGTATTATTAATGTTAGTGCGTGGTGACGTTCGAGGGGCAATAAATGATGTGTCTTGAAATTGCCATGGAAATGGACAAGTATAGCTGTTACGAGCATTGCATTTTTCCAAGGTCTTTTTTTCTCATCAATTCGTCTAACAGGTGTAGCTATTGGAATCATTGTAATTGGTAGCGCACCTGTCTTATCTGGTGCTTTAGAATGGGTACTATAGAAATCACAGCCGACAAAGGTGTGGGGAATAGCAACTGTAATGGCAATTCGTTATTAATGGGGAAGGGGCTGTCCATATGGGAGGGATTGGACTAGCCCTTTCTAGAGGTCTCTCCTTTGCACATATATGTTGAAATATATGCCTGTATATAAGTTGATAAGATTCATTCAAACCTTAAGAAATTCTTCATATTTATAATAACTGGTTTTTAAGATTTGAAAGGTACACTATTAATTGAGAGTGAGGTGTATATCATGACGAAACTAACAGTTCTTGTAACAGACGATGATCAAGATATTCGTGATGGTATTGAAATCTATTTAAAGAATGAAGGCTACAATGTCATTAAAGCTGCTGACGGCTTAGAGGCACTCGGAAAATTAGAAAACAATGAAGTACATTTAATTATTTTAGATATTATGATGCCAAAAATGGATGGAATTACAGCGACGTTTAAAATTAGAGAAGAGCGCAATATTCCCATCATTATGCTTAGTGCAAAGGCGGAAGATGGCGACAAAATTCATGGCTTGTCTGTAGGTGCAGATGATTACGTGACAAAACCTTTTCATCCATTAGAGTTGTTGGCTCGAGTGAAGTCTCAGCTGCGACGTTATGTACAACTTGGGACGTACAATGATGGAGCAGCAAAGGTGGAAATTGACGGACTTGTATTAGATGAGGATGCAAAGGAAGTCAATTTAGAAGGGGAGCCTGTTCGATTAACACCAATCGAATATAAAATTACGGAGTTATTAATGAAAAATGCAGGGCGTGTATTTTCGATAAATGAGATTTATGAGCGTGTATGGAATGAGGAAGCTTACAATGCAGAAAATATTGTGGCTGTACATATTCGAAAAATACGTGAAAAAATCGAAGCAGATCCTAAAAATCCACGCTATTTAAAGGTGGTGTGGGGCGTTGGCTATAAAATGGAAAAATAAAATAGAGAAGTATGTTACAATTGCAGGGTTTGTAGCAGGGGTTATTGGACTAATTTATTTCGGTGTGTATGCATATCAGATAGTAACTGCCCGCTCTTCGGGGATGCTACAATTGCTCGATAGGATATTTTAGAGAGGAGTTAAAAGTATGTTAAAAAATTGGAAATCTCTTCTCGCTCTTATATGTTTAATCTGGGTAATTTTCGGTATATTTACGTTCTCTAAAGTCGGTTACCAATATATTGGTAAATCTTATTTTCAATCGGGAAATTTCCAGAATGAACTTGATAATTTTCAATCAGAATTAGGGCCATTAGTGTTAAATTTACCAACAGCTGAGGATTTAAAAAGTAAGATTGTGGTGACACAAAGTGAAATTGAAGAACATCGTAATCGCTATGGAACATTAGGGCAACAGATAGATAATATTAAAGCCCAATACGAAGAGCGCATTCAAGAAGCTGCTAAAGTAAATGCAACGGATTTAAAAACAAAGCTTGAAAAAGAGCGAGATGAGAAACTCAAAGATATTACTTCAAATTTCGGGGATGATGAGCATGTCCGTAAAAAAATTCTAGCTCAAAAGAAAGAACTCGTTGATAAATATATAAAGACAGCAAAAGAAGAAGCAAAGAGTTTTGCGAAAAATAATAATTACTGGTCTTATGAATTAACGAACACTGAAACAGGTAAAACATATCGTTCAGGTGATGTTTCGGATAGTAGTGCGTTCAAAATAAAGTATACTGGGCAACATCCGTTAACTACTTCTAATATTAGTGGTAATTTAAACGACATTTTTTATCGAACTGATATCACCATTGATACAGAAAATTTAAGTGAAACTTCTGATTACACGGGTATCATAACCATCTCAAAAAAATCAGCACAAGCAGTCGATATCTTGGGAGGATATGACCATTTTACACGTAATCAATACATTTTCTATTTTATATGGTTAACGAGTATCGTGGCAGCTATTTTTGCATGGAAAGGGCGTAAAGAAGTACTGCAAGTGGTACAAGGTTTAAAGGAAAAAGAGGCTCTTGTAAAGCTGAAAATTGATTACCCAATTGGATTATTATTAATAAATGCATTCATATATTTGGCAGCATCTGAAATTGCTTTTGAATCGATTGAGTTTGTCACTTATCAATCTAACTATGTGCATTACTTAATTAGTCTGTTGTTTAAAATGGGCGCCTTAATCATTATTGCAATGCTATTTTTTGTACAGCTAATTTGGTTGTATGAGCGAGTGAATACAGCACAGAAATTAGAGGAGAATTTAAAAGCTAGCTATTTATGGTCTCTAGGAGGATCAATTACAGATTTATTTATAAATCGTTCCATTGGATTACATGCTATTGTCATGATTGGGGCAGCATTTTTTGGTGGTGGAAGTCTTGTTGCTTCAATGATAGGAGGTGGCGGATTCCCCGTTCTAGTTTTGGGCATCTGCGCAATGATCGGTATACCAGCCATGATTCTCTTCCTTTCTAGAATGGGCTATTTAAACCGAATTATGAAGGATACAAAAGACATGGCAGAAGGACGTTTAAATCGCGATGTTAAAGTAAAGGGCAAATCACCACTCGCGGGACATGCCGAAAATCTTAATCGTTTAAGAGAAGGCGTACGTACGTCTATGCATGAACAGGCAAAAAGTGAGCGTTTAAAAACTGAGCTGATCACGAATGTTAGTCATGACTTACGCACACCGTTAACATCCATTATTACGTATACAGATTTACTGAAAAATCCTGATATTACTGAGGAAGAGCGTAAACAATACATTCATATCCTTGATAAAAAATCAGAACGTCTAAAATTACTGATTGAGGATCTTTTTGAAGTATCTAAAATGGCGAGTGGTAATATGGAGCTTCATCGCAGTCGAGTTGATTTAACCCAGCTTGTACGGCAGGCGGTAGGGGAGCATGAGGAAGATTTAGCACAGGCGCATTTAGATTTACGCATGACAAAACCACATGAGCCAATCTACGCGTATGTGGATGGACAAAAATGGTGGAGACTAATCGATAATTTAATCGTTAATGTATTGAAATATGCATTAGAAGGCACACGTGTTTATGTAACATTGAAACGTACAGCAGAAGGTGATGCTGAATTCACGGTGAAGAATGTTGCAAAATATGAAATTAGCGAAAATGCCGAAGAGTTATTTGAACGCTTTAAGCGAGCGGATGCTTCACGCCATACAGAGGGCTCAGGGCTAGGCTTAGCCATTGCACAATCCATTGTAGATTTACATGGTGCTCGTATGAGTATAGAAGTAGATGGAGATTTATTTAAGGTAATCGTTCGAATTCCAACAGCATAAACAAAGAACAGCGGCAAAATGTTTTTGCCGCTGTTTTCATTATGTTGAAAAATAAAATATGTGAGGAATTCCTTTTGAATGTTGTGAATTTCAATCCGTCATTTTGGCCCTTTATTCCGTCGCATAGGCGGGACCATCCTGTTCTATCCACGATTTTGGCTGTTCTATCCATCACTTCGGCTCTTCATTCCGTCGCATGAGTTCTTCTATCCGTCGTTCCGGCCGTTTATTCCGTCGCATAGGCGGGACCATCCTGATCTATCCACGACATTGACGGTTCTATCCGTCACTTCGGTTCTTCAATCCGTCGTTCCGGCTTTTCATTCCGTCGCTTGGGCTCTTCAATCCGTCGTTCCAGCCCTTCAATCCACTCGTTGTGCCGAAGTACCATATTTTGTTAGTTATAACCCTAAATTCTTGGCAATAATCACTTTCATGACTTCGTTGGTACCTGCATAAATGGACATGACAGGAATGTCTCGATATCTTCTAGCGATCTTATATTCTTCCATATAACCGTAGCCACCATGTAACTGCATACATTGGACAGCAAGTTCACGTGCATTTTCCGTTATCCAGTATTTTGCCATTGACACTTTTGTCACAACATCATTTCTTGCGATATGTTCCTCTATTAAAGATTCTAAAAAAGATTTGCCAAGCTCAATTTTTGTCGCCATTTCAGCTATTTTAAATTGCGTGTTTTGGAAGTCACTAATTGACTTTCCAAAGGCTTCACGTGATTTTACATAATCAATTGTTAAAGATAGCATGTCCTCAGCAGCGGCTTGTGCGGCGATGGCTACTGCTAAGCGTTCTTGCTGCAGCTTTTCCATCATATAGATAAAGCCTTTTCCTTCTTCACCAAGAAGATTTTCTACAGGTACGCGACAATCCTCAAAATATAGCTCGGCTGTGTCCTGCGCATGCATTCCTACTTTTTCGAGCTTGCGACCTTTCGTGAAGCCTGGTGTCCCGTCCTCAATGACAAGGAGGCTAATGCCACGATGTTTTTTTTCTGCCTGAGGATTTGTTTTTACAGCGACGACTGCTAAATTTGTATGAATACCATTTGTAATAAATGTTTTTTGTCCGTTGACGATATAGTGATCGCCATCACGAATAGCAGTAGTTTGGATGTTTGCCAAATCTGAACCTGTGCCTGGCTCTGTCATAGCAATTGCTGTAATATTTTCGCCTGTAACACATTTTGGTAGCCAGCGTGATTTTTGCTCATTTGAGCCGTATGCCTCAATATAGGGCACGACAATATCGTTATGCAGACCAACGCCAATAAGGCTCGAACCTACACGCTCTAGCTCTTCTTGAATAATAACGCCAAAACTAAAATCGAGTCCGAGACCGCCGTATTGCTCTTCTACTTGAGGGCATAGATAGCCCATTTCGCCAAGCTTACGCCAAAATTCAAGTGGAATAAGATGATCTTTCTCCCATTGTGCATAGTTCGGCTCGGCTTCTTCTGCTAAAAACTTGCGTAACGTTTTACGAAATAATTCATGCTCTGTTGATTCGAATTTATATTTTGCCATATGAACAACACCCCTTTTTTCCCTCATACATGCGTAAATTTTCTCTTGCAATTATAATGTTACTTAAATATTCAGAAAAATTAAAGTGTATTATTCATAGTTTTTTTCGTAATCTTAATTAGTTGAGTTATGTAAAAGTAAGAACCATCCCCATATTGGTTGATTTTCGTTCTAATCGAGTGGTTCCTGACGTTGTATTCGATTGCGTGTAATTGCCTTAGATTACTATATTGTAACCTTCCAAATTAAATTGTCATGTAAATCATACGAATGAATGACAAGAAATATGTACACTTGATAAAGTACTTAAAACAAATGTGAATATTAAGTATAATGCTATAATCAACTAAGACTATATTGAAAGTAGGGGACTAAAATATGCCTAAAGTAATTGGTGGAATTCTTGTATTAAGTATATATTGTGCATTAACTTTTTACTTAGGATGGGGATTGAGACAGTGGCTTATGGCAATGGGATGGTTCCGTTATCCAATTTTATATTGGTTAGTGCTGTGTATCATTGCGTTTAGTATTATTATTAGTAGATTGCATGAGTCCTTGCGAGTGTTTTCGATTATCCATAATTACTGGATGTTTATTTTTGAATACGGATTATTGCTTTGTTTGCTAGCAAACTTGTTTATTTGGCTAAGTCCTTTTAAAAACGTACAAATAATTGGCGGTATTGCAATTGCTACGTTGTTTGTACTAAGTATTGTGGGCACCTATTTAGCATACTCACCTGTTGTCCGTCATTTAGAAATAATGATGGATAAAAAGAGTAGTGAGTTAGAGTCGATGAGAGTTGTAGTAGCATCAGATTTTCATTTAGGTGTGCTTTCACACAAAAGACATTTACAGCGCTTTGTTACTCTATCGAATGAGGCAAAACCGGATATCGTCTTTTTAGTTGGAGATATTGTGGACGATGACCCTAAATGGTTTGTTGAAGATGGAATGGCAGATGTGATGAAGCAAATAACATCTACATATGGAGTGTATGGTGTACTGGGCAATCACGAGTATTATGGCAAGAAAATCCCTGAATTTATTAAAGAAATGGAAAACGCTAATGTAAAAGTTTTGTGTGATGAAACTATTAAAATCGATAATGTGTTAGTATTAACGGGTCAAGAGGATATTACAAACAGGTATAGAAAACAACTAGATACATTGAAGACAACAGATGACTTGCCTTGGTTTGTCATGAATCATACTCCAAATGATTTAAATACGCCTGCAAAAATGGGCGTAGACTTTCATATGTCGGGTCATACACATAAAGGTCAATTATGGCCCAATCAGTATATTACAGCTCGTGTATTTGAGCTGGATTATGGTTATAAGATGAAGGAGAAAATGCATACACTTGTTTCATCAGGTTTTGGCTTTTGGGGTCCTCCCATGCGAATAGGCAGCCGTTCTGAATTATGGGTTGTGGATATAAACTTTCGTTAGTTGGTAAGGATGGCGTTTGGAGTAAGAAGTCTACTCATAACTAAATACTACAGTCATAGTATATGAAAAAGTGTATTTTATTATATTTTGGTATTTAATTAATAAAAGGTAAGGTGAAGATGTGGATATTATAGAGTTATTAAAGGCGTTAATTTTAGGCATGGTCGAAGGGTTGACAGAGTTTGCACCAGTGTCATCGACAGGCCATATGATTATTGTGGACGATATGTGGCTAAAGACAGAGGAGTTTTTAGGGATGTATCCCGCCAATACATTTAAAATTGTTGTTCAACTAGGTTCTATATTAGCCGTAGTCGTTGTTATGTGGAAACGAATGTTAAATTTAGTTGGACTCTATAAAATTGATGGCCAAACGACATCGGTGAAAGGTCACTTCAACTTATTACATGTTATTGTAGGTATGTTGCCAGCAACTATAATAGGCTTTGCGGCTAAAGATTTTATCGATGATCATCTATTTAAAGTGGAGCATGTTATTTATGCATTAGTAGCTGGAGCAATTTTAATGATTGCTGCAGATAAATTAGCACCGAAAAAACCAAAAGTGGATTCGCTAGATAAAATTTCTTATGGTTTAGCATTTAAAGTAGGGTTAGTACAATGTTTATCACTTTGGCCAGGGTTCTCCCGTTCGGGTGCAACAATATCTGGTGGTGTACTATTTGGTATGAGTCACCGTGTGGCGGCAGATTTTACTTTCATTATGGCAGTACCAATTATGGCAGGTGCTAGTCTAGTATCTGTACTGAAAAATTGGGATACGTTATCTATGGATTATTTTGGATTCTACGCAGTGGGCTTCCTTAGTTCATTTATCTTTGCATTACTATCAATTAAATTCTTCTTAGCACTTATTTCAAAAGTGAAATTAATGCCATTTGCTATTTATCGTTTAGTACTAGCTGCTGTACTAGCCGTTATTATCTTTATGTAATTAATAAAGTCACTCTTCTTTTTAGAATGAGTGGCTTTTTAGTTTGATGTTTTAGTGTTTTCATATTGTTTTAAAATAAACCTAATGGTTAATAAGTATCATTCTCAAGTAGAATACATAAATACTTGTTGCAAAATAGATATTTTTTTCCTATATACTGTCATTTTGATTGTTTAGAACTTATAATTGATTCATACAGTTTTTTGTTTTCAGATAATAACGGAATAGACATAGGTATAGTGAGGTGGATAAATTGTTTCAAATTGGAAATAGGCCTAAGAAAAATACAATTGAAATTTGTAATGAATCAAGTATAGGGATTATTATTCAAGATCAGGAACGTTTACTACAGTTAAATCTAGTAAATTTAACTAGAGAAGATTTGCAGTTAATTAGAAGTTTAAAACCGTACATTGAACGAAATGTCATAGAGGTAGTAGCAGCATTCTATCATGCGATTGAAAGTGTGCCAGCCTTACGTGAAGTTATTGAAAAGTATAGCTCCAGTGACCGTTTGCGCCAAACATTACGCCATCATATTATAGAAATGTTCGAAGGACGTATAGACGATGCATTTTTGGAGAAGAGAAGGCGAGTGGCGAAAATGCATGTTAAAATTAACTTGTATCCTAAGTGGTATTTAGCAGCTTTTCAAAACCTTGAAAAATTTTTAAGAAAGATTGTTTATAAGCTTCAATTAACGAGAGACGAAGAAGAAAAGTTTTGTGATGCCATTAGTAAAATGTGTAATTTTGAACAACAAATTGTCTTAGAGGAATATGATAATTACGCTAATACATTAATTGAAAAGCAACAGGATAGTGTTCGAACGCATGTTAAAGAAATTATAGGTGGGATATCTAATCAGTTAGAGACTCAATCTCATAGCACAAATGAAACAGTGACCGAACTAGTTTATAACGCCAAGGAAGTTAACGAATACTTAAAGGAAAGTATCGATGAGGCGAAAACAATGCAGAAGGTATCTTCTGAAGGCTATTCTAAAATAGTGTCAATTAATGAACAGACTGGGAAAATTCATCATAAGACAGTTGAAATGTCGGGTATGGTGGAGCAATTAGATCACTCTTCTTCAAAAATTAATGCTGTTATTGAAATAGTGAAAAGTATTTCGGGTCAAACAAATTTACTTGCTTTAAATTCAGCTATTGAGGCTGCACGTGCAGGAGAGCATGGAAAAGGCTTTGCTGTCGTGGCAAGTGAAGTTCGTAAGCTTGCAGACCAGACGAAAAGTTCGGTTGAACAAATTGCGGATCTCATAACTATGTCTAATGGAATTACAAACCAAGTTGTTCAAGCAATTCATGAGATCCAAGAAATGGTGAATAATAGCATTGAGCAAAACGCGGAATCTTTAAAAGCATTCGGTGCCATATCTGGCTCAGTAAACGGTTCTATCACAAACTTCCAAAATGTCGGATTAAAAATAACCGAACTTGCAGAAATTATAGAATCGATTGGAGAATCTTCTGAGGAATTAAAACAAGCTGCCAATCGATTAGATACAACAATCAGAGACTTCTAACGACTATGCATAAAGCCTATGCATAGTTTTTTGCTTATCACGTAACGTGTGGTTGATTTCCGTTCCGACTGGGCGCTTTTATCGCTGCCGCTTCGCTTTCGCGCAGAGCAGAGCTTCCTGGGGGCGTCCGATGAGCCGCTTGGGCCAACACGAAGTTGGTCACGAAGGCGTTATCACAGGATGTGATGGTTTTAGCCTTCGTTCCTCTATTCGCTAATCCCCAAGGAGTCGCCCAGTCTCCACTCCAATCAACTTAATCTAATGAACAAATTGTTTAAATAACATGCATTTTCAACTGATGGGCCTTGTTTTTTTTATAAATATTAGGACAAAATCGTTTATTTGAAGGATAAAACAACAAATAGACGGATGAAGTTTATAGAGTGATAGAAAGGAATAGCTATCACACACGTAAAGATAAGAAATTCCTAGAAAATGAACGTTCTAAGTGTTACGCTATAGGCGAATTAAATTGAGGGGTGTTCGGAATATGAAAAAGAAATTATTTATTACACGAAAGTTCCCAGCGCATATAGTTGAGCCGTTAAAAGAGTATTATGATATCGAACAATGGGAGGAGGAGGAAATTGTTATACCGCGGGAAAAATTATTGGCAGCTGTCGCAGATTGTGAAGCACTGTGGGTAACGCTTGCTGATCAAGTTGATGAAGAGTTATTATTACACGCACCCAATTTAAAACTTGTGACAAATTTAGCAGTTGGATTTAATAATATTGATATTAAAGCTTTGCGTAACCGCGGAATAATGGCGACAAATACTCCAGGAGTTTTAACAAATACGACTGCTGATTTTGTAATGGGATTATTGCTTGCGACGGCTCGTAGAATTCCAGAAGGCGAACGGTATTTGCGTGAAGGTAAATGGAAAAGCTGGTATCCAATGCAATTAGTAGGTAAAGATGTTTCAGGTTCCACTATAGGAATTATTGGTATGGGACGTATTGGCCAGGCTGTAGCAAGACGAGCAAAAGGTTTTGATATGAAAATTTTATACAACAATCGTAGACGTCGCCATGAGGCAGAAGAAATGTATGGCTTTCAATATGTACCATTGGAGGATCTTTTAAAACAATCAGATTTTGTTGTTATTATGACACCTTATAACAATGATACGGTAGGACTTATAGGAGCAGAGGAACTTGCTTTGATGAAGGATGACGCGGTATTAATTAATGCATCACGTGGTGGCATTATTGATGAGAATGCTCTTTATGATACTTTAAAAAATGGTAAGCTGTGGGCAGCAGGGCTAGATGTATTTGAACAAGAGCCTATTGCATTGGATCATCCATTGTTGACGCTTCCTAATGTTTTAGCACTTCCGCATATCGGTAGTGCCTCGCTTCAAACTAGAACTGCTATGCTGATGCTGAACGTTAAAGCACTAACTTCTTTTGGGCAGGGCAAAGTTCCATCGAATCGAATAGATTAATAACACAGAAGGTAACAGATGTAGGGGCCTTTTCACATTGAAGGACTCCAATCAGCGATCGCGTAGAACTTTTTTAAAATTTATGCAGCGAAGGCTATGGTTAATCACCTTAATTTCATTAACACAATAACATTAAAGGAGCACATCATAATTAGATGTGCTCCTTTAATACATAGCGTTCATTATTTATTAAACATATCAAACAAACCGCCGATGCCACCTTCGCCTCTTGCTTGACCGCCACCGCCTTGTGAAATTGGTGCTGCAGCGAAGACGCGGCTTGCTAATCGGCTAAATGGTAATGATTGAATCCATACTTTACCTGGACCCTTTAAAGTAGCAAAGAAGATACCTTCACCACCGAACAATGCCGTTTTTACGCCTCCAACCATTTCGATATTGTAATCCACATCAGATGTCATAGCTACTAAACAGCCTGTATCAACACGTAATACTTCGCCAGGTTGTAGAGTCCTTTCGTGAATAGCTCCACTTGCGTGTACAAAAGCCATGCCGTCTCCTTCAAGCTTTTGCATAATGAAGCCTTCACCACCGAAGAAGCCAACACCGATTTTTTTCTGGAATTCAACACCGATTGAAACACCTTTCGCAGCAGCTAAAAATGCATCTTTCTGACAAATGATTTTCCCGTTTAATTGACTTAAATCCATTGGAATAATCTTACCAGGGTATGGAGAAGCAAAATACACATGACGTTTACCTGAACCAACGTTCGTAAATGTCGTCATGAATAAGCTTTCGCCCGTAATTAGACGTTTTCCAGCTCCAAATAATTTACCCATAATACCACTTTCTTGGCTTCCTCTTGAACCATCGCCAAAGACAGTTTCCATATGGATAGAATCATCCATCATCATTAAAGCTCCAGCTTCAGCTACTACTGTTTCTTGAGGGTCAAGCTCAACTTGCACGTATTGCATATCATCGCCATATAATTTGTAGTCAATTTCGTGATTATTCATAAGGGGATTCCTCCAAAAAAGATATTTGTTATTGTATACGATTATAAGTTGTTTTAGTTTCATTGCATAATTAAATATTTTAGGAAAAAAGGGAATAAGCTAGTAAATGTCGAATATAAAAAACTAGAATGAGTATTTTTTTTATTTTCGTTTAGCTGAAAATTTGTGAGTAATTAACATCAATGCTTAGCTAAAAGAAAATAAAGTCTCTGGTGATTGTTACCGGTGTTGTTGAACCAAACTTTGTAGACTTCTATATATTGAAAATTCGGAATTTTGACATATTTAATTTCCGTTTAAATATAGTAATAGATAATATCTGTCTGCAAGTAATGCAACTGGTAACAATGAGGCAGAGGCACCATAGATAGTTCAGGGGGTGTTTGTAGTGGAAATCAAAAACTATATCGGCGGTGAATGGGTAACACATTCGCATTTACAAAGTATAGTAGTGACCAACCCTGCTAACGGGGAGCAGCTAGCTACAATACCGCGTTCTACTGCAGGTGAGGTAGATGAAGCGGTAACGGTTGCGAAACAGGCACAAAAAAACTGGGCATTAGTACCCGCGCCTAAACGTGCTGACTATTTATATGCCATCGGTCAAAAAATGAAAGAGAAGAAGGAGCATTTAGCGACCGTTTTAACAAAAGAGATGGGAAAGGTTATTGAAGAAGCTAGAGGTGAAGTACAGGAAGGGATAGATATGGCCTATTATATGGCTGGTGAAGGACGACGGTTATTTGGGGAGACAACACCGTCTGAGCTAGCCAATAAATTTGCCATGAGCGTACGGGCACCTATTGGCGTTGTAGGTTTAATAACTCCGTGGAATTTCCCTGTAGCTATTGCTACTTGGAAGTCATTTCCTGCAATTGTTGCTGGCAATACGTTCATTTGGAAGCCATCTAATGAGACACCAATGATGGCGTATGAAATGGGCAAGATTTTTGAAGAGGTTGGCTTACCAGGTGGAGTAGCAAATATTGTTTTTGGTACAGGACCAATAGTTGGTACGGCATTGATTGAACATCCAGACGTTAAGGTCATTTCATTTACCGGCTCTACAACAACAGGGAGTAAGGTAGCGGAGCTAGGTGGTAAAAACCTGAAGAAGGTTTCATTAGAGATGGGTGGGAAAAATGCAGTCATAGTTATGGATGACGCCGATTTAGAGCTAGCCACTGAAGGCATCTTATGGAGTGCGTTTGGAACTGCTGGTCAAAGGTGTACAGCATGTAGTCGTGTTATCGTGCATAAAGATGTAAGAGAGGAACTAGAAAAACGTCTATTAGACAAAATGCAAAAGCTAACAATTGGAAATGGCCTAGATGAAGGTGTGAAAATCGGCCCTGTCATTAACAAAGCCGCAATGGAAAAGATTAATCACTATGTGCAAATCGGTAAACAGGAAGGGGCGACGTTGTTAGCTGGAGGTAGAATCTTATCTGAGCCACCTTATGACAAAGGGTTTTATTATGAGCCTACACTATTTACCAATGTGAAGCCTGACATGATTATTGCACAGGAAGAAATCTTTGGCCCGGTCGTTTCTCTTATTGAAGTAGCAAGTTTGGATGAAGCAATAGAAGTAAACAATGGCGTAAAATTTGGCTTATCCAGTTCAATTTTCTCGCAAGATGTTAATACGATTTTCCGCGCACAACGAGATTTAGACACAGGTATTGTTTATGTGAATGCTGGCACAACAGGTGCTGAAATCCATTTACCATTTGGGGGCACAAAGGGTACGGGGAATGGTCACCGCGACTCGGGTGTAGCTGCCTTGGATGTCTATACAGAATGGAAAAGTATTTACGTGGACTATAGCGGTAAATTACAAAGAGCACAAATTGATACAGAATAACAGATCAATGAAAGGGGATGTTCTTGATGAAAGTTGTTGTATTAGGTGCAGGTTTAATGGGGAAAGAGGTAGCTCGTGATTTAATAAAAAATAGCAAAGTGGAGCGTGTGTTTTTAGGTGATATAGACGTGAATATAGCGCAAAAATTTGTGGATTCGTTAAATACAGATAAGATCGAGGTTGTAGAGCTTCATGCTGAGCGTGATGACTCGTTGATGGAGGTAATCTCAAAAGGCAATGTAGTCGTTAATGCATTATTCTATTCCTTTAATGAGCGTGTAGCAAGAGCGGCAATTGCGGCTGGTGTTCATTCTGTGGATTTAGGTGGTCATATTGGCGGTGTAACAGAAAAAATATTAGATCTCGATGAAGAGGCAAAAGCAAAAGGTGTAACAATTATTCCTGACTTGGGTGTTGCTCCAGGTATGGTCAACATTTTAGCGGGCTACGGTGCTTCGAAATTAGATGTGGTAGAATCTATTAAACTATTTGTAGGCGGTATTCCAACAGAGCCGAAGCCACCTCTTAACTATACACGAGTATTTTCTCTAGATGGTGTCTTCGATCACTATACAGAGCCATCAAAAATGATTCAAAAAGGTAAACTTCAAGAAGTTCCATCGTTATCAGGTGTTGAACCTATTTATTTTAAAGATTTTGGTGTACTTGAGGCATTTTATACATCTGGTGGTATATCGACATTGTATAAGACATTCCCAAATGTCCAAACATTAGAATATAAAACAATTCGTTATAAGGGACATGCAGAGAAATTTAAGCTATTAGCAGATTTAGGATTCCTTGATGCAGGTAATAAGGTAGAGGTAGAAAATCAGGAGGTTTCTGTACGTCCAGTTGTACGTGAGGCACTTAAAAAGAAACTTGAACTTGGTACAAAACCAGATGCTGTACTGCTGCGTGTTATTGTAGCTGGTGAAAAAGCGCAGCAACAAGTGACTTATGAGTTCGAAATGGTTGTGCGTAAAGATATGACGATTAATGAAACGGCTATGGCTCGTGCAACAGCAAATACAATTTCTGTCGTTGCCCAAATGATTGGAGAAAATAAAATTACAGAGCGCGGTGTATTTGCACCTGAATCAATTGTACCGGGCGACACTTATATTGAAGAGATGGCTAAACGTGGTGTTGCCATTAAGGAGACGTCTCATATATCTGCAATGATTGTGAAATGGTAGGTGCTTGGTCATGAATTTCGAATTTACCACTGAGCAGGAAATGTTACGTAAAACAGTACGGAAATTTGTGGATGATGAGATTATTCCACATATTGCGAAGTGGGATGCTAAGGGTGGCTTCGATCCGAAGATTTGGTTAAGACTTGCTGAGCTTGGTTTTATGGGTGTTTGTATACCAGAACAATACGGTGGCAGTGGTATGGATTACAATGCACTGGCCATCGTTTGTGAAGAACTGGAACGTGGAGATACAGCGTTTCGCACAGCTGTTTCAGTTCATACAGGCTTGAATAGCATGACCTTAATGCAATGGGGGACAGAGGCTCAAAAACAGCAGTATCTTGTTCCGCAGGCGAAAGGAGTTCGGATTGGGGCATTTGGTTTAACAGAGCCTGGAGCAGGGTCAGATGTAGTCGCAATGTCTACCACTGCTTTAAGGGATGGGGATTTTTACGTATTAAATGGGCAGAAAACATGGATTTCATTATGTGATATAGCAGACCATTTTATCGTTTTTGCCTACACTGATAAATCGAAGAAGCATCATGGCATTAGTGCATTTATCGTAGAGCGTTCCATGCCGGGCTTTACATCGAAGGCCATTAAAGGTAAATACGGTATTCGTGCTGGTAATACTGGTGAACTCTTTTTTGAAAATCTACGTATACCTGTAGAGAATCGCCTTGGAGAAGAAGGAGAAGGTTTTAAAATTGCTATGTCTGCGTTAGATAATGGCCGTTTTACAGTAGCAGCAGGAGCTGTCGGCCTAATCCAAGCATGTATCGAGGCAAGCGTAAAATACTGTCACGAACGCGAAACCTTTGGGAAGCCTATCGGTGAGCATCAGCTAGTAGGGCAAATGATTGCTAAAATGGAAGCGGGCTATCAAATGAGTCGCTTGCTTGTATATCGTGTTGGAGAGTTAAAAAACAAAGGTGTACGCAATACGAGAGAGACATCATTAGCAAAGTGGCAAGCTTGTGATTTTGCCAATAAAGCTGCGGATGATGCTGTACAAATTCATGGAGCATATGGTTATTCGGATGAATATCCAGTCGCCCGTTATTTACGTAACTCAAAAGCACCGGTTATCTATGAAGGTACACGTGAAATTCATACAATTATGCAGGCTGACTATGTATTAGGAAAACGTCAAGATAAGCCATTGACGAAGATGCTACCAAGATGGCCATTTGAAGAGTAAACGAGAGGGGTGCATTCCCCCTCGTTTTTCTTTTTTGGGGCAATTTGAATACTACTGCAATGCTCAGAACTAGTATTTGTCTGAAGGTAGTATTGATTCTAAAAAAATTCTAAAAAATGTAACTTTCCTATTCTTTGGTAGTCTAATTAATAAACAACTTTATGAAAGGAAGGGAAAATGATGAAAAATAAATGGATAACCATTTTACTCATCGCCGTACTAGCTATTTTGCCAGGAACTTTTTCGTGGATGGCGCTCCCGAAAGCGGAGGCACAGACAGCAAGTGCTGGTATGAAAACGCATAGCTGGCAAGTGTCCTTTACAGAGGCATTAAAGGAAAGCGAAATAACGGATGCCAGTGTATACGTAACAAATAGCAAAAATAAAAAGGCGCAAGCAACAATAACATTGGGGGACGATAAAAAAACACTTATCGTTAGCGATTTAGCGCCTGGTAGCTATAAATTACATGTGAATAAAGAAGCATTTGCATTAAGCGGAACTAAAACAGCCTCACAAGTAATACCATTTACAATCATTGATAAGCTAGAAGCGGTAAAATCAGAAAAAGAGCTGCAACAATATTTTGAAGCACTTTTAGCCAACCACTCACAAAAAGAATTGGAATATGAAACAACCGTAGAAATGGCAAGCAGAGAAGATAAAGCGAGCACAAACAACGCCTCTACAACAAATAATCAAGTCGAAGGAGTGGAGGAAGGTGATATAGTTGTTGTCAAAGGCGGCTTTATTTATGCAGTAAAAGATCATGGTATTACTGTAGTAGATGCTAAAGATCCGAAAAATTTAAAGTTAGCAACAACTATCAAGCTGAAGGGGTCACAATATATATCGAAGCTAGCAATATATGATAATTTGCTAATAGCGATTGGAGATGAATATTTAGAAAAAGTAGGCACAAGCATGTCGACAGCTACTTTATATGATATTTCAAATCCAAAGAATCCGAAGCTAATACGTGAAGTAGGGCAAGAGGGGTATTTACAAGATATTCGAATTGCAAATGGCACATTATATTTAATCGGAAATATGTATCCAAATTACTGGATGCTTAGAGAGCAAAAAACGCTGGATTTGAAACCGAAAATATTTGATAGTGTAGAAGGGAAAGAGTACGAAAGCTTACCTATAGAGAAAATTTCTATTTTACCAAATACAATGGATGGAACATATAGCTTAATTACTGCAGTGGATTTAAAAAATGGTGCTAAGACATCTGCGAATACTAAGGGATACTTAGGTGGTACTAGTGGACTTTATATGTCGGAGAATGCACTTTATTTAACAACACCAATTTATGATGTGAATCTAGTGCCTGCTGCTGGTCGCATCATGGATATGATCTGGATGCCAAGAACAACTGATACACAAGTTTTTAAATGGAATGTTGATGGAACTGCCATGAACTTTGTAGGTACTACGGAAGTAAAAGGATCAGTGTTAAATCAATACTCAATGGATGAATATGAAGGTAATTTCCGCATCGTTACGACTGAAGGAAATACATGGGATGAACAAAAAATATCACGAAATCACCTATTTATTTTAGATAAAAATTTACAAGCGCTCGGTGCTGTAAAAGATTTAGCTCCTGGTGAAAAAGTGTATTCTGTACGCTTCATGGGCGAAAAAGCATATGTGGTAACATTCAAGCAAGTGGATCCACTGTTTGTTATTGATGTGGCAAATCCGAAAAAGCCAACTGTGCTAGGGGAGCTAAAGATTCCAGGCTTTAGTAACTATTTGCATCCACTTGACGATACACATTTAATCGGCATTGGCTATGATACCGAGCAACGCTATGATGCCTATTCGAAGCGTAATTTTACGGTTACAACTAATATGAAAATGTCATTATTTGATGTTTCAGATTTCAAAAATCCAAAGGAACAATCAACAGTAAATATCGGTGGAAAAGGCTCGTACTCTGATGTTCAATACAATCCTAAAGCGCTATTCCACAATAAGGAATACAATTACTTTGGTTTCCCAGTTGTTCTTTATGATGCAGGGAAGGGTGATGAAACCGTCTACAAAGGTCAAGGCGCACAAATCTATGAAATCACTGCGGATAAAGGAATTGTACTAAAAGGAAATATTGTTAATAAAAGCACTAGTGATCAGTATGAAAGTTGGGAGCAGCGTGTACAGCGGGTAGTCTATATAGATGACGCTCTTTACACAGTAGCTAACAATGAAGTAAAGAGTTATCAGCTAAAAGACTTCAAACCACTTGATACCTTAACAATTAAATAAGCAGAAAGTCCAATAAACTCAAGGTTTATTGGACTTTTTTGTGTTAAAAACCTATTATCTCAATGATTCTGCAAAACGAGAGGTTGATTTCCGTTCCGACTGGGCGCTTTGCCGCTGACGCTTCGCTTTCGCGCAGAGCAGAGCTTCCTGGGGGCGTCCGATGAGCCGCTTCACTCGCGATGCTCGCTCCAGGGTCTCGGGCCAACAGATGTTTTTTGCGCGAAAGCGTAGTGCTAACGCAGCGTCAGCAGCACCGATGTTGGTCACGAAGGCGTTATCACAGGATGTGATGGTTTTAGTCTTCGTTCCTCTATCGCTAATCCCCGAGGAGTCGCCCAGCCTCCACTCCAATCAACATATCCACATGACATACGTTTTACAAAATGTTATCCAACTTTTGAGTTTTATCGGAACACTTTTACGTTTTATCGTCCAGCCTTATTCCAATCAACCTTTTCACTTAGAACATATATTTTCTTTCATAAGCAACAATTGTTTTTTGTGCGAAAGCGGAGTGTCAGCAACAACAGATGTACAATCGCTTTCTCTGTTATAAGTCTATTCTGATCGATTATGGTGAGTAGCATATCTTTCACTTTTAACATTAAATTAAATTTATCAAAGTACTACGTTATTACTGATTGGAGTGGAAGGCTACTCGACTCCCGTGGGAAAGCGAGACAGGCGAGACCCTGAGGCCAACACGATGTTGGTCACGAAGGCATTGTCACAGGACGTGACGCACTTAGCCTTCGTTCCTTTAGCGGAGGAAGCGGCTCGACGCTCGCCCACAGGAAAGCGAGTAGCCTGGAACGGAAATCACCCCCTTGTTTTGCAGAAGTTCATTGACACAATAGGTTTTCTGTAAAAAAAGTCCAATAAACTCAATCTTGAGTTTATTGGACTTTTTCTTTGGTTGGTTATTTTTGACGATATTGAAGGATTTCCGAAACTGTCACGAATTCATAGCCTTGCCCTTGTAAATAAGCAAGTACGGCATCAAGACCATCGGCAGTCGATTGATGAATATCATGCATTAAAACAATGGCATTATTGTGTAAATTATTTTTAACATGAGGTAGTAACTGTTGCGAATTGCGATACTTCCAGTCTAATGTATCGATCGTCCATAAAACAACAGGAATTGGAATTTGAGCGTTAATAGCATCGTTTGTTGCTCCGTATGGTGGTCTAAATACAGTTGGCTTTTGATTAATGGCCTTTTCTATCTCCGCAACTGTAGATGTGTATTGTTTCACTGCCGACTCTAGTGGCAGTTTTGTTAATACAGGATGGTTCCATGAATGATTACCTATTTCATGTCCTCGTGCAAGTACATCTTTAGCGATATTAGGATAATATTGTACACGGCTACCAAGCATAAAGAAGGTAGCTTTTGCATGGTATTTATCGAGAGTATCTAAAATCTGTTCAGTAACCTTTGGATGTGGGCCATCATCAAAAGTTAAGGCAATACGTTTTTTATTTGGATCACCTGTATTGATTGGCTTCGTCGGCTTTTCCATTGCAATTTGGAAATCAGAGGCTAACAACGGATTAATAAGTGAAAGGGGAAGCTTCACAATTGGCGGACCAGCTGCTCCACTAGCAATCTCATACTCATCAAAGTAGAATTGTAACGAATTATCAACGATAGCAAAGCGATTGAAGTTAGACCACTTTGGCTCAGTGGACTTTATTAACTCATCCTTGAAAAGCTCATCCTTTAGCTTGAGGTTTTGTTGTAAGTCATTACGTACATGAGTAGCTAATGACGATAAGCTGTTTTCATCATTGTTCAATAATGTTTTAATGGAAATTAGATCACCAGTTTCAATATTAATGAAGAATGTTTTTGTTGAAACCTCGTGATTGGCTCCACCTATATACAGCGTTTTTGTTAGCACAAAGGAATAGTAATGCTTTTGATATGGGAAAGTTTCTAGACTAATATTAAGCTCGCCCATTGCCTCTTTATCTTTATTTTTTTTCATCGATGACAGATAGTTTTCTTTTGAATCCGTTATGTACTGTAGTACAGCATCGTTAAAAGCTTTATTATCTGTTTCTGGATAGTGAATAGCAAAAGGTGTTCGCTTATCGTTAGAAACATCTGTTACAATACGTATACCTGGAAACGCAGAGCCTTCTGTGGATAGATTACTCGTTATTGAATCTGAATTTGTCTCTTTTGAGGCACTAATTTTTTGAAACTTAAAGTCATCCTTTGATAGGATGATAACTAAAATAATAGTTGTTAATGTAATAATGAGGCCAATTAATAGGAAATCAATCATTGGGCCGCGTCTTTTTCTGCGTTCCGGCATTTTGATGGATACGCTCCTTTCCTTATTTATTTTTCTATACAATCTGACGTGTTAGTCATTGAAAAAGTTATACGAATCTACGAAGTTTTGTTATCAATTTATGGGAAACCAATCTTCATAAATAAATTATCCATTAGCTTACCATTTTTAACTTATGAAAGCCAAAGTACTTTTGTTAAAAGTTAAAATTTTTTGTTGAGTTTTTATTTGCAGTTCGATACTATTGGCAAGGAACCTTAACTTCCTTCGGCGGGTGCCAAACACCCGTTGAAGAAGTTAAAGCCTCCGGCGGATGTCACGGAATCGGAAAGGAGTTCACATAGGATGTTAGCCTAAAATCATCGCATCCATGCGATAACGGCTAACTGACCTGCATCACGCAGGCCCAAGCACAAAGCCGATTCCAGACGCAATTATGCCGAGGCATAATTGAGGGAGGTAGATAACTGTAATGGTTTTACATGAAGTGGATAATGAATTTACGATGGACTGCTTATTGCTTGCAGGTCGAATTATGATTGAAAGTGGTGCAGAAACATACCGTGTGGAGGATACAATGCTACGCATGGCACATTCTCAAAATATGCTAGATGCGCAATGTTATGCCACACCTACAGGGATCATTTTTTCGTTGGGCAAGACACAGCCGACGAGAATTAAATCGATTTCCAATAGGGTAACAGATTTACAAAAAATAGCCTTGGTAAATTCAGTATCTCGGAGACTCACATCTCACATGATAACATTAGAAGAAGCTTATGACGAGCTAAAGTCGATACAAAAAACAAATTATTTTTTACCAATATATATTCAAGTCATATCAGCGGCTCTTGCGAGTGGTTGTTTCCTTATAATGTTTAAGGGAGGATGGTCTGATTTCCTTTATGCATGTTTAGCAGGGGGAATAGGCTTCCTAGTGCTTTTATTGATAAATGATTTAACAAAAGTGAAATTTTTCTCGGAATTTACGGCTTCATTAGTAGTAGGATATATTGCAGTCTTTGTAGTGGAATATGGCCATGGTACGGAATTAGATAAAATAATAATTAGTTCCGTTATGCCACTGGTACCGGGTATTTTAATTACGAATGCAGTTCGGGATTTAATGGCAGGTCATTTTATGTCAGGGATGGCAAAGGGCGTAGAGGCCTTTTTAACAGCTTTTGCAATCGGTGCAGCTATTGCCGTCACTCTATCGTTTTAGGAGGCAGAGGACATGGACTATATCATACAGTTGGTTCTTAGCTTTTTTGCGACTGCAGGAATCGCAATTATTTTTAATGTACCTAGAAAAACCCTAATTTATTGTGGTTTTGTTGGGGTAGTAGGCTGGATGATTTACTTCGTCCTAACAGAGCATGGCATGGATATTGTAAATGCCTCATTCTTTAGCTCTTTCGTAATTGCTATCGTTGCTCATTTGTATGCTCGACGCTTCAAAATGCCGATGATTATTTTTATTGTTGGCGGTATTATCCCGTTAGTTCCGGGGGGCATGGCTTATAATGCAATGAGAAATATTGTAGAAGATGATTATGTACAAGGGCTACAGTATGGATTAAAGGCATTTTTAATTACAGGTGCCATCGTTATAGGACTTGTATTTGCAGAGGTGCTTATACAGCTTATTTTCCGCTCTGTCCGTTCTAGTAAAGAGACATTAAAAAAAGTCTACAAGAAATAAGGCTCGGCTCTACAATAAACGTAGGGTAAGCATGGCGTATAAATATAAAGAAGGAGGTTACATTTTTAAGTGTAACCCCCTTTATAATATGAAAAAGCTTTCCTACAGATAAACATTATTGTTGCTGAAGCTAGCTAACCATACGCTTTCACACAGACAAACCTCCTCGCTTTGCGTAGAGCCATACCTTAATTAATATGATACTTTCAATGACATAAAAGTTTTTCAACAACAAGAAGGAGGTTACGTTCTTAAACGTAGCCTCCTTCTTTAAAATTGACTATTTAACGAGTAGTGCTTCAATTTCCTCGGCGGAAATTGGCTTACTAATATAGTAACCTTGAATAGCGTCGCAGCCATAAGTAATCAAAAGGTCTGCTTGTTCAGCAGTTTCGACACCTTCTGCTACAACTTTAAGATCCATAGATTTTCCGAGTTGCACCATACCGTTCATTAGCTTTTGGGTTTTTTCAGATTTTAATAAAGAACTTGTAAATGTTTTATCGATTTTTAATGTATCGATTGGTAAAATTTGCATGTATCTAAATGAACCATACCCGGTACCGAAATCATCTAGTATAAAGGCAATGCCTTCATTTTCAAGCTTACGCATTTGCTGTGTAATAAAGGTAGCAGCTTCTGCTTCTAGGGCGAATTTCTCTGTTATTTCGATTTGAATAAGGCTTGCAGGGCAGCCAGTCTTCGCTAACATTTCAAGAATTGACTTTGCCATGTTTTTATCACGGAATTCGCGTACAGAAGAGTTAATGGATACTTTTAAATTATGACCAGCATTTTTCCAGATAAGAGCCTGTTCACAAGCTTTTTCTAGCATAAAGGAACCAATATTATTAATAAGACCAGTTTCCTCAGCAATTGGAATGAGCTCATCAGGTGAGACTACGCCTATTACTTCATCTTCCCAACGAACTAGTGCTTCTACAGCTGTAATTTTGCCTGAATAAACATCAATTTGCGGCTGATAGAGGACTTTTAGGTTTTTTTGGTCAAGAGCTTGAAGTAAACGTTTTTCAATTAAAGCTTTACGATTTAATGCCTTATGTGATGCTTTTGATAGTGAGACGATTTTATCGCCACCTGCTTCACGGACAGTTGTAATAGTAGCAATGGATGCCTTCATTAGTTGGGAGAATGTAGTTTGATCTTCGGGATAACGTGTGATTCCGCCACTAATAGAAATAGGGACAGCAACATTACTGTTATAAATTGGATGCTGTTGTAAGTAAGACAGGAAGCCTTGAATAAACCATTCACTTAATGGTGTAATCACGACAAAATCATTTTCGTTAATACGTGCCATTGTGCTATCTTGGAAGTACATTTTTATACGATTTGTAAACTCTACAATAAGGCCTTGATCGATTTGCTGGTCGTGTAACTCTTTCAATGTATAAAATTTATCTATACTTAAATAAACAAAAGAGAAGCTTCTCTCATCCTCAATCATGTTGGAAATCACTTTTTCGAGTCTATGTGCATTCATGAGACCTGTTTCTGTATCGATATAAGCGATTTTTTCAAGCTGATGTTGTATTGTTTTTGATTTAGTGATATCTTTTTCAATTAAAAAAAATTGTTGCTCATTTGTTTCAAGATTAAATGTTGGAATAGCTGTTAGTAGCACCCAATAAGACTGACCTGTTTTTGTAACTTTTTCGACTTCACCTTGCCAAGTTTGGCCATTGTTTAAATTACGCCAGATAGTATTTGTGATCTTTTCGCTTTCTGTATTATCAGGGAATAGCTGCCAAAATGTTTTACCAATAACGCGTTTTGGTGTCCATTGACTCGTTTTTAGAAATTCAGCATTACATTCTAAAATGAACCCATCATAATCAAGTGTTACGGTCATAAATGTGGAGTCTAAACCCTGTTTTAAGTCTACGAGAGTGTTGCTACTTGAGACAGAATTAATCATTAATTCTGGTAACATAAACATCATAAGAATGAGATGCTCTCCTTGTTCAGTAAATGGTTTAGCTAGTAGCGCTGTTGTAATTTCTTCATTTGTATATGTGTTCAGTTGAATTTGATTTATATACGTGCTGTCATCATTTTGTAAAATAGATTGGAACGTTTCCAATGAAAGTTGACGTAGTAAATTCTCATGAATGAATGAAGCGGTATGTTCTTTAATAGTAGTAGCTGAAAAACCAAACAGCTGTTCAGCAAGTTTTCCCAAAATTATAGCTTGTCCATCTTGATTCATGACAATTGCAGGAAAAGGAAGTGAATTTAAATAATGTTCATCAATCGTAAATGATTTATGCATATGACTCATGATTATTCGATCTCCTTGAGTAATCTATATATACTATTATTATAGTTAATTCTCGGGAAATAGTCATTATGAATATGATTGTAAAAATTTGATAATGAAAAAAATTGGGACTTTTTTAGTGAGATGTAAGGGAAAATTTGAAGAAAAATAACATTTTTTAGTATGTATATAGGAAGAGAGAATTGTATGAACCGAATAAAAGGAATAGTATTTATCGTCTCTGGTGCGATGTTATGGGGAGCAACTGGACCTTTGATGGAGTGGTTACTCAACCATACGCCATTGACAGTCTCCTTTATGTTAACAGTTCGTTTATCGGTGGCAGGCATTTTATTACTTACATACTTATTGTTAACTGGAAAGGATATTTTCAGAATTTGGCAACAAAAACTATGGAGTAGACAACTCTTTGTGTTCGGGGTAGCAGGAATGTTGGGCGTTCAGTTTGCTTTCGTGGCGGCAATCAACGAAAGTAATGCTGTATTTGCTACCTTATTACAATTTCTAGCACCGATATTTGTTGTTGCTTATGTCTCTCTTAGTTTAAAGAAATGGCCACCCAAATATCAAGTGATAGGTATTATTGGTACACTTGTAGGTCTGTTCCTCCTACTAACGAACGCTTCATTTGACGCTTTGTTAGTTAGTAAAAAAGCCTTATTATGGGGAGTTGCTGTTGGTCTTACGTTTGCCTTCTACACGTTGTATCCTGCACGTTTGATGAAAGAATGGAGTGTACTACTTGTTGTCGGCTGGGGAATGCTTATAGGAGGATTTGCATTAGGAACTATTAGTCGTATTTGGCATTCAAATCTGTGGTTAGTCTTCACAGATCTTAAGATTACATGCTTTATGATTGCTTTAATATTCTTCGGAACTGTGGCTTTTGTGTTGTTTTTAAGCAGCATGAAATACATTACAGCAATTGAGACTAGTATTCTTTCTAGTATTGAACCGCTAACGGCAATGGTTATTTCAGTTATCGTGTTTGGTACATCGTTAGGTTTCTGGCAATTAGTTGGTGTGTTCGTTATGCTTGCTTGTGTAACATGGCTTTCTGTAGGTGGAGGAAAAGCATAAAAATACTATCTATATAGGAGTTATTCACTATATTCGAATTTTGTGGAACTCCTTTATTAAGAACAAGGGGGAACAATGTGAAAGAAATTTTTTCCTATGTAAAGCCTTATAAATGGACTGCATTTATTGCGTTTTGTTTAATGCTGTTGGAATTGTTTGTGGAGCTTGCTCAGCCACTTATCATGGCTAAAATCATAGATGATGGAGTACGAGCTCAAAATCAAGGGATGATTTGGCAATGGGGAATTGTTTTACTTGGCTTATCTTTCGTAGCCTTTATAGCCGGTGTCGTTAATTCATATTTTTCGTCGCATACAGCACAGAGCTTTTCCTATGATTTACGAAATGCATTGTTTGAAAAAATACAATCCTTTACACTAACTACTTATCAAAAATTTTCAACGGCTTCCCTTATTACACGGTTAACGAATGATGTGACGCAAGTTCAGACGGTGCTGTTTATGAGTTTGCGTATAATGCTTCGTGCACCACTTGCCGTTGTTGGTAGTATTGTCATGGCTTTTATTGTAAATGCAAAACTAGCGTTGTTTTTAATTATAGGTGCACCGATTATTTTTATCTTTCTTATTTTTATGGTGACAAAAGGTGTGTCTTATTTTGGAGTTGTGCAAAAAAGAGTAGATCGGTTGAATCGAGTACTGCAGGAAAATTTACAGGCTATTCGATTAGTGAAGGCTTATTTACGAGGTGCATATGAATCCTCTCGTTTTGATGAAGTTGCCTCACACTTAAAAATAGATACTGTAAAGGCTTTACGCACAATGGAGTATATTATGCCTGTATTGTTATTCATCATGAACATGAGTCTACTTGCAGTGCTGTGGTTTGGGACGAAACAAATAGCTTCCAATATAACACCACTAGGAGATGTTGTTGCCATTGTCAATTATGCAATGCGTATGACAGGCTCGTTTTCGATGTTTGCCTTTATTATTATTTTTTTCGCGCGTGCGAAAGCCTCAGCAGAGCGTATGTCAGAAGTTCTTTCAACTGAGAATGAGATTGAGCTTACATCGTCTTCAGAGAAAACATCGAATGGCTTGAATTTTGGAGAATTAGCTTTTGAGCATGTTAGCTTTACTTATCTTGGGGGAGAATCGCCTGTACTCTCCGATGTAAGCTTCCGAGTGAAATCTGGTGAAAAACTTGCCATTATGGGGGCAACAGGTTCAGGGAAATCAACGTTGTTACAGCTAATTCCTCGCTTCTACGCTGTTACAGAAGGCAAAATAGTAGTAGAGGGAAAAGATGTACAGCAATGGGACTTACAAGAACTACGTGAAATCATCGGCTATGTTCCACAACAGTCCTTATTATTTACAGGAAGCATTGCTGAAAATGTTCGTTGGGGCGATGCGGAAGCTGAAATGGATGCAGTGCTACAGGCTACAATGAAAGCACAAATCCATGCTTCTGTGGAGGATTTCCCAAATGGTTACGAGACAAGAGTCGGTCAGAAGGGCGTTAATCTTTCAGGTGGTCAAAAACAAAGATTATCGATTGCAAGAGCGTTATTAAGAAAAGGGCGTATATTAATGCTGGATGATAGTACAAGTGCGCTTGATGTTAAAACGGAGCAGGCATTATGGGAGGCATTGAGTGAAGAACAAGCAACAATGCTAGTAGTTACTCAAAAAATTCGGACAGCTAAAGGTGCAGATCGCATCTTACTCATTGATGCAGGAAAAGTGGTCGCATACGGGACGCATGAAGAGCTTTTACAAAACTCAGTGCTTTATAAAAAAATCGCAATCTCCCAACAGGAGGTAGAGGAATAATGGGATTTTTCCAAAAACCTTTTGGCTATGAGCCGATTTTGACGAAAGATGATGTGAAGCAAACTGTTAAGAAAAAGAAGGGACCTCGTGCGACACATTGGCAAAGTACATTACTACGTTTATGGAAAATAGTTGATGAACAACGTGTACTACTAATTATTGTGCTATTACTTGTCTTGGCGAGTTCCATTTTGACTCTCTTTGGGCCGTATTTGATCGGCAAAATGATTGACATGTACGTAATGCATGGAGAGCTTACAGGGCTAGGTAATGGAATTATGTTGTTAATCGGCATTTATGCTCTATTAGCAGTATCATTATTTTTACAAAACTATTGGATGATTGGTATTGCCCAACATACAATTTATAGATTACGAACGACTGTATTTACCCATTTCCAAAGACTTCCGATTGCCTTTTTCGATCGTCGTCAGCATGGAGAATTAATGAGTAGAATGACGAATGACATTGAAGCAGTTAGCTCAACATTAAATAGCTCTTTTATCCAAGTGTTTTCTAGTGTATTAACGCTTACGGGAACAGTGATTATCATGCTAAGTTTAAGCCCTTTATTAACGGTAATAACGATGGCGATTATACCAATTATGTTTTGGGCAATGCGTTGGGTCACACGGAGAACCGCACCATTATTTAAGGAACAGCAAGCAGCCATAGGAGCTCTGAATGGCATGATTGAAGAAACGATTTCGGGCCAGAGAATTGTGAAAGCTTTCTCACAAGAGGAACGAATGAAAGAGGAGTTCCGCGAAAAAAGTTTACGATTAAAAAGTACTGGCTTTTGGGCACAGACATACTCAGGATATATTCCAAAGGTCATGAACTTTTTAAACAATATGAGCTTTACAATTGTGGCTGGTATTGGCGGTGTTCTTGCTCTTTATGGGCATGTGTCAATCGGAGTAATTGTAATTTTTACAGAATATGCAAGGCAATTTACACGACCGTTAAATGATTTGGCCAATCAATTTAATACCGTACTCTCAGCGATTGCTGGTGCTGAGCGAGTATTTGCGTTATTGGATGAACAGCCTGAAGAGGAAGCGGCTTCAGCACAGAAGCACAAACTATTAGGACAGGTGAGCTTTCAACATGTGTATTTTAAATATGAGCTAGAAGCGGAAGCTTACACTTTGAAAGACATAAATTTTAATGTAGAACCCGGACAAACAGTAGCTCTTGTTGGAGCCACTGGAGCAGGCAAAACAACGATCTTGCAGCTTATTGCAAGATTTTACGAAGTATCAAAGGGTGAGGTTTTATTTGATGGTGTAAACATTCAGCAAATAGAACGACAAGCATTGCGCTCACAAATGGCTTTTGTGTTACAGGATCCGTTTTTGTTTGAAGCATCTGTACTTGAAAATATTCGTTATGGTAGATTAGATGCTACTGATGAAGAGATAGTGGAAGCGGCGAAGCGTGCAAATGCACATGACTTTATCAAAACGTTAAAGGATGGCTATGATACAGTACTTGCCGCAGATGGTAGTGGAATTTCGCAAGGTCAGAAGCAGTTATTGTCAATTGCACGAGCATTGATTGCCGACCCGAAAATTTTATTGTTAGATGAGGCGACAAGTAGTATTGATACCGTTACGGAGCTTGCGATTCAAGAGGCTCTTAATATGTTAATGCAGGGACGCACTAGCTTTGTTATCGCTCACCGTTTAAATACAGTGCACAATGCCGATCTTGTGCTTGTTATGCACAAAGGTGAGTTAGTCGAAGCAGGCCCCCAACAAAAGTTAATGGAATCCGGTGGCATCTATGCGCAGATGTTACAATCTTCATCCCATCATCTTGATGAGTAGGGTGGAAAGCAGTAAACTCTATAATATTAAAGATAAGTAAATGTACATTACTAAATTTAACTTCTTTCAGCGGGTGTCCAAACACCCGCTGAAAGAAGTTAGCTTCCGGCCGATTCCGGACCCAATTATGCTGAGGCATAATTGATTATTAGTAGTGTACATTTTTATTTTGTCTTTCGTCTAAAAACTAAATTGATACAAAAGATATTTATAACTCGTTTCACTTACGTTACATAAAACACTTGTAGCTGCCGCTTAGCTTTCGCAAAAAAAAACACTTGCTTAAAGAAGTTAAATTATTTGACTTTACAAATAATTCTGATGTAATTCGTTTACAAAAGTAGTATAATTATGGTTAAATATTGGAAGTTGTGAGTGACATATGATATATATTGATTTCGTCCGTCGGTTAGATTGGAATAATAGAATCAACTTCAAGTTGAGATTCCGAGAATGAGTATAGGAGAGAAATGATATTACGTTTGTTGGCCAGCATCTTTTTGCTTTTTAGTGCTCATCGTATATCATCTAAAAATCCTAAAGTTATGGTGAGGGGAAATAAAGGATTGAAATATCTGAATATTTCAAAAATGTAATTGGTAAACGTATAGTATGGTAATTTTCTACCTACTGATTCTAGTAATTTTCAGTCATTATAACTACCAATAGTCATATAAAACCTTTAAATTTCACTATATTTGAGGTAAAATTGTTAATAATTAGGAGTATCTAGTATAATTTGTTGCCAGCTTATTTTCTTTCTTGCTACAATAGGCAATAGTCTGATATAAGAACGGGGTAAATGATGAATATTTCAGTGATGACAGTGTCTTTTCCGTTAGATGGAGAAACATTAAATGAATTAAAATTATTGTGTGAAGAAGCGACCACACATGATTATCGTGTATATGAAACTGTTATGGGTTTGCCCATGGCAAGTTCCTTTGAATCGAAGGGCTTTATGGTACTTGCTTATGAAGATGACCAAGATGTATTAGTTGGTGTAGCTAGTGCAATAGATTTAATGGGCCTTCATACTTATGAATGGTCTTTAGTTGTAACACCTATGTACCGTCAAAAGGGAATTGGAACCGCTTTAATAGATGCTTTACAGACCGGACTTAAAGAGCGTGGGGCAGAAGGTCAATTGGCGGTAGTGATAGATGGATCACCTTTCGGACACACGTTTATTGAAAAGAAGGGCTTTACATATAGCTTTTCAGAGGCCACTTTAGAAACAAGAGCAGAGTCAGTAGAGTTAAAGAATGATATTGAAATCATTCCTTATGCAGGTGAACAGACAGAGCTAATTGCCATCTATAGTGCTGCGTTTGGAGACCTACCTGAAGAGTCTGAGGAACTAATCGCTTTTAATACGTCAACGAACGGAAGAAAGCTGTGGATAGCGCGTAAAGACGGTGAAATTGTTGGAACAGTGGCGACTGCCCAGGAAAACGAAATTCAATGGGTAACAGCATTGGCAGTCCACCCAACTTATGAAGGGCAAGGGATAGGTACTGCGATGCTTTCATTCTCTAAAGATTATGCGAGCAAAATTGGAGCGAAAATCGTCATGCTGGATGTAGAAATTGACAATAGAAAGGCGCTTTCTGTTTATGAGAAGGCAGGCTTTATGAAGGCTCAGCAAATAGACTATTATGTAAAACAATAAGTGAAGAGTGAGGAGTGTGCTTTATGCATCGCTTCTCACTTTTTTGTGTTCAGCATAAAGTCCATCAACCGGTGATAAGGATGCGGAGAATTTTCAGATGGAGATAAACGAACTACAAAAAAGGGTGGGGGAGTCTTTTCTTTGAAAAGGAGTGCAAGCGCAAAGCCGATTCTGGACGTAATTATGCCGAGGTATAATTGATCTTGGTAGTGTTTATTTATAATGTCGGCAAGTTGGCAGGGTGGAATTGTGTATAGCTCTAGTTCTTCAGGTGATTTAGGATGGTCAGAGGCTAAAGTTTATTACTCTTTAATGATAGGGGCAATAGCGTTATTAATCTTTAACGTTCGTCAGTTAAAAATCGACAATCCAATTCTAGAACTGCGTACATTTAAATTTCCAATGTTTACTTTGTCAGTTGGGTTAATATTCATCGTCATGATGTCCTTGTTCTCAACGATGACATTATTACCGATGTTTTTACAAATGGTTTTACTTGTTACAGCCTTTAAATCAGGGCTAATCATGCTACCAGGAAGTATTATTAGCGGCATCATGGGACCGGTTGCAGGTAAATTATTTGATAAATTAAATCCAAAAATTATTATCATCCCAGGCATTGGGCTAGTAGCCTTTGCGATGTGGCTATTCAGTGGTATTAACGGAGAAACAACATTAACACAAATTATTTTGATGCACAGCGTATTAACACCAGAGCTTTATCCACACGGTACAGCGATCTTTAATACGTTATCGCAAGTAGCCGGCGCAATTGGAACAGCTATTTTTATATCTAAAATGACAACAGGTACAAATAAATATATGGAAAACTCGGTAAATCCAATGGATCCAGTTGAAAAGTTAAACGGTTTAACATCTGGTTTCCAAGAGGCATTTACGCTTGGGTTAATCTTTATAATTGTTTCCCTCGTTGTATCGTTTTTCTTAAAAGGACAAAAAAGAAAGCAACAACCACTCAGCTCTTACACAATGAAAATTAGAAGAGCCTAAATTTTATATTGTAATTTAATATGGCTAATAACCATACGTTATGGCGATGGGTCTTTAATATGGAGGGATATGAAAAATGGATATGGGACAACTAAAACAACTAACCTCATGGCGCCCTAGAGGTTTTATTCAATGGTTACTGACGGTTCTTGCAGTAGTGACATTTTCCTTTATTAGTATTCTGACATACTATATTTGGAATCCAGTCGGCCTTCCGAACATAATGAGTCTCCTTGGAGCGATTGCATTGGTAATGCCTACGTTTTTATTAAGTATAACTGTTGTGATATTAATCTTATTAGGGTTAGCTGTCTGGAGGAAAGCTTTAATAGCTTGGACAATCTTGATTCCTTTAGTTTTACTATTAAGTTTTCTAACCGTAGAGCCAATCATTAAAATGTCGAATTATGCTAAAAATGAAAATGTTTCCGTCTCCCTTAGTTCTCATTTTTTCGGTAAAACAGAAATAACATCAAAATTCATACAGGACGTCGTATATGGAACAACTCCTGATGGCGTGGAATTAAAGCTTGATGTGTGGCCAGCTCATGGAGATTCAAAAGAATCTCTTCATCCCGCTGTTGTAAAAGTGCATGGGGGCGGATGGGTTTCAGGGAATAGAGGGAATACTCCTAATTGGAATCAATGGTTAAGTGAATTAGGATATACTGTGTTTGATGTAGAGTATCGCATGCCTCCTCATGCAGGATGGAAAGATGAAGTAGCTGATGTAAAATCAGCAATAGGGTGGATAGCAGAACATGCGGATGCTTACAACATTGATCCCCAAAAAATAAACTTAATGGGAGATTCAGCAGGTGGAAATCTAGCAATGCTGGCTGCCTATAGTATGGGAGATATAAAATTACCTCCTTCAACCAATGTGCCTTCAGTACATGTTAATTCTGTGATTAACCTATATGGACCGGTAGATATGACAGAGTTTTATAAGAACGACCCTAGCCCTGACTACGTGCAGAGTGTTATGGAACAATATATTGGGGGTACACCTTCACAATTCCCGGATCGTTATAAAATACTTTCTCCAATCAGTTACATTCAGGAAAATACCCCTCCTACTATTACGCTTTTAGGAACGAGTGATCGAATTGTTCCAGAAGAACAAGCTGAAATTTTGAATAGAAAACTAAAAGAAAATAACGTTCCCTATGAACTTTATCTTCTACCAGGAGCAGATCATGTTTTTGATGCAGTACCAGATAGTATGAGTGCTCAATTTGCTTATGAAAAAGTAAAAGCCTTTCTTCAAAAGAATAATAAATAAACATAAAGAAGCGTCATTCAAAGGTATGTATTAAATATGATTCTCCTTAGCGGGGGAATGCCATTTTTTCTTTCTCATAAAATGAGTAGACAAATGTGTCTGCTCTTTTTTATTTTTGTTCGGGGGTCGCCGGTAGGAGATGGGGCATGAACGTATCTATATTGGTAAGCTATTCTTTTTATCATAAATTTGTAACTATCTTCATATAGTATTAGTAAGCCTATGAAAGGAGTCGTTATCATGCGCATGCCGGCACTACCTAAAAAGAAGTCTCCTCCAAGGGAAGCACCAAGGTCATGGTGGAAAGTTGTGAAAGCGTATTTATCCAGAGGGAGGTTTTACCGTTTACCGCCTCGGAATCGATAAATGAGCATTGAATGTTCGATGCTAAAAAAAAAGTCGCTTTAAAAGCGACTTTTTTATTATTACACCTGTTCATTCTCTAA
This sequence comes from Lysinibacillus sp. NPDC094177, assembly GCF_050279145.1. Taxonomy (NCBI): domain Bacteria; kingdom Bacillati; phylum Bacillota; class Bacilli; order Caryophanales; family Bacillaceae; genus Lysinibacillus; species Lysinibacillus sp. NPDC094177. Next base: position 36,167 of record NZ_JBNNTW010000015.1, on the reverse strand, counting down.
TAGAAATGTATTTTTTGTTGGACCAATTAAATAAAGCTCATGCATTGCTCGAGTGAGCGCCACATAAAGTAGCTTGCGATCAATCTTCGTATCGTAGAAAGGTGTTTCAAAGGCAGCTACGATAACAGCATCAAATTCAAGGCCCTTTGCTAAATGGCTCGGAACAACGAGTAATAATTCCTGATTGATGGATTCATTTTCAGTTAGGAGTTGAGAAGCAATTTTATTGTCTTTTAATGCTTGCTGCATTGTAATTGCCTCTGCAGTTGTTTTACAAATTAAAGCAATGGAATGATGCCCATTGGCTCGAATGGCTTCAAAAATTCTTTTAATTTGCTGGGCATCAAATGATTGAGCCTGTATATAGGTTGGTACATTGCCATGACGAACAACTGGCTCTACTAATGGAAGCTGTTCATCCATTTGTGCTAAAACCTTGTTAGCAACCTCCATAATTTCAATTGTTGTTCGATAGCTTTTTTGAAGGGTTCTAAAACTTGCTCGCGGAAAAAGACTTTGAACAGGCTCCCAGGCAGTAAGAGAACGATAGCTGTGAATTCCTTGTGCTAAATCGCCGACCATCGTAAACATATCTGTTTCAAGCCCTGTTTTTAAAGCAGCAAGCTGAAATAAACTATAGTCCTGTACTTCATCGATAAAAACAACTCGCATTTTCCATTCATCTGGAATGCCCTTTATACGAGCTTGTAAATAATAAAGTGCAGCCAAATCTTCAAGCACCCATTGTTCTTTAGCATGAGCCTGTAAAAATTGCTGTTGCTCAATGTAATGCCATTCTGGAGCAAGCTCTGCTAAAAGTTCAGCATTTGTTAGAAGTGTACGATAGAGAGTCTTGATGTTATGTTTAGCAAAGCGTCGCATATAAACCGTTGCTGTTGATTTTGCCTCTTTTTCAATGGCAGGAATGCGTTCATCACGTTCATCAATAAACTTAGTGACAACACGACGACGTTTGTCATCATCACGAAATCCATCAAGTGCTTTGCCAAGTGCTTCATCATATTTTTTATGAAGCGTATTTAAAATAGCTTGTTTCTTTTGACGGGCATGGCTTGCTAGCACTTTTTTTATATGTGCCAGTCGTTTTTCAATCGGCATATAAGAAAATTCATATAAAAATAGCTTCTTTAAATGGGAGGCACGCATAATGCAATATTTTTCAATGAAAACATCCTCAAATTGGTTGGCAATTTCCTGCTCAATCTTTTGAACGTATCGTTCTATTACATCACGGTAATAAAGAGAGCCTTTCATTTCGGATATCCATGAAGCTGCCTGTTGGGGTTCACCTGCAACAAGAGACTCTAACTGCTCATTAGGGTTTTGAAGTTTCAGCTTTAGCTTAGTTGCAGCTAGAACGTAATCGGTAAAGGTTGTTTGACAAATTTTATCGACGCCAAGCTCTGGTAAAACATCACCAATATAATCGATAAATAACTTATTCGGTGCTAAAATCATGAGCTGCTCAGGGTTAAAATGCTCGCCCATTGTGTAGAGGAAGTAAGATATTCGGTGTAGGGCAATGGTAGTTTTTCCGCTACCAGCAGCACCCTGTACGATAATAGGCTGACGAAGATGTGCTCGTATAATTTCGTTTTGTTCCTTTTGGATGGTGGAGACGATTTCTGTCAAGCGCACATCTGCTTTTCCAGCTAACGCTTCTTGCAGTAATTCATCGTTTGTTGTTAAATCAATATCCCGTATATCAAGCAATTCACCATCTTTGATTTTATATTGTCGCTTGGCAAATAGGTGTCCCTTATGGATTTCTCCACGAACATCATATTCCATATCCCCAAGGCGACCATCATAATAGACGTTTGCTACCGGTGAACGCCAATCGACTATAATAGGTTCATGGGTTTCTCGATGGAACAAAGAAGTCTTGCCGATATAAAGAAATTCTTCAGGATCTCCTTTCTTTTGAAAATGAATTCGGGCAAAGTAAGGCTTTTTTTGAATAGCCTCTAAGCCTTCCTTTTGGTTTCGAGCCATTTCAAAGAAACGAGCATTTGCTAAAATATTAATATAGCCCAAACTTGAATCTAAATAATCAAGATCTGCCATCGACTTACGAATATTCTCCTGAGCAGATTGCAAACCTCTTTGAGATTCATTTAAAATTTGCTGCATGTAATTTTTGGTGTAAGTTAACCATTCCACTTCAGCCTGAAAATCTGGATGTTGTGCAGTCATTTTTTAGCACCTCCTAAGTACTTACAACTTTAAGTAGATTCTCATACTACTATATATAATATTTACCATCAAGTGAAATTGTAATAGGCTTATTTGTGGAGTTAAGTTAAATTAAATGTAGAAATTCGTTCCACCAACTGACTTGTTCAAGTTTTTTTACTAATGGTGAGCGAACTAGGGGGTTATCAAATTTGGATATTTTTGCACATAGAGGCGTTTCTGCACATTACCCTGAAAATACTATGGCTGCTTTTGTGGCTGCATCAAAGCTTCCGATTACAGGGATTGAACTAGATGTTCATTTAACAGCGGATAGGGAGTTAGTCGTTATTCATGATGAAACGATCAATCGCACATCTAACGGCTCTGGCTACGTAAAGGATTATACGCTACAAGAGCTTCGTGCATATGATTATGGTTCATGGTTTTCTTCTAAATTTGAGGATGAAAGCATTCCAACTCTAGGAGACATTTTAGAGCTATTTGCAGGCACAAATCATCGTATTAATATTGAGCTCAAAACCGATGTATTTCCATACGATGGGATAGAAGCACTTGTTATTAGAGAGGTTGCTGCATATCAAATGACAGAGAGAGTGATAATTTCCTCCTTTAATCATGAATCTATTCAGATCGTCTCACAAAGGGCGCCATATATTGAAAAAGCGGCGCTTTTTGCGGAAATTTTAGTCGGTTTTAACGACTATACAGCTCAAATTCCGGCAGATGCTATACATGTCAGTCTACCTACAGCATTTCGGAGATCCATTCAAGAAGCTCTTAATGAAGGAGCAACTGTCCGTGTGTATACAGTTAATGATGTCGAGCACGCGAAGCAATTACAGCAGCTTGGTGTACAGGCAATATTTACAGACGACCCGGAAAAGATAGTATCTGGATTGGCAGGATAGAACTTGGAGCGGCGGATAGAATCGCCAAAGTCGTGGATAGGACCGATAGAGCGATAGAAAGAATAGTCAAAGTAACGGATAGCCCCACTAAGGGAACGGATAGGCATAGGCTTTTTCGGATTTAACGCGCTGAGAATGTGCGAATGTCAGTGCGTTAAATCCTAGTATGAAAAGAATATAGTAATTAAAGTTTCTGTTGCTACCATTTTACGCGGTTTTCTTCGATACTGCCTAGCATTTGTTTGATTATAAGTGTTTCGCCATTGTCTAGTAGTACGGAGCCGTCGTAATAGCCAAACATTTGGTGTACTTCAGATTTTATGAGACCAGCTTTTGTTACGGATACACGCTCGAAGATTGGGGAGAATGTTAATGAAACTTGGTTAGTGAATTTTGTCTTAATTTTCCACCGTTGCATTAAATCCTCTTGATTATAATTGAACAGTACATCCTCATGTATTTTTGTCATTTTACCTTCAACGAAAACAGCATTTTCGGTCATTCCCGTTCCGTCTGTCCATTTACCACCTAAATTGAGTCCGATTCGTCTACCTCGAACTCGCTGCGAGGCCATTCCCCAGTTCCATGTGGATGTGCGAGGCCAAACGCCACGACTGTATTCTAGTACAGCGAAGTTTTCCTCAGGCGAAAATGTAAAATGGCGAGTACCAATTGTTACGACTCCAGAAGTAGGAAGTATATGATGCTTACCTGTAAATTGGAATGTTTTACGGTTCCAAGGAATGACTACATTTAATGACTCATCTGTAGGTGGATGCTGAATGACAAGCTTTGCACGTAAAGCATCTCCGTCAAAGTCAGGGATTGAAACTGATAGATGCGTTTCATTTTGCATATATGTTATATCAATCATCATTTCACTATTTTTGAAGGATACTGAATCTAGAACCTGTGTAGGCATTTTTAACTTTCCGCCCAATGGAATTGTAATTGTTTTTTCAAAGTAGCGCTGTGTTTCATATTCAAGGAAATAGACGAAGCAGACCGCTGCGTAGTCTAGATGGCTAATAGTAGCAGAGAAGATGATCTCATCACCGTAGACACACCAATAATTCCATTTCTTTTTGCGCATGATATGGCCACTTAAATTGCTGTTTATGAGAGGTTTACGTGCAAATCCGATGGCAGCTGGATTTAAATTACCTTTTTTATCGCATAAAAGAGTAGGTTGTATAATTTCTTTCTCAGCATGCTGCTTCACATTCAACATCCCTTCTGATTCAAAAAATAAAAATCTATAATCCTTACCCTTATTGTAGCAAAAACTATCTTAAAATTGGCAAAGATGGTACCAATTAAGACCACTTTCGTCATTTTTATGAATAAGGACCTAGCTAATAGAAATAACTCTTTATACATATGTTTAACATAAGGAGGGGAAGTGTGGCAAAAATGTATAACAGACAAGCCGCTGTACAGTATGCAAACTTGTGGTGGAACAGGCGTAATCCAGCATTTCCGAATTTTACTGTTGATTGTACGAACTATATATCTCAATGTTTACTTGCCGGAGGAGCACCAATGCGAGGTGCTCCAAACAGAGGGAAGGGTTGGTGGGTTCAACATGGAAATTGGAGTTTTAGCTGGTCTGTTGCACATTCCCTTAGATGGTATTTGGAAGGCTCTACAATTGGATTGAAGGGTAGGCGTGTACAAACTGCTGAAGAATTAGAACTTGGAGATATCATTTTTTATGATTTCCAAGGGGATGGGAGAATTGACCATTCCGTAATTGTGACAAGTATTCAAAATGGAATTCCATATGTTAATGCACATACTTCAGATAGTATTAATCGACCATATTTTTATGAAGATTCAACGGCCTATACGCCAAGCATGACTTATTATTTCATTCATATTGAGGATAGTTTTGCTTAAGGTGATAGCAGTGTTAAAGCTCATCAATTTGTGATAATGTGAAAGATAGAAGATATAAATTTAGCCTTGGCGTAATTGCGTCTGGATTTTGAATTGTGCACGCACAATTCATTCCTTTGAAAATCCGTGACATCCGCCGGAGGATTTGGGCCAATATGATTTTGGTCACTCAGTCGTTGCCACAGGACGTGGCGTTCTTAGACTGAGTTCCTCTATTTCAGTAGGTGTTTGGACACCTGGAAAAAGGAACTGTATCTGAATTTATCTCACCACCTTCAGAGGAGGGAGTCTTCTGTATCTGTCGCTTTGCTTTCGGTACAAGAGAGATTTGCTGAATGAAGATAAATTTTAATTATTGTAATGTTATAGAAGGAGATAAGAGTATATGAGTGAACAATATTTGTCTGTTAGGGATGCGATTATTCAACGTCGTTCTATTAAAAAATTTAATGGCCAGCCGGTGGATCGTGAAGATTTAATGGCCATTATTGACGATGCAGTATGGGCACCGAATCATGGGAATCGTGAGCCTTGGCGTTTAGTCGTTGCATGCGGTAAGGAGTTATCTGCTCTTCATAATTTATTGCGTGATCTAGCGATACCGAAATGGCAGGAGCTTTCAAGTGAAGATTTAGCGAAGCAAATGACGAAATTCACATTACCAGGTGGCTATGCTTTTGTGATCGTTCCAGAGGATGCACGCCAAAAAGAGCGATTAGAAGATTACGCAGCGGCAAGTATTTTTATTCAAAACATTCAATTGCTAGCTTGGGATAAAGGAATCGGTTCATGCTGGAAAACACCTGCGTTCCTAGATAACCCAAAATTCCGTGAAGCCTTAAAGGTTCAGCCGGGTGAGCGCGTGATTGCGATGTTACAAGTTGGCTATTTTGATGAAGTGCCAAAAGGGAAAGAACGTAAAACATCAGCAGATATTGTTACGATTTTTGGAGAATAGCAAAAACAAGAGGCTGGGACATAACTAAATGGTTCCTTTATAAAGCCGAATAGTCTCTAAATTAACAAAACACGATAAATAGAAAAACCGAACTATTCCGAAACACTTCATGAGCGTGTCATTGGATAGTTCGGTATTTTTGTTGGCTGAAACACTTTTGTCCCAGCCTCTGTTGTTTTACTTTTGTAATTCAGCTACTTCAAATAAATAATCACTTAAAACACGTAGTCCTTTATCGAAGTTTTCTAAATGGAAGTGTTCATTTGGTGCATGGAAGTTTTCGCTGGATAAGCCGAAGCCCATTAGCACCACTGGTAACTCTAAAATTTCATCAAAGGCAGCCACGATAGGGATTGATCCTCCTCCGCGTGTGTAAGCAGTTGGTACATTATATACTTTTTCGTATGAGCGACCAGCAGCTTGGATAAATGGATGATCAAACGGTGTTAAGAATGGACGCCCTTTATCGAATTCAGAGATTGTCACTTCAATGCCTGTTGGCTTATGTTTTTCAATGTGTGCTTTTAAAAGTGCAACAATTTCATCTGGCTCTTGATTTGGCACAAGACGGCATGTGATTTTTGCGCCAGCCTCAGCAGGAAGCACTGTTTTAATGCCTTCGCCAGAGAAGCCGCCAAACACACCATTGACCTCTAATGTTGGGCGAGCCCAAGTACGTTCTAAATAGGAATAACCAGCTTCACCGAATAATTCCTTCACGCCAACTTCTTCCTTCACGGATTCTTCATCAAAACCAAGCGCACGGTAAGCTTCGCGTTCCTCTTCAGATAATGGTAAAACTTTATCGTAGAAGCCCTCAACTTGAATTGTGCCATGCTCATCGCGGAAGGATGCTAAAATGTCGGCTAATGCATGAATAGCGTTTTGTACACCGCCACCGTAAAGTCCAGAGTGAAGGTCACCTTTTGAACCACGAACATCAATTTGAATACCTGTTAAGCCACGTAATCCATAGCATACAGCAGGCTTACCAGGACCATATAAACCTGTATCAGAAATCAAAATTAAGTCAGCAGCTAGTTTCTCTTTATGTTCTTCAACATAGGCAGGAAGGTTAGGACTACCAATCTCTTCTTCACCTTCATAGATGAATTTCACGTTCACTGGTAAAGTACCAGTTGTCGCAAATAATGCTTCAATCATTTTTAAGTGCATAAACACTTGTCCTTTATCGTCACTAGCCCCACGAGCAAATAATTTATTGTCACGAATCGTAGGATTAAATGGCTCGGTTTCCCATAAATTTAATGGATCAACAGGTTGTACATCATAATGACCGTAAAAAAGAATAGTAGGTTTACCCTCTGCATGTAACCAATCAGCATAAACAACAGGGTGACCAGCAGTTTGCGTAATAGAGATGTTCTCAAGATTTAAATTTTTAAAAGCATTCGCAAGCCATTCAGCGGCATTTTGAATATCTCCTTTATGCTCTGATAAAGAACTAATACTTGGAATACGTAAAAATTCATTTAATTCATTTAAGTGTGCTTCGCGATGTTCTGTAAAATACGCATCTAATTGCTGTAAATTTGTCATCTAGTATCCCTCTTTTCAAATATTTCGATAATAGAAATAGTATAGCATAATGTGGTTGGGGAATCTTGTTATAGCAATGGTTTTGGAGATTTTTATTAATGCTTAGCCCAGTTCTATACTAGTACTACGAGAACATCAAGTGAAGATTATTGGCAAGGTGATTGAAAGAAGTTTTGTGGGAAAAGAAAAAGCTGCAGCGTTGGCAGACGCTACAGCTTAAATCCATCCTTATTTGTTGGTCATTCCATATATCATTCCAGATATATAAGGAATTAACCAAATGAACCATACTAATATACTTAACGTATGGAATTTTATCATCATTTTTGAGTCTTTTTTTATCAATACAATAGAAGCCCAAATTGCATGGAATAACATTAACAAGATTGCTAATAAACCTGTTATGCCATGGAAACTAAATAGAGATCCTTGTGAGGCCATTTTTTCCATCATGGTAGTTCCCAGTGTATCGCATAGTAAGCCTAACCAAAAAATAATCACATGCCATAACTTTAATGTTTTTTGGAACTTTTCTGCCCATACTCCTACGGAATAAAAAATTAGTGCTGCTGTAATAAATATAGTAGCAATTATTAGCATTTCAATCACCCGATTCATAGCACTATTTAAATGTCTTTTTCCTTAAAAAAGAATATCTACACCTATTGCTCAGACTTATTATAAAAAAGCAATATGAACATCAGATGAACAACAACATAGAAATTAGCTTCTACATGTTGGAGTCCAGACAATAAAACACTGTACGTTACTGAAACTTTTCGTAATTAAACTTCGTAAATATAATAAATGTTTTAATTATACATTAATGGGAGTTGTTATTATGGAGAAATTCAGTAGTCCGGAAGAAGTTATAGATATTTGGTTAAAAGAAGGTTACGAAAAAGTTTATGATGCTACATCAAAAGAGTTTCAGAAGATAGTCACTTTAGAACAATTTATTGAGCTAGGCACATCTTTTAATAATGGTGTTAAAAATTATCAATTAGAAACAATGACGGTATTACAAAATTTAACATATTATGTATGGGTAGATGATAAACGTGAGAAAGCAGTTGTAGCTTCCTTTGATAAATTCAATCAAATACAGAGTTTTTATTTAACGCCTTTTACTGTTTTTCCAAAAACGGATCAACAATATACAAAAAATAAATACATAATGCCAATTAGAGATAAGTGGTTTGTTTTTTGGGGCGGTACGAATGAATTTGTAAATTATCATTATTTATATGAAAGTCAGCGATATGCTTACGATTTAGTAAAAGTTCAAGATGGACAATCTTATCAAAATAGTCAAATTCGAAATGAAAATTTTTATGCTTTTGATGAAGAGATTATAGCGCCAGCAGATGGTAAAGTCGTAAAAGTTGTAGATGGAATAAAAGATAATGTGCCTGGTGAGATGGATGAACATAATCCAGCAGGAAACTATGTCGTGATTGAACATGTAAATAATGAATTTAGTATGATTGCACATTTTAAACAGAACTCGATTTTAGTAAAATCAGGTGAAATCGTAACGGAAGGGCAACTTATTGGGAAATGTGGAAATTCTGGTAATTCTTCAGAACCTCATATTCATTTTCAGGTAATGGATACGCCGAATATTGTAAATGGAACGTCAATTCGTATTCTATTTAAAGATGGTAAAGAGCCAATACAAGGAGACACGATATCGAATACATACGAATAAAAAAATAGTAAATTATCAATTCCAAGAACAATAGGTTGGTTCTTTTCATAACGGGGGCTACTTTTAATGATTCGTATGAAGAGCTAATAAAAGCAGTGAGCAGTGCCATATTGGAACTTGCTCACTTTTTTAGATGCTCACAAAAGCAAAATGAAAAAGTAGCTGGGACAAAACTGAACAAACCCTTAAAAAGTGCGAGAAATCAATTTAAAAACGTTGATTTCTCGCGTTTTTTTTGTGTTGAATTTTTAAATTTTGCTTAAAAAAATATGCTTATGTCATAAGCGACGTAAATTATCAGTGCTGTCAGAGAGTGTTGCATGAAGGTAGATGTCGATATTTTTCAAGAGTTGGTTGATAAATTAAAAAAAGTTGGGTGATAAATCGATAAAGTTGGTCGATAAACAATCAAAAGTTCTCGACAAATCTCAAAACTGTAGCTCATTAAAGATTTTTGTCGCTGCCGTTGCGCTCCGCTCCACTTTTGCTGCAGAAAAATGAGGTTTTGTCCCAGCTTTTTAAGAGCTACTTAACTAAATAAGCGGCATAAGGGGGTCACTTCAAAATGAAGTGACCCCCTAATCATTAGTGACAAATCATATTAAACTCGGAATTGAGCTGCTAAGTCTCTTAACTCTTCTGCTAAGTTTGCGAGTGCATAAGCAGATGATGAAATTTCCTCCATTGATGCCATTTGTTCTTCGGACGTAGCAGAAATACTCTCTGTGCCGGCTGTAGTAGATTTAGTTACGGAATGGATCGTATTCATACTACCAACTATTTCTTCAGTTCCTGCTGCCATTTGCTCGACTGCTGCAGATACTTCTTCTACCTGCATCGTAACACTTTGGATGGCACCTTGAATTGAAGCGAAAGTTGTACGTGTATTTTCTGTTGTTTTAATTCCTGCTGTAACTTCCGTCGTTACCAACTTCATTGATTCAACAGCCTTTTGAGTATCTTTCTGTGTCTCTGAAATCAATACTTCAATTTGGTTTGAAGAAACAGCAGACTGTTCTGCTAATTTCCTAACCTCATCTGCAACTACGGCAAAGCCCTTCCCATGCTCGCCAGCACGTGCGGCTTCGATTGCGGCGTTCAGGGCAAGTAGATTTGTTTGTTCAGCAATCGCTGTAATAGAATCAATAATTTGACCAATTTCATAAGAACGCTTTCCTAACAAGTCAACAACTTCGGATAGACCATTTACTCGATCTGTGATGTCTATCATTTGTTCATTCATTTGATTTGCTGCATTTATACCAGTTATCACCAAGGATAATGAATCCCTTGAAAGCTCACTTACAGCTTGAGCGTTTCCAGCTACTTGTTGAACACCTGTTGAAAGCTCATTGACGGTATTGAATGTATTAGAAACATTATTTAGTTGCTCTACAGATCCATGAGCGATAGTTTCCATCGTATTTGCAACCATCTCTGTTGCTTTTGTAGTTTCTGCTGCATTAACATTCAATTCTTCAGATGCTGCGGCTACATGATTAGCAGTTTCAGTGACTTTTGTTACCGTATTGCGAATATTATTAATCATCGAATTAAATGATTGAGTTAATTGACCGATTTCATCTTTGGATGAATAGGTACCTTGCACAGTCAAATCACCTTCGCCTGCCTTTAACATATTAGCCTGTAACCCTTTAACTGGATTCACAATTAAACGTCCAATCCATATTGCCAAGGTAACAAACGAAATAATGGCTATAATAGTGAGAATGGCAGTAACAAGTATAGTAGTGGATAAACTTTTTTTATTTGCTTCATTCAGCTCATTAGCATCTTTAGAACATAGAGTCATAAGATTACGTGCATCAGTTGCCACTTGCTCACGATAGTTATCCATATCTGTAGTGTATAGGGAATAGGCTTCCTCGTTTCGGTTCTTACTAGCCAAATCTCTGACCTCTGTCATGGCACTAATATATTCGTCAAGATTAGATTTAATAGATTCTAATAGTTTTTTTTCATCTTCTTTTCCAGTATAAGAGTCTTCGAATTTTCCGATTAATTCTTCAATACTTTGAGTTCTTTCTGTGATGTTAGCTTGTAGCTCGGCATTGCGTTTAGAATCCAAAGTAATCATAAGCTCTAAAAGGAAAGCATCCATCGCACGAGTGTCAGTTCGAATTTGACCGATATATTGGATTGGTAAAAGGGATTCGCTATACATAGATTTGGTTTTTTGTGCCATATCATTAATGTAATAAAAACCGCCACCTGAAATAATTAGCAAAAAAATAACAGCGGACGTAATGAGTGTTAAAATTTTCTTTCTAATAGAGAAGTTTTTCAAAAATATTTCCTCCAATGCCTCGATTATTTAAAGTGGTATATACTAATAACTTTGGATATATTGAGTAATATATATTTTGTAATAATATACCACATCTAAGGCGTTAATAAAAAATGAGTGAATTGTGGGATTTTTGCAAAAAAGTGGCTCAACGGACGCGCTCAGTAGGAACGGATATCAACCACACGTTAGGGTAATGAGCCATTTATATTTAATGGATTTACAAAAAGGAACAAGGTGCCGTTTTTAACAATATTCAAAATTTTAAGTTTTTTTTGTTAATGTAATTAGTGAACTATATTTTATGAGGGGGTTATTAAATGTCTTCTACGACAACTTTAATCGAGGATTTTCAAAGTTTTTTTAATCGTTTTCAAAAAGTATGGAATAGTTGTAACGCAAATGAAATGAATGCTTTAATTTCACCAGATATAGAGGTGCGGTGGGTAGGACCTGGAACTGATATTTCAGATTGGGGATACGAAGAGACTTGTAATGGTTGGGTAGAGGCATACATTATGTAGGTCATGATCCGAAATGGCATTTTAAGGATTTACATATTTCTCCTGCATCTAAAAACGAAGTCATTGCAACGTTTTGGGTAACTTTTGAAATGGATGGGAAATTTATAGATGTAGTAAAATTATTTGTTCAGAGATTTAGGAAAGAACAAAGATGAATGGAAATTGATAAGGGAATATTGTGAGCACCTGAATTCGGAATCTTTTATTTCTAATTAACCTAGGTTCGCGCTAAATAACTTCTAATAAAAAGCTGAATGAGAGAGTATCATTCAGCTTTTAGTGTGCTTATTTTCGAATAACCAGTAGTACGCCACTAAAGATTAATATGGTTCCAACCCAAAAGGATAAGCCGATTTGTTCGCCTAGTAATAGCCATCCCAGGAAGGTGCCGACGATTGGTTGGAAGAAGAAAAATAAGCCACCACTTGCAGCATTGAGCATCTGTAATCCACGATTCCAGAGTAAGAAGCCACACGCAGTAGAGATAACGCCTAAGTAGAGTAGGCCACCCCAGATTGATGGTTCTGCCATAGCATGGAAGTCTAAATTTATTAATCGTGGAATGGCTAAAGGTGTTAAGACAATGATAGCGACAAGTGTTCCGTAGCCAGTGACAACGATTTGTGAATACTGCTCCGGTACCCTTTTAATAAGGACGGACATCAGTGACCAGGTTAGGGCAGCGATTAGTAGAGCAATCCCGCCTAATTGATGTGAGGGATCGATATGTGCATTACCTACTATCATATAGACTCCAAATGTCGCTAGAATAATAGAAACAGCTTTTCGTAAGGTAAGTTTTTCTTTTAAAATGATCCGCGCAAAAACAACCATAAACGCCGGTGTTGTTGCAGTAATGATGGCTCCCATTTGAGCAGTAGACAGCATAGTACCTATTTCTTGAGCAACGATAGAAATCGTATTTCCGATTAGCCCAATCATAAAGATTAACAGCCAATCCCGTTTATCTATTCGCCAAGATTGCTTTGTAATAGTGCCAATGATGAACAAAGCGATTATTGCAATCATATAACGCAGCCATACTAATTCTAATGGTGGAATAGTATCGACAACTACTTTTACTACTACATACATGCCGCCCCAAATGCTAGCAGCAAGTGATAAATATAAGGAACCTAATAAGGTTTTTTTCATTTTTTCCCCTCCGTTATCTCTAGACAATGCCTGTCCTTAACGGAGATATGAAGATTCTCCGTTAAGGGAGAATAACTTCAGGTACATCATGTTCAAATAAAGGTGGGAAGATCATAATAGCCAGCTCCTTTTATAACCTATTTTATTTATCATATAACATTTTTTTGTATTTGATTAGAAAAAAATGATCCAATTCAGATCGCGTTATGTCACTTACGCCACCTGTTACGATTGCTACTTTATCTTTTAGTTTCATATTTAATCCCGCCTTTTATTTTGCTGTTGCTTCACCATCGATGACGAATTCGGCACCTGTTGAGAATGAAGACTCATCAGAGGCTAAAATTTGCTTCTCCTTTTCTTATTGTTCTCCACACCTGAAGCTAGTGAATATTAATATCCTTCCTCTTGAGTTGTTTGAATAATCCGAACTCCGTTTTGGTAATTTGAGGAAAAGTTATTGAAAGTACAATAAAAAAGAAGTGAGAAGGGCGTGTTAAGAAGCTTTCTATCGAAAAAGAAGTATAGTAATAAAACAATATTTACGAATATTACAAGTGAAAGCATCTAAGCTTACACGATTGTAATGTAATTGAAAGCCAATACGATAGAGTGTAATACATTATTTTGCGAGAATGTGTATAGAAGCAAGAACAAGAAGCGGAGGAATACACAATGAATGAAAAATTAGAAGGCGTATATGAGGAATACAATCGTTACATATACCACTTATGTTTAAAACTTACTCGCAATAATGTAGAAGCTGAAGATTTAATGCAAGAAGTATGGGTAAAAGTTGTGCGCTATGAGGATAGCGTTGCCGAGGTGGAGCATATTAAAGCTTGGCTTACAACAATTACAATGAATACATTTAGAGATCGCTATCGTAAAAAAGCACGACGCAGTAAATACATGATGAACCAACCTGAAACATTAGACGTACCGATTTTAGATTTGGTTCCCAATAATGACATTTCAACTGAAGAAAAAATTGAAAAAGATATTGTAACTAAATTAGTACAGGATAAAATGGGTCAATTAGATGGGATTTATCGTAAAACATTATGGTATTTCTATATAGACCAATATTCACTTGCTGAAATTTCTTCAATTATGAAAGTTTCAATTGGTACTGTGAAATCTCGTTTATTCCGTGCAAAAGCTCGTTTGAAAGAAATGCTAATGGCTGATGTATCAATAGTAGAGTCTGTGCTACCAGCATGATGACATGCATTGGTCGCACTAAATAATTACTTAGACGGAAGTATTCGTTCGGCCAATTCAAAAAAGATGCATTGCAAAATTACTTTGCGATGCATCTTTTTTTGATTTTATCGCTGGTAAAACAGAGAACAACGCTGATAAAACCTCGAACATCGCTGATAAAACCTCGAACATCGCTGATAAAGCATCGAACATCGCTGATAAAACCTCGAACATCGCTGATAAAACCTCAAACATCGCTGATAAAACCTCGAACATCGCTGATAAAACCTCAAACATCGCTGATAAAGCATCGAACATCGCTGATAAAACCTCAATCAATGCCGATAAACAACAATTTTATTTCTCATTCACTTAAATGCAGGGCTAAATGAATTTCTAAATAATGTGCGGGATTGTGTAAATCTCGATCTAATAATTGCTCGATTTTTTCAAGTCGATGGTATAGCGTATTTTGATGAACGTGTAAGGTGGAAGCTGTCTTCGAAATAGAACGATTTTGATCAATGTAACAACGAAGTGTTTCAAGTAAAGTTTCATCCTTTAACTTGTATAATGGAGCTAATATATCATGGACAAATTGTCCAAGCTCTTCTTCGCTTTGCTTACTGAATAATCGATTAATACCTAGCTCCTCATAACAAATAATTGTTACTTTATCTTCTTTTTTTGTGTGGCGCAGAGCCTGCCGGAGAGCTTGTTTACTTTCTTCTGCACTCTGGGCGACCTTAAGTAAGTGATCCTGTACAGTTCCTATGCCAATTGCAACTTGTTGATGATAAAACTGAACCCAACTGATGATGGCTTGCGTTAATTGTTGTTTTATTTTTTGACGAAACGCTGTTTCTCCTTGTAGTACCCAAACGACCGTTTCACGCTGTGTAAATATAAAATGCTGATCTTTAAAATATTGCTGTACATGTTGAATAAATTGCATACTATTTTTATGAGAAAAGTGTTTCAGCTTAAATTTTACGACGAATGTTGGCTTCTTGATATCAAGTCCTAACTCATCATAACGAGAATCAACGAGAGGGGCTCGTCCAGAGATAAGCTGTTGGAAAAGCTCAAAACGTTCTTTAAAATTCGTTTGTCCAGCTGCTTGTATTTGTAATGATTTTAAAGTTGAGCTCATCGCCGCATTTTCAATAATCATACGTTGCTGACTCGTTAATTGCTCCACACCCTGAATAATTAAATAGCCAAAAGTTTCTTTTTCATTTCCAATCGGAAAAACATAGCCTATATCAATTAATTGTTCCTCGTTAATTGTTGCGAGCTTGTCCATCTGAGCCAGCTGTAAAAACGTTTTACGATCTGCTAAATTTACATATTGAACGTCTAATTGTAATAATTCCTTCGTTGTTTGAATGATTTTCATTTCTTGTACATTTTGCAAGGATAGTTTAATAAAGATTTGATGTATTTCATCTTGCTTTACAAAGTAAGCATTTAGCCGTTCTATTTCTTCATATGCTTCCGCATTTCTTATAGCAACTGCTGCCTGCGATGCGAAGCTTTCTAGAAGTCTTAAATCACTTTGTTGAAAAGCACGCTTATTTGTATATTGATGGACAACCATCACACCGAGTTTTCTTTCATTAAAGGCAATAGGAACAGCCATCGATGTAATATTCTCGATTGTTCCTAAATGTATGGCTTCCGCTAATGCGTCTCGATTAATTTTCGCGATATTCCTCATGATCTTTAATGCTTCTTGATAGGTGTAAATGTCTGATATACCTGTTTGAAATGTATAACCTGCCATTCCCTCGCCTAATTGGGGAGCATAATCAAAGATACGCTCTGTCACCCCAGTACTAGCAACTGTATATAAACGCTCCCTTTCAGAATTGAATAACATTAAAAATCCACGGTCAATTACTGGAATAGCTTGAATGGCAAAATCCATGATGGTCTGCAATAGCGTTTTGATTTTCAAAGTTGAATTCATCGCACCCATTAGCTGAATGATTGCTAATTTTTGTTCACGTTGCTGTATGAGGATTTTCTGATAAAAGGTCTTTTCTAGCTGCCAAACTAAAAATTGCTCATCATAGCCTGTAAAATCTCCAAAAATAATCCCTTTTACCATATACTCATTTGGCTCAGGTATGTATAACGTTGCACTGAAGCGTTGCTGTTGTTTATCCCAATGTATTCCTTTAAGGTCGGGGTTTATATCACAGGGCCGACCAGAAAATAAAGACCATTCCTTTGTTGCACTATAAATATAAAAGCTACAATTGTCATCGTTCAATATAAATTCATTTTCCCTTAGAGACATCGTTATTTCGACTCCATTCCCTAAATTTCAGAATATATTCTAATGAACTTTTATAAACATTGTAAGATATTCTAATGATTTCGTCCTTTATTTTTCTTAATATTTAGATAATTTGATGAAAGGGGTGGAGTTATGAATGTCGAACTGAAAAAACGCAGTAATTTAATTTTAGGCGTTTTGTTCTTTGGATGGATGGTTTCTTACATTGACCGGACTGCTATTAGCCTAGCTTTAATTAGTATTGGCAAAGATTTGTCCTTATCAGCCACTGAGCTAGGATTTGTTTTAAGTGCGTTCTTCTTTGGATATGCTGTGATGCAAATTCCTGGTGGATGGCTAACGGATAAGTACGGACCGATTAAATTATTAATTGGTGCCGTTGTTTTTTGGTCAGTTTTCACTGCATTTACAGGACTAGCTTGGTCACTCACTTCATTGCTCTTAATTCGATTTTTATTTGGTATTGGGGAAGGGGGATATCCTGCCGCAAGTACAAAAGCAATTTCTATATATTTTCAGAAAGAACAACGTACAAAGGCTCAAGCGACTATGATGTCATCCAATATGATAGGTAGTGCTATCGCTCCTATTATTTGTGCTCCTCTATTATTGGTAATGGATTGGCGCAATGTATTTTTCTTAATTTCTGGTTTAGGACTTATTTTTGTAATCGCTCTTTTGTGGAGTACGAAAAATACACAGACATTTATAGCAGAGGAGCAAAAAGAAAGCGAAGAGAAGAGCTCTTTTAGCAAAGTATTAAAAAATACTTATCTAATGCGTGTGCTTTTTATTTTCTTCTTTATTAATATTGCGAACTGGGGATTGAGCTCATGGATGCCAACATATTTAATGCAGGTGCATGGTTTAGATTTAAAAAATGTAGGATTCATAGCTGCTATACCAGCTATTTTCGCAGCTATTGGAATGATTATAAGTGGTCGAATTATTTCAAAGTTAGGAGGGCGCTCGAAATATGGCGTAATTTTTGGAGCAGTTGTGCTAGCTGTTTGTTTATTTCTCATGTCTACAGCCGCTTCTGCAGCACTAGCTATTACGTATCAATCAATAGCCTTTATATTAGTCTCTTTTATGGCCTCGTTTATATTTACGACGCCACACCATGTTGTCAATCAGCAAAATGTTGGGACAGCTTTTGGTGTAGTAAATTTTGGTGGACAAGCGGCCGGGATTATTTCGCCAATAATTATGGGTTATTTAATTAATGTATCAGGTGGTTCCTTTAAAACATCATTTATATTTTTAGCCATTATGTGCGTAATCGCAGCTGTAATCGCTGTTACGCTACCAGTTAACCATCAGCAACAAACAAATATAAAATCTGTGGAGGGATACTAACTATGAAACAATTATTATTTGAATGGATGCAACAAAATGAAGAAACGTTTAGTCAGATGGCAAAGAAAATTTGGGACAATCCTCAGCTAGGCTATGAAGAAACATTTGCTTCCTCGCTGCAACAAGATTTTCTGAAAAAAGAAGGGTTTGATATTGTTACGCCGATTGGTGATGTACAAACGGCCTTTTATGCACAGTGGGGATCAGGTAGTCCAATTATTGGTTTTTTAGGGGAGTTTGATGCGCTTCCAGGGTTATCACAGCAAGTCAGTTCATTATATTCGCCTGTGGAGGAGGGGGCACCTGGTCATGGCTGTGGTCACAATTTATTAGGAACGGCTGGAGTAGAAGCTGTAGTTGCCTTAAAAGAAGTGATGAAGCTTAACAATTTACAAGGAACGATTCGTTATTATGGATGCCCAGCGGAGGAATTGTTATCTGGGAAATCGTATATGGCACGTGCCGGTGTTTTTGATGATTTAGATGTTGTCTATACGTGGCATCCATTTACGTTTAACATGACTGCGAACTTCTCTATGCAAGCACTCACTGCCATTGAATTTTATTTTTCAGGTCGGACAGCACATGCTGCTGGTGCGCCGCATCTAGGGAGAAGTGCGCTTGATGCTGTTGAATTGACGAATGTCGGGGCCAATTATTTACGGGAGCATGTGCCAGACGGTTCTCGTATTCATTATCAAATTACAAATGGTGGCTTAGCACCCAATATTGTTCCAGATAAAGCAAGTGTCTATTATTACCTACGCGGAGCAAATCGTGATGCTGTCAAAGATTTAGAACGCAGACTCATTAAAGTGGCAAAAGGGGCAGCGATGATGACAGAAACAGAAGTGCATTGGGAGCTGAAGGCAGGGTGTTACGATACATTACCGAATTTCACATTAAATGAGCAAATGTTGACGCAGTGGAACGAGCTACCACCATTATCTTTTACAGAGGACGAGCTCACTTTTGCAAAATCACTACAGTCTTCATTAGATCCTTCTGTTCTTGCAGGTACCGCCCAACAATCTTTTGTACCGAATGAAATAAGTGAAGAGGTATTGGTGGAGCAGGTATTTCATATGCCACAAACTTTTCGCCAATCCATGCAAGGTTCTAGCGATTTAGGGGACGTTTCGTGGATTGCACCTCTTGGTCAGGTATTTACAACTTGTGCTCCATATGGGGTCCAAGTGCATACTTGGCAAGCAACTTCTGCTTTTGGATCTTCACTTGGTATGAAGGGGATGCATTATGCGGCAAAAGCGATGGCAGGAGCTGCTCTCGATTCCTTACTAGATCCAGATGTTATTAAAAAAGCGAAGGAGGAATTTGTGAATTTAAGAGCTGGGAAACATTATGAATGTGCTATTCCAGAAGAAGTAAAAGCGCCAAATTTCGGTTTAAACTAAGCGTCTAAAAATAGTTTAGGTGGGGGATCATCCTCACTCTTTGGAAGCATAAAAGGCTAGTAGGTGAGTGCCCCGACAATCCTGTGGAAAAACTGGCGAGCAGAGACTTTATATTATGTCATACAACCGATGAAACTTGGCAGTCGGTGGTAAGGGGGATAAACACCAAAATTTGGCCAAATGAAAACACCTTAAAAAGTTAGATGCATGTCTAACTTTTTAAGGTGTGAAAATGAAGCGTTTACTCAAATCGATTAGGTTCCGCATTGAGTAATTTTGAAAATATATCACGTAATGTTTGTACTTCCTCAGCTGTCAGCATACCAAACATATTGTGTATAAGATCGCTAACTTGCAGACGGGATTCTTCCAAAATATTTTCGCCATCCGCTGTAATTTTCAATTGAGATGCTCGTCGATCTGTAGCATGCTGTGTTTTTTCAATAAAGCCAGCATTAATGAGCTTACTTGTTAATACAGTGACACCACCAGTCGTCACTTTTAACCGATCAGCAATGGCAGAAGGGCGCTTTGGTCCCTCCTGCGATAAGTAGTCTAAAATTAAAATATGGGATTTTGAAAAGCCGAGTACATTATGATTATTCCACTCGTTTGCCCACTTACGCTCAATGGAAGATACTACTTCAAACAATGAGGTAATGGCTCTTTCTTTTTCTTGATCCATATAAGGTCAACTCCAAAACTGTTTTAACTTTCTTGTGCCAATCTTGTCATCGCGTTTAACTCATAAGCACGTACTTTGCGTGGAATAAAACGACGGATATCCATCTCATTGTACCCAACTTGAATACGTTTTTCATCAATTAAGATAGGGCTTCGTAACATTCTTGGGTGAGCCTGGATGATTTCAAACAACTCTTGAATAGAGAGCTGCTCAATATCAATATTAAGATTTTTAAAATCATTTGAGTTAGTTGCAATAATTTCGTCTGTTCCATCTTCTGTCATGCTTAAAATCTCTTTAAATTCAGCAAGTGTTAGTGGATGTGAAGTAATTCGTTTTTCTTTATATTCGATGTTGTGATCTTTTAACCATTTTAGTGCTTTTCTGGATGAAGAACAGCTCGCTTGTGAATAAATTGTAACTGTCATTCTTCATTCCCCGCTTTCTTTTTAGGATTATATTTAATATATATCTTATTAGTAAGTTAATTAGGTTGTATATATATCTTACTAGTAAGCTATATATAAATCAATAGTTATTTAAAAAAACTTAAACAGAAATGCTATTTTTTTAACTACATTAAAATATACGCAAGAAGGAGCGAAAAGTTTCACAAATTCAGCTTACAATGATGTAAGTTTATCCAATATTAATAATAGATGCTAATAGAATAAAGAGAGCTGTTCAAATATAGAGAGAAATAGTCTGAATTAATGGAGATAGATATATTGTTAATCCACTCATTATTAATATGATTGAATACAGGTTTTTATGCTTAGATAAATAAACTTTTTATTTGGGGCTGAGAAGAGGAGTGTTTCTAAGAGCTCGGGTGGTTCAGGGAACTGCTCGGGTTGGTCGAAAAACTGCTCAGGTAAGCCAAGTAACTGCTCGGGTAGACCAAGAAACCACTAAGGTAGGTAATATAACTGCCAAAATGATACTACCCATATCCGATTTTAAGCACAAAAAAGAGGGCAGTTCCGAGTGATCCATGAATCACACCGGTAACTGCCCATGTTAATAATATTTCTAGCTTTGTTGTCCTGAAGTAAACCAGTCTTGGACATTCCAAACCTTTGTTGCTAAACCTTCATAGAAATCAGGTTCATGGCTTACTAGAACGATTGTGCCTTTAAATTCTTTCATGGCACGTTTTAGCTCATCTTTTGCATCGACATCCAAGTGGTTTGTCGGTTCGTCAAATACTAGCCAGTTTGCTTCTTCCATCATGAGCTTACATAAACGTACCTTAGCTTGCTCACCACCAGATAAAGAATTAAGTGGGCGAGTAATATGCTCTGTTTTAAGTCCTGCGCGAGCTAATGCTGCACGTACTTGTGCTTGCTCCATAGAAGGGAAGGCATTCCACACATCATCAATTGGTGTGATTTTGTCCGCCTTTACCTCTTGTTCAAAGTAAGAAGGGTAAAGATAATCACCACGAATAACTTTTCCGTCCAATGGGTTTATTTTGCCTAGCATCGTTTTTAATAATGTTGATTTACCGACACCATTCATACCTACTAGAGCAATTTTTTCCCCACGTTCAATAGCAAAAGTAAGCGGGGGAAGTAACGGCTTGTCTTTGTCGTATCCAATGACTAAGTTTTCAGCCTCTACTACATAACGACTTGAAGAACGTGCCTCTTTAAAGCCAAATTCAGGTTTTACAGCTGTTTCAGGACGATCGATACGCTCTAAGCGGTCAAGTTGCTTGGCGCGAGATTTTGCACGACCAGTAGTTGAGTAGCGAGCTTTATTTTTTGCGATAAAATCTTCTTGTTTTTTTATGAATTCCTGTTGTTTTTCATAAGCATCGATATGCTGGCGCTTATTGATTTCAGCAAGCTCTAAAAACTTTTCATATGTCGCCGTATAGCGAGTTAATTTTGAAAATTCTAGTTGGAAGATAACATCCACTGTTTCATTCATAAATTCTGTATCATGTGAAATTAATAAGAAAGCGTGTGGATAATTCTTTAAATAGATTTTCAACCATGTAATATGCTCTTCATCAAGATAGTTCGTCGGCTCATCTAGTAATAATACTTTTGGTTTTTCAAGTAATAGCTTAGCTAGTAAAACCTTTGTACGTTGACCGCCGGAAAGAGCAGCAACATCACGTTCTAAGCCGATTGCATCAAGACCAAGACCTCGTGCAACCTCCTCAATTTTCATATCAAGAGAATAGAAATCACCTGCATCCAGAGCATCTTGAGCCTCTGCCATTTGCTCTAGTAAAACTTCCAATTCTTCAGGTGTTGCTTCAGCCATTTTTCCTGTAATTTCATTGAGCTCTTCTTCTTTTTTATATAAAGGAAGGAAGGCGTCACGTAATGCATCACGCATAGTTCGACCAGCTGTCAATACAGTGTGCTGATCTAAATAGCCGTAATGCGTTCCAGGAAGCCATTCAACCTTCCCAGTATCGTGGATAGCTTGACCCGTAATGATGCCCATTAATGTTGATTTACCAACCCCATTTGCACCTACTAGACCAATATGATCACCTTCAACTAAACGAAAAGAGACATCTTTAAATAGCGTGCGGTCACCGAATGAATGACCTAAATTTTCTACTGTTAATATTGCCATATATGTTCCTCCGAGATAGCAGTTAAGCTTTTTTATAACCGCTAGATATTTTCATTTTAAAGATCTGCTAATTGTTTGTTTAATTCCGCTAGTGTTGCTTCCATATTCGCAAGGCGTTGCTCTGCTTTTGCCACTTGATCATTATGACCTGTAGATTCAAGCTTTTCGATGTCACCTTGTAAATTCATATAATCCATTTTTAGCTCTCTAATTTGATATTCAATATCACTTTTTGATGGCATGATGATTGCTCCTTTTTGTGTATATTTGAATGCGTGTAAAAGCGATGGAGGTTTTTTTATCCCCCACCGCTTATTAGTTACTATCAATCGGGTACTTATGATGCTTGAATTCACTTCTTGTTATTGAAGATAAACGAAAGTGAAAAATTCTACTATATTGTATCATATCCACCTTAAAAGAATCACTAAGTAGAAGCGATATTATGACGATCATAAGCGAAATCTAAAAGCAATGACTGTAGCGCTTCATTGTTACCTGTAAGATTAAGCTGTCGCTGTTTTTTAACAGCCCGTTCGCTTCGAGCCTCGTGTAATAGAAATTCCATTACAGCATTTTGAATTTGTGATTGCTTCATTTTGCGACCAAGTCCAAGGTGGATAAAGCCGTTCAGTTCACGAGGGAATGCGTGTAATAGCTCAGCTTCTGTTTGTGCAAGTGTGATACAAGGTACACCATAAGAGGCGATTTTGTAAGGTGTATAGTTAGCATTACAAATAATAACATCTGCTTTTGGTAATAGTTTTAGGAGTGCGTTTTTATCACGAAGAATGGCGGTATTACGACGACTAAGCACCATCATTTGCAAATCATCTGTTGCATGTCGATAGCTATCATCAATCATCACTGTAATTTGTAGTGGGATTTGTAGCTGCGTTAAGTGTCGAAGAGTACGGTAGGTTAAGTTATGCTCGTCCCCATCCTCAAAAGCAACAACAATATGAGGTGGGTTTTCAGGTGTTTTACTGTCTGGTCTATCATCAAAATTCTGGAAGGCCTCTGGTAATGCAAAGTTGAAGCTTCCGCCAATATAATGAGATGGTAAATAGTCTTTAACTTCTTGATAGAGTGCTAACAATACACAGTCACAGGCTTGACCACCCTCACCAAAATCATCAAAGTGAATGATTGTTTTGCAGAACGGTCGTAAATTTTGTACTTGCCAGCTTTCGGAGTTACGGCCATCCCTAACAATTAAATCAGGTTGAATACCTTTCATGTGCTTTGGTAGCTCATCGAAATGTTCAAATAAAATCGGCGAGAGATTTTCATTCATTAAAATTTGAATCCCATCATTTGAAGGGGTCTTTACAAATATGAAAACTTTTTCATTTGCAAGTAGCTTTGCCAGCGTTGCAACCCGTTCAAAAGGATACAGCCCTTTATCAATACAGCTTTCAATAATGAAAACAATCGTCTTTTTTAGTTCCATTGCTTGAATTTCGTTTTGCAAATGTATCCCATCCTTTCATCCGTCTATTTAAACTATGGTGAATGATGGGCAAGTATGTGTAAAAAATTAGGATTAGATAATTTATGTCATAATGTGAAATGTAGCAGCCCCTTTCTCCAAGTAGTTTTTGAAAACTCCTAAAATTAAATGAGTAAGAGCTCCTTCTTTGACCGATAAATAAAGTAGAGTTTGCGGGAAGATACATATGATTGTTTAGGTTTTTAAATAGAAGCTTGCTGATTTTGTTCCAGCAGTGCGACTTCTGGAGCGAACGGATCTTAGAAGGGGGTACAACCAATGGGAATGCGCGCAGCGATTGTTGTAGGGGCTACTGGATTAACAGGTGCCTCTCTTGTAGAACAATTATGTGAAAATGATGAATATGTTTCAGTGACGGTTATTGCACGAAGAGCACCGGCATTTTCGCATCCAAAGCTAGAAGTGAAAATTCGTAATTTTGATACTTTAGAGGAAAAAGATATCGAATTTGCACATGAACTTTATTGTTGTTTAGGGACGACGATTAAAAAGGCAGGATCTCGTGAGGAATTTGAGAAAGTTGATTTTGAATATCCGCTAACTATTGCCTCGTTAGCAAAAAATCGAGGAATCCCACATATGCTTGTCATCACAGCAATGGGAGCAAAAGAAAATTCTCCATTTTACTATAATCGAGTAAAAGGAAAGCTCGAACATGATCTTATGGAGCTGGGCTTACAAAGACTTTCCATTATTCGCCCATCTTTATTAGTCGGGGAGAGGGAGGAATTACGCTTAGGTGAAAAGGTGGGAGAGAGGGTTTTAAAGTTAGCAAAGCCACTTTTAGTTGGGCCATTAAAGCGTTCAAGAGCTATAGAAGCTTCCCAAGTTGCGAAGGCGATGATAGTTATTGCACTGTACGGCGATAAACAGCCTGTTACAATTTATCAATCACAGGAATTAGTAAAGTTGGATTTTCCTGAAACGCAGGATGAGGACGTTTCAAGGGAGCAATTATTTAATTGGAATAATCGTAAATTATCGGGTACTAGCGATGCAGAAGATAAAGTAAATCGTGAAGTCGTTATTAATCGAGATAAATATAAAATAGAGGAAACCTTTGTAGATAAAGAAGTAAATTTCCAACATCGTGAGGATAAATAAAGGTCCATCACCGAAATTTCTTTATTAAAATGTATTCAATGCAGATAAGTTGATTGGAGTGGAGGCTGGGCGACTCCTTGGGGATTAGCGATAGAGGAACGAAGGCTAAAAGCATTACATCCTGTGATAACGCCTTCGTGACCAACCTCGGTGCTGTTGCTGTCGCTACGTTGCACTGCGCTTTCGCACAGACAAAACCACTTTGCTGCCGCTACGTTAACACTACACTTTCGCGCAAAAAACATCTGTTGGCCCGAGACCCTGCAGCGAAGCGAAGCGGCTCATCGGACGCCCCAAGGAAGCTTTGCTCTGTGCGAAAGCGAAGCGGCAGCGATAAAAGCGCCCAGCCGGAACGGAAATCAATTCCACGTTATGAGCCAAATATTATTTTAATAACAAGTAATCCACATGCCGAAGTTTCTTTCTAAAGCAATATTTCTTGCATAGACTACATTCCGCCTAAAGACTGAATTTACGGTTTTAACCACTACATTTCTTTCCGTGCCTCTTTTCATTTGTTACAATATTATTGTAGAAGATAAATGTGGAGGCAAAGTGAAAATGAAAATTTTACTCGTTGATGGCACAATGTTTGGTCGTAAAACTGGTGCTATTTTAGAGCAAGCGGAGCAATATATTAAAGAATTAGATGCTAGTTTCGAGTTAGAAATTATGCATTTTAGTCAATATAAGCATCAAATTGTAGACGGTTCACCGTTAAATGATGACATGAAGGAAATGATTCAAAAGTTTGAGGAAGCGGATGCATATATTATCGCGACACCGATTTTCCAAGCATCGATTCCGGGCGTTTTGAAAAACGCATTCGACTTCTTGCATCCAAAAACAATGCGCTATAAGCCAGTATCTATCGTGGCCAATGGTGGCACATATCAGCACCATTTAGTAGTAGAAAATCAGTTGAAGCCAATTTTAGACTACTTCCGTGCACTTGTAACTCCGAACTATGTATACACACATACATCTCATTTTGATGCAGATAATAATATTGTCGATGAAGATGTTCATAATCGTTTACGTGAATTGGCTCGTGTTTTTGTACAGTATTGTGAAATGAGCAAAACATTGCCGAAAGAACCGATTGATCAACATTAAAATAAAATCTTTATCCCTTGTGCAGTGGAAGGAAATCACTGTGCAGGGGATTTTTCTTTTCAAGTATCCATTTACGATGTGATAAAATAGAATTTTAGTGAAACGGAAGGGAGGGCTGCTCATGCAGGACATCGCTTTACTAGAAAAACAACGCTGTAGTCTAATATTGACTAATAAGGCAAAGGAAGCGGTAGAGGAATGCTCAGCAAATGAGCATGCCTTTTTTGCCTTACAAAATACATTCACCGTCTATATCGAAAAGCGCAAGGCAAAAACAGTTGGTGAAACATTTTTATCGATTTATTTTAATGCGGAGCAAAATGAAAAGTTAACCGACGTCCTTGCTGAGAAAACAGCCATTATGGATTGTGTGCTAAAAGTTGAAGGATTGCTAGCTACAAATATTCGTTTTGTACATATGCGAGGCCCAATCAATACAAACCGACGCTTACCAGCAGCATTACAATTAGTTACAAGACCTAATAATGGAGCAGGGATTCCGCTCGATCTTCATAAAAAAATAAGAGAGCTACCGATAGCTGAGGAGCGCACAGAATATGTGAAAAAGCGTATCTCGAGCTGGGAAGGCTATTTAAAAATTCAAGAACGCGATGCGACCATAGATGATATTCATACAGAATTTAAGCAAAGCTATTTTAATGAAGATTTTACTAGGTTGACAATTGTCTGCCCTTATATAAAATCGAAGGAATGGAAGAAGCTTGAAGGGTTAAGTGTGAATATTCAAGGGGTACGTGGTGAAATTGGACAAGTATTAAAGGCTAATGCAGGGAAACAGACAATAGAAATTGACTTAAAGCCTTTTGTACAGGATTTAGCACGTAAAGATCAACTTAACCTTCGTTCAAAGCAGGCGAGCTTTAGTAATTTTGCGACATTGAGTCAAATTAGACGATTACGCAATGGTTTTACAAAGCTAGAAAAAGGCGAGGCAGTTAACCCTAATTTAGAGACAATACTATTTGAAAAACGTCCAACTGTCCGAGCATCAAAGCTTCGAGACGATATTGTTTTTCACAATAATTTAAACGAATATCAACGGCGAGCTGTTTTAGGAGCATTGTCTGTTGAAGACTTGTATGTGATTCAAGGACCACCTGGTACAGGGAAGACAACCGTTATTTCTGAAATTTGTCAGCAAAATGTCAAGGCAGGCTTAAAAACACTCGTGGCCTCTCAATCAAATCTAGCCGTGGATAATGCATTAGGACGACTTCTTTCCAATCAAGAAATTCGAATTTTACGCTATGGTAGAACGGAAAGCATTGAAGAAGAGGGTAAAAAATTTATTGAGGAAAATGTCGCGCTGCATTGGCGTGAGCAAACTCTTGCAGCGATTGAAGAGGAAATCACAGCTTTTACAGAACGTGAACAAGAACTAAAATCAAGTATTACCAAGGCCGAGGAAGAGCTAGAAAAGCTTGAGGCATGGCTTGAGGAGCTAACAAAGGAAATAGCTGCAAAAGAACAGGCTGCAATTGACGAGCCAATATTACAGCAGGAAATACAAGCGTTAAAAAAAGAATTAAAGGCTACAAAAGCTGAGCAGCAGGAGAACGAGGCACATAAAGAGCATTACGAAAAACAGCTGGCGCAAATCGAGCCTGCTGTAAAGTCGCTTGAGCAAACCCTTGCCGAAAGCCCATCTATAGAACAGCTAAAGCTTACTATAGAGGAAACTACTCAAAAAATTGAGCAATTGGAAGCGGCTGCTCAATATAAGGAGCTGCAAGAGCAAAAGCAACATCTGGCACTGCAGTTCAAAGATATCCAATTGAAATATGAAGAGGAAAATAATCGTCTTCGATTAATGAAGGAAGCCGAACGATATATCAGCACTTTAACGTCATATGAGCGAATCCAACGATTTTTACAACACTATCACATTCGCCCATCTTATGTGCTATCACAGCAAATTAGTCGTTTGCAGCATTTAGAGGATGCCAAAGATTTAGAGGCATGGGCAACCATCAATTCACGTTTACAAAAAGCTATCGCAAAGCTTGAGTCGTTGGTATCTTATGAAGAAAAAGAACATGCCCTTGCTAAAAGTAGATTGCAGCCAGTTCAATCGTTTTCCTTGCAAAATCTAACAGGTGTTTTTGCGCAACTCAATACTGCCTTTCAAGATGATCAAACACCACCTGTCGCGCAACTTGAGAGTTTCTTGCTCGGATTATATATGCGTCGTGATTTTGTCTGGCAAAAAGGTATAGCTCTTAAACAACAACAAGATCATAAAGATCGGGAGTTTGAGTCATTACGTAAAGGTATTGGTGGCTTATTACATCAAGAGTGTGCTATTACAAGCTTCGACGTTCAAAGCTTACAGCGACAATTGCAGCCATATTTACAGCATACAGAACGACTTCAGCAACTAGTTGAGACATTCCAAATTGATGCTGAGCCAGAAGAGTCTGTAGAGCATTTAAAAATGCTTGTATCGCAATCAAAATCTTCTCTTCAAATAGCACGTCAACAGCTTGAGGCAGTTGAGCATGCTAATACACAGCTCCTACCAAAGAAAGCGGCACTTCAAACAGCGCAGACTAGCTTACAAGAGATTGAACAACAGCTAACACAATTAGAAGAAAACATTAAAGAAATTAATATAGCTGGATTGAAGAAAGAGAAGCAGCTCACAGCTTGCACAAAGCTTCTACAATCAACACCGGAGCGCACTTCCGAGGAAGTAGTGGAAGCAATTGCATCCTCGAAAACAGCAATAGTGGAATTACAGCGCAAGGAACAGCAGCTCCCTCTTCGAAAAAAATTACAAGAGCAATGGCGTGACAAGCTGCACAATGCTACTGAATATGATTTAGATGAAATTCGTAAATTATATGTGCGTCATGCGAATGTTATCGGTACAACATGCGTAGCTTCGGCAAGTAAGGAATTTATGGAAAACTACCCGACATTTGATGTTGTTATTATTGATGAAGTTTCAAAGGCAACACCACCAGAGCTATTGTTGCCAATGCTTAAAGGTAAAAAAGTTATTTTAGTGGGCGATCATCATCAGCTACCTCCATTACTTGGAGATGATACGTTGGAGGAAACGTTAAAAGCAATGCTCGATGAAAATCCAAACTTTGACGGCGCGCAGGAATTAAAAAATTTACTGCGTGAATCGCTGTTTGAACGCTTGTTTAATAATTTACCGCAAACACATAAGCAAATGCTGGCATTGCAGTACCGAATGCATGAAAAAATTATGCAAAGTATTACACCGTTTTACGCGAAAGAGGAAAATGGTCTGCAATGTGGTTTACCTGATTCAGATGCAGCGCGAGACCATTGCCTAGAAGGACAATTTGTTAACCGTGATGATCATTTGCTATGGGTCGATATTCCAACAGAAAAACCTTATTTAGAGGAGCAGGTTAAGGGCGGAACGAGTCGTTACAATGAGGGTGAATTACAAACAATTCGACGTATTTTAATCGATTTGAACACATCTGTTATTGAAGCTAAAGCAGCTGGACGTATGCCTCAAGATGCACAAAAAAGCGTTGGGGTTATTAGCTTCTACGGGGAGCAAGTTAAGAAAATTAATCGCCTTCTTCAGCAGGAATTACAGCTACCACATCTTCAATTTAGAACCGGGACAGTCGATAAGTTCCAAGGTATGGAGATGGACGTCATATTAGTTAGCATGGTACGTAATACGCCTAAAGGGGGAGACGTTGGCTTTGCAAGAGATTATCGCCGCTTAAACGTTGCCTTATCTCGTGCACGAGAACTATTACTACTTGTCGGAAGTGCTGAGATGTTTGCCAAACGTGCGAAGCATCCAGATACACGAGAGATGTACAGCAATCTGTTAGAGACAGTGAAATCCTATAACGGCTTGCGTAATCATGAAGGACAGGTGATGTAGATTGTCAAAATTACAGCAGCGCTTAATGCGAGAAATTCAGCAAAATCGGAATGTTAATATCGTCAAAACCGATGAATGGAGCATCCCGATTCGAACGGTAGAAGTGACCTATGAGCCAGTTCGTCGTTCTACTATGGATGTCCTGATGACAATGCTGTTAATGAGCATACAGGAAGCGGATTTTGCAAACGCACAAGAATTAAGTGAGCTATTACTAGTCGATCCGTTATTTATTGAGGATCTAGTATCATTAATGTCTCGAGTGAGTCTTATTGAGCAAACGGAAGGCTTCTATAGATTAACCTCTAAAGGACAGCAGCAACTGGAACGTGGCATCTTTGAAGAGGAGCTAGATGTAGAAATGGCCAACCTTTACTATAGCCCAGGCCATCTTGCATTTCTTGCTGTCGACGAGGACAATATGGAAGAATATGATGATCTACCAGAGCCATATCGTTATGTCGATGAAGAGGCTGAGAAGCAGGAGCATTTTGAAGAAGAGATGTTAATAGAAGCGCTACAGCAAGAGGATGAAGAAAAAGCTGGAGCGGGAGCCTCACAAAAAATAATTTCAAAAATTGTTCAAACCGACGCTAAACAAATTAATGATATCCCATGCCTTGAATTTGTCCTTCACGATAAAGAACAAAATATTTTGTTCGTTCGTATATGGAATGCGCTGTTAAATCAATGGGATTCGCACCTAGAACAGCAGCTCACAGAAAAAGAACAACTAAAGTGGCGTGAACAATACTTATAAAACAAAAAACGAACGAGTGCAACGTTCGTTTTTTTGTTTTTCATAGTTGAAATCTTTTGATGTTATCCAAAAGATACACGCTATGTGAGGTGGTTGATTGGAGTGGAGACTGGGTGACACCTTGGGGATCAGCAAATAGAGGAACGAAGGCTAAAACCATCACGTCCTGTGATAACGCCTTCGTGACCAACATCGGTGCTGTTGCTGTTGCTGTCGCTACGTCGCACTACGCTTTCGCACAGATAAAAACACTTTGCTACCGCTACGTTAACACTTTGCTACCGCTACGTTAACACTTTGCTACCGCTACGTTAACACTTTGCTACCGCTACGTTAACACTACGCTTTCGCGCAAAAAACATCTGTTGGCCCGAGACCCTGCAGCGAAGCGGCATCGATAAAAGAGCCCAGTCGGAACGGAAATCAACCGCTTTCTTTGCCGAAGAGCATGCTCATTTGGGGTGTATGTCGATAAAACGGAAAAGTTGGGTGATAAAAACAAAAAGTTAGGTGACAAATTAAAAAAGTTAGGCGATAAATTCAAAAAGTAGGGCGATAAAATGGTAAAAAGCCTCGATAAATTTTTAAGCTTGCATATATTATTACAAAAAAAGGAGGGGACAGATGTTTACGATTAGTTTATGTATGATTGTCAAAAATGAAGAATGTATTATTGAAAGATGCCTAGACTCCGTTCAACATTTAGTGGATGAAATCAATATTATTGATACGGGCTCAACTGATCGTACAAAAAATATCGTCCAAAACTATACCTCTCGAATTTTCGATTTTACCTGGTGTGATGACTTTGCCAAAGCTCGTAACTTTTCTTTTCAACAAGCTACAAAAGATTTTATTTTATGGCTCGATGCAGATGACGTGATCACAACAGAACATCAGCAAAAGTTCCTACAACTTAAGCAATCTCTTTATCATCCTAATGTCGATGCTGTGTCCATGGATTATTATGTAACGTTAGATGCAGATGGCTGTGTAGAATCAAGTGAAAAAAGATTTCGTCTCGTAAAACGTGCACGTAATTTTCAGTGGCAGGGTGCCGTCCATGAGTATTTAGATGTAACAGGCCAGCTCTATCATAGCGATATAGCAGTTACACATTTGCCGAGAAAAAGTGATATTCAACGCAATATTAATATTTATGAGCGTTTAAAGAAAGAAGGGCACCCATTTTCAGCTAGAGAAACATTTCATTATGCAAATGAACTAAAATTCCATCAGCGATTTTTAGAAGCAATCAATCACTATAATATTTTCCTAGATTCCACAAATGGAACTGCTGATGATAATATTGAAGCTTGCTTAAATTTAGCGGATTGCTACCAACAACTACACGATTCAAAACAAGCAACACAAGCTATTTTACAATCATTATTATATGATCGACCTAGACCAGAAACATGCTGCCGAATTGGTCATTTTTTTATGGAGCAATTGAAAAATAAAGAGGCCATTTATTGGTATTCACAAGCATTACAGCAGCCTATAGAACAAACAATGGGTATTCAAAAGTATGCTTATTCCACATGGCTTCCACATTTACAATTAAGCTTGTTATACAATCGCTTGCGTCTCTATGAAAATGCGCATCAGCATAATGAAGCAGCGCGTAAATTTAAGCCAAAAGATCAGCGCATACTAGACAACCGAAAATACTTGTTAAGTCAGTTAAAGAAGTAAGGCCGTCATGGGAAGGGAACATCAATAAAGTTTATATATATTCCATAACCAATTAACACCGATACAAAAACAACAATCGTCATACAAATCACATTCCGAGGTCTGAAAGTTCGAGCATCCATTCATTCATCCCCTTTCGATTTTGTGAACATTCTGTTAACTCAACATATGTTTTAAGAGTTTGAGTATGCAGTTCCTCTTCGATATTTTTATTTGAAGCATAGAAAAGAAGAGCAAATTCACGCTAATTGTGAATTTGCTCTTTACATTAATTGTCTACCTGATCAGATTTCAGGCGTACCAGATCAATTTTCCAGGCTATCCGATCAATTCTCTGAGGTACCCGATCTGTTTTCATCACTACCTAATCATTTTTCCGGCAATGACTATTATGAAGACTAAGTAGATGGCTCTAAATAATTTCTGCCACGAACTTATGGTATATTAGACATTACATAGTTAGTAAAGGAGTACGAATATATGGTTAAAAGTGTAGTTATTGCTGAAAAACCTTCAGTTGCACGTGATATAGCAAATGTTTTGAAATGTAATAAAAAAGGGAACGGATATTTAGAAGGTGACAAATATATAGTTACTTGGGCATTAGGTCATTTAGTGACATTAGCTGATCCAGAAGCCTACGATAATAAATATAAAACATGGAATTTAGAAGACCTTCCGATGTTGCCAGAACGAATGAAGTTAGTCGTTATGAAGCAAACGGGTAAGCAATATAATGCGGTCAAATCACAGTTAACTCGTAATGATGTCAATGAAATCATTGTCGCTACTGATGCTGGGCGTGAAGGTGAATTAGTTGCTCGATGGATTATTGACAAAGCAAATGTGAAAAAACCAATTAAACGTTTATGGATTTCATCTGTCACAGATAAAGCGATTAAAGAAGGATTTGCAAATTTAAAACCGGGTAAAAACTACGATAATTTATATGCTGCTGCAGTCGCTCGTTCTGAAGCGGATTGGTATATCGGATTAAATGCGACACGAGCATTAACGACAAGATTTAATGCACAGCTGAACTGTGGTCGTGTTCAAACCCCAACCGTTGCGATTATTGCTGCACGTGAAGATGAAATTAAAAACTTCAAACCACAAACGTATTACGGTATTGAAGCACAAACAGATTCATTAAAGCTTACATGGCAAGACGCAAATGGTAATTCACGTAGCTTCAATAAAGAAAAAACCGACGTTATTGTTAAAGCATTAGGCAACCAAGATGCAAAAATCGTTTCAATTGACCGTAAGCCTAAAAAATCATTTGCCCCAGGTCTTTATGATCTAACAGAATTACAGCGAGATGCCAATAAATTATTTGGTTATTCTGCAAAAGAAACATTAAATATTATGCAAAAGCTATATGAATCACATAAAGTGCTGACATACCCTCGTACGGATTCGCGTTATTTATCATCTGATATTGTAGGCACATTACCTGAGCGCCTAAAAGCATGTGGCATTGGCGAATATCGTACATTAACAAATAAAATCTTAACAAAGCCAATTAAAGCGAATAAATCATTTGTAGATGACAGTAAAGTATCCGATCACCATGCCATCATTCCAACTGAAGGTTATGTGAACTTATCTGCATTCAATGATAAAGAGCGTAAAATTTATGATTTAGTAGTAAAACGATTTTTAGCTGTATTATTCCCAGCACAAGAATACGAGCAATTAACAGTACAAGCTCAAATCGGTAATGAGAAATTTATTGCCAAAGGGAAAACCGTCACTATTGCTGGTTGGAAAGAAGTATATCAAAATCGTTTTGATGATGAAGAATCAACGGATGATGTCAAAGAGCAGCTGCTTCCTCGTTTAGAACAAGGACAAGTGTTAAAAACAAAGCTAATTGCCCAAACGTCTGGTCAAACGAAGCCACCCGCACGTTTTACAGAGGCGACATTACTATCAGCAATGGAAAATCCTACGAAGTATATGGAAACGAACGACAAAAAACTTGTTGATACGTTGAAATCAACAGGTGGGTTAGGGACCGTTGCAACACGAGCAGATATTATTGAAAAGCTCTTTAATTCATTCTTAATCGAAAAACGTGGCGGTAAAGAAATTTACATTACATCTAAAGGTCGCCAATTACTTGACTTAGTGCCTGAAGAATTACGTTCCCCTGCAACAACAGCTGAGTGGGAGCAAAAGTTAGAGCTAATTTCAAAAGGTAAGTTGAAAAAAGAAGTGTTCATCAATGAAATGAAAAAGCACACTCAAGAAATAGTCGCTGAAATTAAAGCAAGTGATAAAAAATATAAGCATGACAATATCTCAACAAAATCATGTCCTGATTGCGGCAAGCCAATGCTTGAAGTTAACGGTAAAAAAGGTAAAATGCTTGTCTGCCAAGACCGTGATTGTGGACATCGTAAAAACGTATCACGCGTCACAAACGCACGTTGCCCACAATGTAAGAAAAAGCTAGAACTTCGTGGTGAAGGTGATGGCCAAATCTTCGTATGTAAATGTGGCTATCGTGAGAAGTTATCTGCATTTGAAGCCCGTCGTAAAAAAGAAGGCGGTGGCAAAGTAGATAAACGTAGTGTACAGAAATACATGAAACAGCAAGAAAAAGAAGTAGAACCAATTAACAATGCGTTTGCGGATTTGTTAAAAGGGATGAAGTTTGATTAGCGCGGATAAAACACATAGTTAATATCATAAAAGAAGTTGGGACAAAACCTCCATAAATAACAAAGCAGCCCAGAAAATTTTACGGATAGTAAAATTTTCTGGGCTTTGTATTGCAGAGAAATAGGGTGAAGAAAATAGAACGACTTGTTCTAAACAAGAAAAAAGAGAAAGCGAACAGGCTCGATTTCTCTTTTTTCTCTTATATCAGTTGGTTGTGACCTAGCCTCTCTTTGTTGTTTTTTTTGTAGCTATTTAATAGGAAGTTTTTCAATGAAATGAAATAGGTATAATTTTTTTTAGAAAAAGTGTTGACCTTTTTAGAATATACGTGTAATATTATACGAGTCGCTAAGATAACTAGTGAAAAACAATTGAATTAAATAAATTAGTTGTTGACATCTAGTATACGACGTGATATTATATAAGAGTTGCTGCTAAAGAAGTGGTAACGAAATGAACCTTGAAAACTGAACAAGCAAAACGTAATCAATAAAGTTTTTAGTAGCTAACCTTGAGTTAGTGAACGAAACAAAATTTTGGACATCAAACATGATGCCAGCAAAACAATTTGAGCTAATCAAATTTCTTTTT
>NZ_JBNNTW010000014.1:0-101986 GCF_050279145.1 Lysinibacillus sp. NPDC094177 | reverse complement strand
AACACGGAAGTTAAGCTCTTTAGCGCCGATGGTAGTTGGGGGCTTCCCCCTGTGAGAGTAGGACGTCGCTAGGCAATGGAAACAGTCAGCTGAGTACTGGCTGTTTTTTTATTGTTAAATAAACTATCGGTATAGGTTAAAGTGCTATATCTTCTTGGTCGCTTCAATCCCTCAAACTCAATTGTTCAAATGATGTAATTAACCATCGACAAGAAATTAAAACTGTTGGCAATTAAACAATGAAAGAGCAACTACAAACCATTATAGTTTTTGTAGTTGCTCTTTTTTCTATTTGTTATGTTTATGTTTGTTACTGTACTCTATCCAGAAGTCAGCATTTTCAATGCCTACTTCTCGCGGATCAAAAATCGGATCGAGCCCAGCCTTCTTTTGACGGTCGTAATCACGCAAAACTTTTATAGCTGGTTTTGTTAATAGGACAATGGCGATAAAGTTCAAATAACTCATACTGCCGAATCCGATATCTCCAAGACCCCACATCAAACTAACAGATTGAACACTTCCAATATAAACTACAATTAAGAAGACTAATTTTAAAACTAATTTTAATATGGGGTATTGCAGTTTTTTATCTAAATATACGATGGTAGTTTCTGCGATATAGTAGTAGGCCATTAAAGTTGTAAATGCAAAAAGGAAAATGGCTATAGCCACGAAACCACTACCAAAATCATTAAACACAGTAGAGACTGCCGCTTGTGTATAAGCAGTACCTGCCACAACGCCAGGAATGTTTTCAACTAGAGGTGTTGTTGCTCCAGGGGGTGTTACATTATACATACCTGTAATTAAAATCATTAGAGCAGTTGCTGTACACACGATAATAGTATCAATGTAAATAGAGAAACCTTGTACTAATCCTTGTTTAGCTGGATGGGATACTTCAGCAGCCGCTGAACTGAATGTTGCTTCACCAGCTCCAGCAACATTTGAAAATACTGAACGTCTTACACCCCAAGCGATGGCAGTACCAATTATACCTCCAAATATTTCGTTCGTACCAAATGCGCTTGTAAAGATTAGTTTAATCAAATTAGGAAGTTCACTTATATTAGCACCTAAAATAATAACTGTTAAAAGAACGTAGGCAAGCGCCATGATAGGCACAATTTTATCAGCAACACGAGCAATACGTTTAACACCACCAAAAATTATTAGTCCTAAAAGGGCAACAATAATTATACCCGTTATAAATGGAGGAATATTAAATGCTGTATTAAATGAAGTGGCAATTGTATTTGCTTGAATACCGGGTACTAAAATGCCATAAGAAATACAAATAACAAGTGCTACAAAAATAGCGAAACCTTTAAGTTTCAAACCTTTTTCAATATAAAACGGTGATCCACCACGATATTGGTTATCTGCTTTTTCTTTATAAACCTGTGCTAGTGTTGATTCAATGAAAGCGCTTGCACCTCCAAGAAACGCCATCACACACATCCAAAAAACTGCACCTGGTCCACCCGCTGCAATAGCAGTAGCCACCCCTGCGATATTACCAACCCCAACACGTCCAGATAATGCCATACAAAAAGCTTGGAAAGATGATATTCCTTCATTTGATTCTTTTCGTTCACGCAACAATCGTATCATTTCTGGAATATAACGGAATTGTACAGCTCTGGTCAGAACAGTAAAATACAATCCTACACCTAATGCTAAATAAACGAGTGCATTTCCCCAAATGTAATCGACTAACGTATTAATGATTGCTTCCATATGATTTCCCCCTTGAACAACTAATTCTTTTTTTATGTTCATAAATTCCTTGCGCTCTTGGCAATTCCCTAAGATTGTATACTTCCATTTCCTACTAAGATTGTTTTACTACATAGCTATCGTTAGGGATTACTCAAGCTTAAATTTATGAATTGAAGATAATAGTTAAAAAATACCTCCCTTCAAAATTTCCCTCCCTTATAATTCTTAATGCATTTTTTATGCCATAAAAAAATGCTCTTCATCTCTTGATTACTCACTTCACTCCGAGAACGCTTTACGGGGGCGTCTAAAGCAAAATATCAAAAAAATCTTTT
Organism: Lysinibacillus sp. NPDC094177; assembly: GCF_050279145.1. Lineage (NCBI taxonomy): Bacteria > Bacillati > Bacillota > Bacilli > Caryophanales > Bacillaceae > Lysinibacillus > Lysinibacillus sp. NPDC094177. Next base: position 99,926 of record NZ_JBNNTW010000014.1, on the reverse strand, counting down.
TCTTATAAACCTAAAAAAAATCCTTTTCTCCGTGTTATGAGAAAAAGATTTTTAATAGGTTGTTATGCTGTTTACGCTGACTCGAATGCTTGCAGCGTGTAAATGTAACACAGTGTAATATTCTAATTGCTAAATGTTATACACTTTTTGTTTTGTCTAAAATACTGACAGTTTTATTTGATAACTTTTAGAAATGACTCTGTCCAAATTTTTTTCAATTGTTGGCGACCTGCTAGAACTTCTGGATGGAATTGAATATGTGCGTTAGCCCTTGTAGTCTCTACATCTTCAATAGCGCGTTGAATTTCTTGCTTTGTAGTGCCAGTATTTAATTTATATGCGATTGTAAGCGCAGCAACTTTGCCTTGTGCTAATGCAACTTTTGCTCCTTCAATACCAGTAATATTGCCTGCAACATGTAGTCCCTCTAAGTTAGTTTCCATTTGCTCATTATGTAATGGGATAAATCCACCTAATTGTTCAATATAATGGAATGGACAACCTGCTAAAGAAGCAAGTTCTGCTAAAGGATATAAACCGCCAGCTATACAAACGAAATCTGCTTTAATGCGTTTTTCGCTACCAGGAACGATGGAGCCATCAGTATTTACTGTTGCAATGACTACACCTTCTACTTGATCTTTGCCAACTATTTCAACGACTGCTTTTCGTAACATAATTGGAATATCCCACATTTTTACTCCATTTTTTGGATAGAAGGTAATACCTAACTTCTTCATAAATTCATTTTTCATAAATTTACTTCCGATTTTAACAAGGGGGGAGGGGGCCATATGAGATACATGTAGTAAAGAATTCATGACCTCTAGAGGGTTTCCACTAGCCTCTGTTAATAAGTTGGTAGCGGGTAATGTGATAGCTGCTACTTGAACGCCTGCGATTTGTAATTCCATCGCGATGGCTGAGGAAAGTACGTTAACACCAATAATAACCCCACGTTTGCCAGGCTTTACACGATGTACATTTGTCATTACTTGTGCAGCCCCTACAGACATTACACCAGGAAGTGTCCAACCTGGAATTGGGAATGGAGATTCAGCGGCACCTGTAGCTAACAGAAGCTGCCTTGTACGAAATACACCTTTATTTGTATGGACGGTCCACTCTTGCTCAATTTTTTCTAAATCTGAAACGCTCGTTTGTAGTAAAAGTTCGACATTGAGAGCTTTTGCACGTTCAAATAAACGCTTGGATTCTGCAATGCCATTCCACCATTTCCCTGGACTTTCTTCATATAATTGTCCAAGTAAGCGTCCTCCTGCATATAAGTATTCATCAATGACAAGAACAGCTATATTTTTTTCTGCTAATGTAATAGCGGCAGAAAGTCCAGCAGGACCAGCACCAATAATAATCACTTTATTTCCCATTGTTTTTCCTCCAGTCACGGACCGACGTAGGAAGTGTCTTACCACTTTTCACAACTATGCCATCAGAGACAGGGGTTATACATGCGCGTTCGCCTTCTAAGCCGTTGACAGTGACGCGACACTCAAAGCAGTGACCAATATTACAGTAGATGCCACGAGGTTGACCTGTTTCTTCATGGACACGTAAGGTGCGAATACCATTTGCAAGTAAAGCAGCTGCTAAGGATTCACCTTTGTATCCCTCATATTCTTGGTCATCAAAAATGAAAGACACTTTGTCTTTTGAAGGGAAAACTCCTAAAACAGGGTGATTCATAATACGTTCAGTCATTATTTAACCTCCCCTAATTCGGCAAACCGCACAGGACGAATTGGTGCCTGAAATTTTAATGAAATTTCGCTGTCTAGGCGTGGGTGATGTTTGTGTGCGATGTGATCGACCATTGTACGACAAGTACGACCACCACAATAGCCCATGCCTGCCCGCGTTCGTAGCTTAAGTTCACGAGCAGAGCAATTAGTTTCAGATGCTACTTCTACAAGTTCATCGTAGCTAACTTCTTCACAACGACATACAATCATAGATTTATTTTGCATAACTACACCCCTAATTAAGGAATTTTATTTACATATTAGTTACTGCAAGAACTGTGCCATGAAGCGTTTTTGGATGTACATTAATGGCTTGACGCATTTCAAAAGAAAAAGTGTATAAAATTATTTACATTAATTTTAAAAAATTAGACATCAATGTTTAATTTTTTCAATCGATTGTATAATGTTGCTCGAGTAATGCCTAAATTTTTGGCACATATTTTTTTATTACCATTTACTAAGGCAAGCTGCTCTAAAATAATTTCACGTTCATAATGCTCGAGTTGATTGCTTAGTTCCGTCCCTTGTGGAAAATCCTTTCGTACTTCAAGTTTTTCACTTTTTGGAACGGCTGCTAAAATATCTGCAGGTAAATCTTCTATATGAATTGCCCCTTCATCAGAAAAAACAACGAGGCGTTCAATAACATTACCTAGTTCACGAACATTTCCTGGCCATTGATATTGCAAAAGAATATTCGCAATTTCAGGCGGAATTCCTTGAATAGGTCGATTGTATTTAATGGATTTCTCATATAAAAAGTAGTTACTAATCTCCAAAATATCAGAAGCTCTTTCTCGAAGTGGAGGTACTGTGAAATTTACGACATTTAAACGATAATATAAATCTTCTCTGAATTTTCCTTCCTTCACTAATTGCTTTAAATCCCTATTAGTAGCAGCTACTAAGTTAAAATCGACATCCATTTCCTTCGTGCCGCCCACTGCATAAAATGTTTTTTCCTGCAACAATCGTAAAATCTTTACCTGCATATCTAAAGGCATTTCTCCAATTTCATCTAAAAACAGTGTGCCTCCTCGTGCAAGCTCAACTTTTCCTTTTTTTCCTTTTTGATGCGCTCCAGAAAAAGCTCCTTTTTCATAACCAAAAATTTCACTTTCGAATAATCCGCTAGGGATGGCCCCGCAATTGATAGCTACAAATGGTGCATCTGGTTTTTCACGAATCGCGTGAACTGCGCGTGCGAAAAGCTCTTTGCCGACGCCACTTTCGCCGTAGATTAAAATATTTGCCTCAGTTCTTGCCACTTTATTTACTTTTTCAAGCACCTTTTTTAGTGTGGGGCTATTACCACGAATAAGTGTAAATGGGTCGTAGGCTAAACCGTTAGTATTCATCTGTTTCTCTAAATTTAATAATTTTTCAGAAGTAATATGAAGTTCTTCGTTTAATTTTTTCACATGGGTAATATCTGTTTCGGCAACGACTGCGCCTATCGTTTGATCGTTTAACATGACAGGGTTGGAGTTGATCATTACAACAAGGTCTTCACGCGGAAAATGCTGTTGCTGATAAACGGATTTTCCATGCTGCAATGTATGTAAAATTTCAAGTTGATCTTCCTTAAAAAAATCCGTGATTGGCTTTCCAATAATATTTTCCCCAGATACTGAAAAAATACTTTCGGCTCCTTTAGTCCAATAAATAACGTTTTGATGACGATCAATTACAGTACAAGATTCATTAATCGTTTCTAAAATGGTGTTTAAATAGGAGTTTAAACACTCTAATTCATAAGCCAGATCGTACAACAAGGATTCTTTTGATAAATATCCTATATATTGCTTTGTTTCATCACGTATAAGTAAGAATTCATATTCCTCCAAATAATCAAGTACTGTTTTGATTGGGCAATCCATGCGGACAATTTGACAGGCTATATAGTTAAAATCACTTTTTCTTTTCCCTCGTTTCACTGCATAAGGTTTCTCATTTTCAATGACAAAGTACTGTAACTTGTCATCGTTAAGTATAGTCACAACATCCTCTATCGGGATAAAAGCCAAATTCCGTTTTAACATTTTATTCATAATTAAATGGTATGGATGCAAAATATATCCCCCCTAATCATTCATTTGTCCAATTCTTTTGAATAATATAAATAATTTTGACACATAGTGCATCGTTTATCAAACAAATTCCGAATAGATACATTGGCACGTTTTTTGCAGAATGTTAAGTGCTAGCAAAAAGGGGGGAGAGTCTTGGAGAAATCACATCAGGATATCGTAGTTATTGGCGGTGGCATCATCGGCGGGGCAATTGCTTATTACTGTGCAAAGGCCGGTCTAGAAGTAACGGTACTCGAAAAAAATGAATTGGCGAGTGGTACATCTTCTCGCTGTGATGGAAATATTTTAGCTATAGATAAGGATCCGGGCTTTGACAGCCAGATGTCATTAGTAAGCCAGCAATTAGTACATGAGTTAGATAAAGATTTGGAAATTAAATTTGAATATCGCAACCCTGGAAGCATTCTTGTTTGTGAAAGTGATGTAGAAATGGAAGCCGCTCAGCAATGGGTAACTCGTCAACAAGAAGCGGGTTTGGATTTTAATATGTTAGATCGTGCGGACTTGCGAAACGAATCAAAATTTTTCGCAGATGATTTATATGGTGGCTTGGAGTGTAAAACAGATTCAACGGTGAATCCGTATATGCTGACATTTTCTATGTTCCATTCAGCAGAAAAGTTTGGTGCAAAAATACGAAAACATACAGAAGTAAAAAACATTAAGAAACAGCCAAGTGGCACGTTTTTAATCGAGACTAACGAAGGTATAATGACAGCCAATAAAGTTATTAATGCTTGTGGTATTTGGGCACCGACAATTGGACAAATGCTCGGTGTTGATGTACCTATTAAACCACGTAAAGGTCATATTATCGTTGCATCACGTCAGCAACCAGTAGGCCTAAGAAAGGTAATGGAATTCGGTTATTTGATTTCTAAATTCGGCGGAGAGCGTATGGTGGATGCGGATATCGAAAAATATGGAGTTGCTTTAGTATTTGAACCGACAGAAGCACAAAACTTTTTAATAGGGAGTAGTCGCCAATTTGTTGGCTTTGATACGAAAGTAAATCATGATGTCGTGAAAATGATTGCCAGACGTGCAGTACGCTTTTATCCGAAAATTGCCGATATGTCGGTTATTCGTACATATGCGGGGCTAAGACCATGGACAGAGGATCATTTACCAATTATTTGCGAAGTAGAGGAGGTACCAGGCTTCTACATAGCGGCAGGGCATGAAGGGGATGGTATTAGCTTAGCGGCAGTCACAGGAAAGCTTGTGCAAGAATTGCTACAACACAAAGATACATGTATTCCTACTGAGCCAGTAAATATAAATCGATTTAAGAAAGGAGTAATCCACATATGAAATTTCAAAAGTTATTTACAACAATTGATACCCATACAGGTGGAAATCCAACGCGTTCACTCATTAGTGGCATGCCGCCGCTTGAAGGTGAAACGATATCTGACAAAATGCTTTATATGCAAAAGCACTTTGACTGGATCCGAAAATTTCTTATGAACGAGCCTCGAGGCCATAGCGTCATGTCAGGTGTTATTATTACGGATCCTTGCCATCCAGAAGCTGATTTAGGTGTTATTTATATTGAAACGGGTGGCTACTTACCGATGTGTGGGCATGACACAATAGGCGTTTGTACAGCACTTGTTGAATCGAATTTAATTGAGGTTCAAACCCCTTATACACATATTAAATTGGACACCCCAGCAGGTTTAATTGATGTGAAAATTAAAGTAGAAGATGGCGTGGCTAAGGAAGTAACGTTTAAAAACGTACCTTCTTTTCTATTAAAGACAGTTGAAATTGAAGACACCGAACTCGGTATTGTTGAATGTGAAATTGCGTATGGTGGTAATTTTTACGGCATTATAGATGCTAGAAAAATAGATCTAGATTTAACAGCAGAAAATGCTACGAATATTATTAATACAGGTATTCGTCTTCGCAATGCCGTGAATGCCAAGGAAGAGATCGTACATCCTGAGTTTTCGTTTATTCATGGGTTAACGCATATCGAGTTTTATACAGATCCAGTAAATGAATTAGCGGATTTAAAAAATACAGTCGTTGTACCGCCGGGCGGCATTGATCGCTCGCCATGTGGTACAGGTACTTCAGCTAAAATTGCGACTCTTTACACGAAAAATGAGCTTGCTATTAATGAACCGTTCATTTATGAAAGTATTGTAGGTACATTGTTTCAAGCGCGTGTACTAGAGGAAGTAGCTGTTGGTGATTTAATAGCTGTTATCCCTGAAATAACAGGATCCGCATGGGTAATGGGTATGCATCGATTCTTTTACAATGATCAGGACCCGTTAAAAGAAGGCTACCTGATGATTCCACCAATGGATCACTAAAGGAGGTTAGATATATGAACTATCATAAATCTTTTCAAACGATTGATACACAGGTAGTCGGAGAAGCCTTTCGTATAGTCGTGCAATCGCCTATCGTAATTTCTCAGGAAAATATAGTGGAAGCGGCTAATGCATTAAATACACAATTTGAAAATACAAAACAACTTCTATTAAATGAACCACGTGGGCATCGTGGTATGAACGGATGCATTATCTTGCCATCAGCTGTTGCATCATTCCGTTTATTATTTTTCCAGCATGATGCTTCTACAGATTTTAAGTATGAGGCACTTGTAGCTACGACGACAGCATTAATAGAGCTTGGAACAATTGAAGTATCAGAGAGTGATATGTATACGATTGAAACAGTAAAAGGTATTTACAAAGTAAATGTACAACTTTCGGAGAAAAAGGATGAAGTATTGTCAGTTCATTTAACAGTGAAGCCAGCGCTTGTAGAAGACGAGTTTGTAGTGGTAGATGGTGAGCGACGTTATATTGTTTTAGAAAAGCCTGAGCAATTAAAGGCACTTGTACTAGATGAACTAGCAGATATTAGTACATGGGGAGCAAACAAAAGTACAAAATATAGTACAGCTGATGGTGTCATTGTGTATGAAAAAGTAGGGAGCGAAGTGCGTTCGGTAACATTTGAACGTGATGGCTATATTCTTCGCTCGCCAAGTGTAGATAGCACACTTGCATTAGTAGCAGTCTTAGGCGATGAAGCTGTGCAAAAAAACAACAGTATTTTTTGCAGCTGTATTGAAATTGCAAGCAAAAATGAGGTTGGCTACGAACTTGCATTAACAGGATATATCACAGGAATCCATCAATTTGTAGTAGACAGGGAAGATCCACTACAACGAGGATTTGTCATTGTGTAAATACAAATTAAATTCGGACGTTTTGTTTATCTGTCCAAAAGCGAAGATCAGCGGCAATTGTTTTCTGTAGCGAAAGCAAAGCGGCAGCAACAAATGTTTTCTGTGCGAAAGCGAAGCGGCAGCAACAAATGTTTTCTGTGCGAAAGCGAAGCGGCAGCAACAATTACGCCAAGGCGAAATTTATATTACTTAGGAGGAAAAAAGTATGAAAAAATTAGAAGGTGTATTTCCAGTATTAGTAACACCGATGTTAAACCAAACAGACATCGATTGGGATGGCTTCCGTCAAAATATCGAGAGTTTTATAGAAACAGGCGTAACTGGTATTGCCATTAACGGTAGTACAGGTGAATTCGTAAGTTTATCTAAAGAAGAGCGCTTCAAAGCTGTAGAAGTAGCAGTTGATCAAATTAAAGGTCGTATTACATTAATTGTTGGTACGGCTGCAGAAACAACAGCGGAGGCAATCGAATATACACAACAGGCTGAACAAGCAGGAGCAGATGCAGCTTTGCTCATTAACTCTTATTACGCACACCCAAAAGATGAAGAAATCTATTTACACTTTAAATCAGTTGCAGAATCAGTAAGCTTCCCAATTATGATTTATAATAATCCATTCACTTCTGGTGTGGATATTGGCATAGAAACAATATTAAAAGTAGGCCGAGATGTACCAAACATTACACATATTAAAGAATCTAGCGGTAGCATCGGCAAAGCGCGTGATATTGCACGTCAAGGGCAAAACAATATTAAAGTATTCTGTGGTTCGGAAGATTTAGCGATTGAATCATTCCTTGTTGGTGCTGTTGGTTGGATTTCTGTATCAGGAAATATTGTGCCTGAACTTGTAACGGAATTGTATAACAATGTAAAAGACGACAATCTGGATGAAGCGTGGGCTATTTATGATCGTTTATTACCATTATGTGCATTTTTAGAAGGATCAGGTAAATACGTACAAATTGCAAAGCGTGCAATGGAATTAAAAGGTTGGGCGGGCGGACCTTGCCGTTTACCGCGTCTTCCATTAACAGAGGAAGAAGATGCACAACTAAAAGCAATCATGGCTGACTTAGGCGTACTGATAGCCGAACATAAATAATTTTTATGAGAAAAGGAGTGTCGAATATGGAGGCAGTATTAACACTGAAACCGAAAGTAAAAGAATTTTTACAATCGACAATTGGTTTATATATTAATGGTGAATATGTACATTCTCAATCAGGTAAAACTTTTGAAGTATTAAATCCGGCAAACGAAGAGGTAATTGCAACAGTACATGAAGCACAAGCTGAAGATATCGACATAGCTGTGCTGGCCGCACAAAAAGCATTTGATGATAAATGGTCTATCATGGATACAGCAGAACGCTCACGTATTATTTATAAATTTGCAGACTTACTCGAGGAGCATCGGGAAGAACTAGCACAACTAGAATCATTAGATAATGGTAAACCATACAAAACAGCCTTAGCTGATGATGTGGACGGTACTGTACAACATTTTCGTTACTATGCAGGATGGGCAACAAAAATTACAGGAAAAACAGTGCAAGTATCAAAGGATTACTTAAATTACATTGTCCATGAGCCAGTGGGGGTTGTGGGGCAAATCATTCCATGGAATTTTCCACTTGCAATGGCTGCATGGAAATTAGGCTCGGCATTAGCGGTAGGTTGTACAGTTGTTATTAAGCCGGCAGCGGAAACGCCATTATCGTTATTGTACGTAGGTCAATTAATGAAACAAGCTGGCTTCCCAGATGGTGTTGTGAACATCGTACCAGGCACTGGTGAAGCAGGTGAGGCTGTTGTTACACATAAAGGTGTAGCCAAGGTGGCATTCACTGGATCAACAAAGACTGGAATTCACGTCATGAAAAAAGCTGCAGACGATGTGAAAAGTGTAACATTGGAGCTTGGGGGTAAATCTCCAGCAATCGTTTTACAAGATGCAGACGTAGCAGAGGCAATAGAAGGAACATTTGCTGGGACAATGTATAATCACGGACAAAATTGTAGTGCATGTACAAGAGTCTTTGTACACAGTAGCTTATACGATCAATTTGTTGAGCGACTTGCAGAAAAAGCAAAAGCATTAAAATTAGGACCAGGGCTAGATCCGGAAACAGATATGGGTCCACTTGTTTCACAAAAACAACTGAATACAGTACTTGGCTTTATTGAAAAAGGAAAAGAAGAAGGTGCACGTCTAGTAGCGGGTGGGGAGCGTGAATTTAACAAAGGTTATTTCGTACAACCGACTGTATTTGCTGATGTACAGGATGATATGACAATTGCTCGTGAAGAAATTTTCGGACCGGTTATGTCCATCTTCTCATTCGACACAGTAGAGGAAGTGATTGCTCGTGCAAATGATAGTAAGTATGGACTTGCAGCAAGCATCTGGACTGAAAATGTGAAAAAAGCACATTATATCGCTAGTAAGCTACAAGCAGGAACCGTATGGATTAATGATTTCGGTTTAGAGTGGGAAACGATGCCATTCGGAGGTTACAAGCAATCAGGTGTCGGTCGTGAAATGGGCGGTGAATATGGCTTGTCTAACTATACGGAAGTTAAAAGTGTCTTCGTAAATATGAAGCAAAACTAAGCCGATTCCTTTAATATAGGCTCATCATCAAAAGTTGGGGATGACATTTGTTAAAACGGATGCCATGTATATAAGGTGATTGTAGTGAGGCTGGGCCGCCCCTAGGAAATCCCTTAGTCGGAACGGAAATCAACCCAACGTTATGTTGGTGAGCCTTAATTTATAGGAAAAGGAGCTACTAAATTGAGAGTAGCCCCTTTTAAAATTGAATCATTTTACGTCTTGTAGATGACGGAATGTTCATTTCTTCACGGTATTTTGCAATTGTACGACGTGATATTTCAATACCAAGTGTAGTGTTGAAATGCTCGGCAATTTTTTGATCTGAGAAAGGCTTCTTTTTATTTTCAGTTTTGATATAGTCTACTAAAAGCGATTTTACCTTTACTTGTGAAACGCTGTTTCCATTTGCTGTTTGTAATTTAGAAGTGAATAAATCTCGAAGTTCAAATGTCCCATAAGCCGTTTGTACATACTTATTCGTTGTGACCCGGCTAACTGTCGATTCATGTACTTCAATTTGTTCAGCAATTTCACGCAATGTAAGAGGCTCTATAGAATCAAAGCCATGTATAAAAAAGGCTTTTTGCTTCTTAATAAGTGCCTTCATGATTTTGATAATTGTAATTCGACGCTGCTCAATACTGTTAACTAGCCATTGATAATCTGATAAATATTTTTTAAAATAACTCTTTTCAGAGGAATTGGCAGTAATATATGGTGCATAATCCGCATGTATATTGATTTTTGGCAAATAATAATCATTTAATGAAAAAGTGATAGAGCCATCAACGTTATCAACAATAATATCAGGTGTATTATGATGTACAGCTTCCTGATGAAACAGTGAGCTAAGTTTAGGTTGCAAAGTTTGGATGAATTGATAAATTTCTTGCAATTCATAAAGTGATATATCTAACTCATTAGCGATTTTCTTCCATTTCTGATTTGCAAGTTCGTCAAGATAAGAGAAAATTACTGTTTCTGCATGAGCTGGACTATTTTCACGATACATTGTTTGTAATAGCAGGCATTCTTTCAAATTGCGTGCACCTATACCAAGTGGTCCGATTACTTGTAATAAGTGAATACCCTTTTCGATTTCATGGTCCTTAAAAGTCGGCGTAATTGGTTGTTCATAGTAGCCGTTGTCATCCAAATGATAAATAATGTGTTTAAGTAGTTTAATGTCTTTATCTTTATGAAAAGTTAACTTAATTTCCTCAAATAAATCATCACGAATATTTTTTTCATATTTTGTGACATGTTCCAAGATATTTGTGTGACGGCTAACACCCTTTGAAAAATGTGCACGTTCTTGGAATGCCGGTTCACTTAATTCTATTAATGGATTAATAAGCTCTTGTTCACGAATATATTGTTCTAATTCTTGTGTAGAATATTGTAGTAACTCGATGGCTTGACGAAGTTGTAAAGTCATAACTAAATTCAAATCTTGAGTTTGTTTAATAGAAAGATGCATATTAAAACCTCGATTCTCTATTTAACTTCTTCCTCCGGACACAATTATGCCGAGGCATAATTAATATACTTAAATCCATAGAAAATGATGTTAGTGACAAAAATTTTTGACATTAAAACTAAAGTAAAAAGAAACTATTAGTAAATGATATTTAAGATGTGTCCAAAATATGAACATTATTATCATGCGTGTATAAATAATGTGAAAAAATGAAAGGCATTCCATGAAATTGATCGCTCATCGCTACGGGAGAAGGCTTTCCATGGACGTGGCCTGAGCCTCCTCATCGCTCATACTTCGCTCGATGTACTTTCATACCAATCATTTTTAACCAAGAACAGATTTTAGTATTGAATCAAAATTAAAAGATTACTTTATAAAATTATAAGCTCTTTTGGTGAGTGTGTGATAACTTCAACACCGTTTTTTGTAACGATGACATCATCTTCTATACGTACTCCACCAAACTCAGGAATGTAAATACCTGGCTCAACAGTAAGCACCATATTTTCTTCCAAGATGTCTTCACATACTGTAGACATAAAAATGTTTTCATGAATATCTAAGCCAAGACCATGACCCGAGCCGTGTCCGTAATTTTTTCCATAGCCTTTAGCTTTTATGAAATCTCGTGAATAGCTGTCTGCTTCTTTTCCAGTAATACCAGCCTTCATATTAGATAGAGCTTTCTGTAATGAGTCATAAACGATTTGGTAAATTTCCTTTAGTTTTTTAGGTGGTTCACCAACTGCAATTGTTCTCGTCATATCTGAACGATAGCCTTGATAATATGCTCCAAAATCAAGTGTCAGCATATCGCCATTTTCAATGATTTTGTCAGATGCAACACCATGCGGAAGTGCAGAACGATGGCCAGAAGCAATAATTATATCGAATGCAGCTCCAGTAGCTCCGTTTTTACGCATATGAAACTCTAACTCATTTGCGATATCAATTTCTGACACTCCTGGTTTAATAAATGTCAAAATATATTTAAATGCCTCGTCTGAAATCCACGCTGCTTTCTTAATCAATTCAATTTCTTCTGGTGTTTTTATCATGCGTAAATTTTCCACAATATTAGATAGCGGCATTAATGTTGCTGTTAATTTACTAGACATTAATTGATATACCTCATAAGTAACATGTTGTTGCTCAAAACCAACCGTTTGAATAGATTCTGTGTCTAAAATTTCTTGGATTGTTTCATATAAACGGCTGCGATCGATTTCACGAACATCAAATTCTTTACTTTGGTTTGTTGCCTGCTGTGTGTAACGGAAATCTACGAGTAAAAGTGCTTTAGTTGGTGTAATTACTACTGTACCTGCACTGCCTGTAAATCCTGTTAAATAACGACGGTTTTGATTACTCGTTATGATGAGTACATCCGATTGTTGCGCTCGTAATGCTACACGTAATTGTTCTAGTAGTGACATGCTATAACTCCCCCTTTTTAAATATACTGCAAGATTTGTGCCATATTTAAGAGAGACATGGTGTAGGCATGAATATTGCATATATGTTTGTTGTACGGTACTAATCGTGCAATAAAATCAAAGGGGATATGACAATGACTAAAAAGACAAAATGGTTAGTCGTGTTATTGGGGCTGATGCTAGTTGTTTTAGTTGGCTGCTACGGCAAGGAGGATAATTCTTCTAGTAGTCCAACTGGTGGCAATAGTACGGACAAAGAGTCTACTACTGATGGCGACAAAGCTGTTGGACAGGAACTACATTTAGTGGCGGGAGGGGATTTAGCAACAATGAGTTCATTGGGGAGTGTAGATGCACTTGCAGTTACAGCAATGAACTCCGTATTTGAGGGGTTATACCGTATCGGACCAGAAAATACACCAGTGCCAGGAATGGCAGAGTCATATGAAGCTTCAGAGGATGGTACTGTATATACATTTAAGTTGCGCCAAGATGCTATGTGGAGCAATGGTACACCTGTTACAGCACATGACTTTGAATATGCTTGGAAAAGAGCTATCAATCCTAAAACGCAAGCAATTTATTCTTATTTAATGCTAGATATAAAAAATGCAGCTAGTGTTCAAAAAGAGGGCGATCCACTATATGGTAAGGTAGATGAAATTGGTATTAAAGCGCTAAACGATCACACATTGGAAGTCCAACTAAATGCTCCAATTCCATATTTCTTAAGCTTAACAACTTATGCACCGTTCTTTCCACTAAACAAAGAATTTACAGAAGCACAAGGCGATCAATATGCGTTAGAAGCAGCCAATATGATATATAATGGTCCATTCGTAATGGAATCATGGCAGCATGGTCAAGGTTGGACGTTCGTTAAAAATGGGGAATATTGGGATAAAAACAGTGTGAAGCTTACAAAAATTACACAAAAAATCGTGAAAGATACAGCAACAGCTGTCAATCTATATGAAGCGGGAGAGATCGACACTGCTGAGCTTTCAAGTGAGTATGTTGCTCAATACAAAGATAGCCCAGAATATTCAACATTTTTAAAACCGAATACGTATTTCATTCGAATGAATCATGAAAATAAAGTTCTATCAAATAAGAACATTCGTAAAGCAATCGATATGGCTTGGGATAAACAAGGCTTTGCAGATGTGATTTTACAGGATGGCTCTATTCCAGCTTATTATTTAGTACCACTTGGATTATCAACAGATGAAAAAGGTGTTGATTTCCGTGAAGGTAATGGTGATATGAATAAAACTAATGTTGAATTAGCGAAGGAAGCATGGGCTACTGGTTTAAAGGAGCTGGGGGTAGATAAAGTAAAACTAGAGTTTTTAACATACGACCGTGCAGAGTCTAAAAAAGCTGCAGAATTTATTAAAAACCAATTAGAAACAAATCTTGAAGGCTTAGAGCTAACAATCAACATGCAGCCTAATAAGCAAAAGCTAGCATTAGAAGGGGCTGTTGACTATGATTTAGACTATGGCGGTTGGGGCCCTGACTATCAAGATCCTATGACATATATTGAGTTATTCGAATCAACAGCCTACTACAACCAATCTCACTATAAAAATGAAAAGGTTGATGCTTTAATTAAAAAAGCTAAAACAACTTCTGATGTTTCTGAACGTTGGCTATTAATGCAACAAGCTGAAAAGATTATGATGGATGATTTTGCATTTGCTCCAACATTCCAAAAAGGTATAAGTCGTTTGACGAAGCCGTATGTAAAAAATTTATATGAACATCCGTTTTCAGCTGACATTAGCTATAAATGGGTTGAAATTGTAAAGTGAAAAAAGATGCTGCCTACTTAGATAGGTAGCATCCTTTTTATGTTGTTGAAAAACTATTGTGTCAATGAAATTATGGTGTCATAGTATGGTTTTTCGGCAAAACGAGGGTTGATTTCCGTTCGATTGGGCGCGTCGGGTTCAACACTATAAAAAGAATCTATAAATAGAAAACAAGAGATAAAATAGTTGTCATTATACAGCCAATCAAACCTGCTAGTAGCAGTGGATAGGTAAAGGTATAAGATGGCGCTTGTACGAATTCTAAGTTACCATCTAACTCATAGGCGTAGGTGCCGTTTTTAGTGACACGAGCAAAAAAGCGTTTAAAGCTATAAGCGATACCATTAAAAAGCCCGCCTTGCACAACAAACAGTATTGCCCCAACGATTGTAAAAGCAAGTGAAGCAAGAAAAGTATGATTAATCATAGTCAGCATTGTTATTGATTGTTTTAAGAGTAATGTATAGAGAAGAGAACATATGAACATGCAACCAGTAAACAATATAGTTGTTTTTAATTTCATAGCGGTAAGCTCTCACGGTTTGCTTGATAGTATTGGGTAAGCTCCTCTTCTGTCAGCATGACAAAATGGCCAGGGCGTACTTCAGTAAAGCTTTCACTTTCTCTATTAGTAACGTTATATTCGGCTTCATTAAAAATAATACGTTTTCGTTCACGTTCCAGTTTTGGGTCAGGCAGTGGTATAGCAGATAATAATGCCTTTGTATAAGGGTGAATAGGGTGATCATAGAGCTCTTGACTTTCTGCAAGCTCGACAATTTTTCCGCGATGCATGACGCCGATACGGTTACTAATATATTTCACCATCGACAAGTCGTGTGCAATAAATAGATATGTCAGTCCACGTTCCTTTTGTAGCTTTTTCAATAAATTAACGATTTGTGCTTGAATTGATACGTCTAATGCGGAAATTGGTTCATCAGCAATGATTAGTTCGGGCTCTACAGCAAGTGCACGTGCAATACCAATACGCTGACGTTGCCCGCCACTAAGCTCGTGAGGATAACGATTAGCATATTCTTTTGTTAAACCTACTATATTTAATAACTCATAAACTTTTGCCTTCCATTCGCTTTTCGGTACACCATGAATAGCAAGACCTTCTGCAATAATATCAGCAATTTTCATACGTGGATTTAGGGAAGAATAAGGGTCTTGAAAAATCATTTGCACCTTGTGATTAAAGGCTAATTTTTCTTGCTTCGTCTTTGCCTCATTAATATTTCTACCGTCGATGTGAATATCGCCATCTGTTATAATATTGAGTCCAATAATCGAGCGCCCTGTCGTGGACTTACCACAGCCAGATTCTCCAACTAAACCGAAGATTTCACCTTTATAAATATCAAAAGTAATGCCATCTACAGCTTTGTTGATAGCATTTTTATCTAATTTAAAATGCTGTTTTACTCCTTTTAATGATAAATACGGGTTGGTTGTATCAAATACAGGAGCTTTTTCACGTTCTTTGCGTTCAACTTGGGCTAACTGTTGATGAATTGGTATCATTTTAGGCGCTTGCTCATGTAATAACCAAGTTGCAGCATAGTGTGTGTCGCTGACCTTAAACATAGGTGGCTCCTCTAAAAAATCGATTTTGAGTGCTTGGTTATTACGAGCAGCAAAGGCATCTCCAATCGGCGGATGTAGTAAGTTTGGTGGTGTTCCAGGAATAGCGTATAGTGTGTCGGTTTCAATATCTGGGTTTGGCATTGCAGCGAGAAGACCTTGTGTATATGGATGCTGACAATGGTAAAAAATTTCATCAACTAAGCCAATTTCAATAATTTTTCCGGCATACATCACGGCAACACGATCTGCCATTTTTGCTACAACACCCAAATCATGTGTAATAAATATAATTGAAAGATTCATCTTTTTTTGAATGTTTTTTAGCAATTCTAGAATTTGTGCTTGAATCGAAACGTCTAGAGCTGTGGTAGGTTCATCGGCAATAATAATACGAGGCTCACAAGCAAGTGCCATCGCGATAACGATACGCTGACGCATTCCTCCAGAGAATTGGTGAGGATATTGTTTATATCGTATATCCGCCTCTTTAATGCCAACAAGCTGTAATAGTTCAATCACACGTTCTGTAATTTGATTACCACGTAATGTTGTATGTTTTTTTATGCTCTCTGCAATTTGACTACCGATAGTCATCGTGGGGTTTAATGCAGTCATGGGATCCTGGAAAATCATTGAGATTTCAGCTCCACGAATTGCATGTATTTCCTGCTCTCTGCACGTTAAAATATTTTTTTCATTATATAAAATTTGACCGTTTTTCAGCATTGTTGTTTCAGCAGGGTTTAATCGTAATAGGCTTTTCGAAGTAACTGATTTTCCAGAGCCCGACTCGCCAACGATTGCTAGTGTTTCACCTTCAAATAAGTCGAATGATACATTGCGTACAGCCTGAACCTCACCATTTTGTGTATTAAATGAAATACTTAAATTTTTAACTTCTAATATTTTTCTCAAGTCGCACCCCTCCTTATTTACGTGTTTTTGGATCGAATGCATCACGCAGTCCATCACCAAGTAAATTAAAGCTAATCATAATTAAGCTAATGACAATGGATGAAAAAATCATGCCATGTGGATAAATACGTAATAATTTATAAGAATCATTAACAATCGTTCCTAAGGAAGCAGTTGGTGGCTGTAGTCCTAGGCCGATAAAACTTAGTAATGCTTCAGTAAAGATAGCTCCTGGAATGGTAAAAGTAGTAGCTACAATAATCGGACCTAGTGTATTAGGAATTAAATGTTTCCAAATCAAGCGTTGGTTACTAGCACCGAGCGTCCTAGAAGCAAGAACAAACTCATATGTTTTTAGCTTTAGTATTTGTGCTCGTACGATACGAGCCATACTAATCCACCCGACGATAACCATTGCAATAGTAATAGAAATGATTCCTGGTTTTAAAATAAGAATGAGAAGAATATTAATAATTAGCCCAGGGATACCAACTAACACTTCAATAATACGTTGCATGATATTATCAGTGCGACCACCGTAAAATGCTGAAATAGCACCGTAAGCAACCCCTATAATTAAATCAATAGTTGCCGCTAAAAAAGCAATATAAAGAGAGATACGTGTACCCTGCCAAATACGTGTCCATAAATCCCGACCTAATTCATCTGTACCAAACCAAAAATATTCACTTATACCTTTTGCTTCGTATTGGTCAACGCCACGACTATCAACACCGTTCAAACCTAAGAATGAAATATTCTCAAGAACAGGAACTTTTGGTGGTAAATTTGTACGCGCAATATTTTGTTCATCGTAGCCATGACTATTCATAAATGGACCAAAAATAGCTAGAAAAATAACGAGGATAATAATACATAAACCAACAATGGCTGCTTTATTTTTGCGTAAACCAAGCCATGCATCTTGCCAAAATGATTGTTCAGGACGATACCTAAAATCATCGATAAATTCACTTTGAGAGGCAGGCTCAAATAAATCAGGAGGATATTTTTTTACCGTTGCATTCTCAGTTACTTTTGTTGTCATAAATTACTCGCCTCCTGTAACACGAATTCGAGGGTCAATGAATCCGTATAAAATATCAATAACCAAGATAACGCTTACAAAAAGAACAGCATAAAAGATTGTGGTTCCCATAATAAGTTGGTAATCATTCGTAATAATGGAGTTAACAAATTGCTCTCCTAACCCAGGGATACTGAAAATTTTTTCAATAACAAGTGAGCCAGTAATCGTATTAACTGTTAATGGTCCGATAATAGTAATGATTGGGATCAGCGCATTTCGAATTCCATGCTTTGTAATGATATAGGGATTCGACAGTCCTTTTGATCTTGCTGTTAAGATATATTCTTGATTGAGTACTTCTAACATTTCAATTCGTGTAAAACGGGCAATTGTTGCAACAACACCGACCGCTAAAGCGATTGTTGGTAAGATTGAGTATTCAAAACCATTCCAAAAGGCGATTGGTAGCCAGCCTAGTTTGACACCAACCCAATATTGTAAAAAGCCTGCAAATACAAAGGAAGGAATGGAGATACCGAGCACAGCTAAAACGGTAGCCCCGTAATCTATAATGGTATTGTGTCTTAGTGCCGCTACGATACCTAACAGTAAGCCTATTAAAGTACCGACAGTAACGGCTTGAAATCCTAGAATGGCAGAGGCGCCGATACGTTCTTGAATGATTTTTGTAACCGGACGATTATCAAGAACAAATGAAATACCTAAATCCCCTTGTACAAGATTTGTTAAGTAAATACCGAATTGGATAGGTACCGGTTTATCTAGACCGTATTTTTTGTAAAGTAGTTCTTTTTGTGTTTCAGGTAAGCGTTCATCATTAAATGGAGAACCGGGTAATGCCTTCATAAGCAAAAATGAAAGCAAAATGATAATAAATAACGTAATTATCATGTAGCCGATTCGAGTTAAGATGTACCGAATCATTGAAACGACCTCCTTATGAAATAGTTTTGTTGAATCTATTTAATTTATTTGCAATATCGATGCCAAAAGATGGAGAATCATCGAAGAATTGGATCATCACCATAGTGTGTGGTTGATTTCCGTTCCGACTGGGTGCTTTTATCGCTGCCGCTTCGCTTTCGCGCAGAGCAAAGCTTCCTGGGGGCGTCCGATGAGCACTGATCCCCAAGGAGTCGCCCCGTCCTCACTCCAATCAACTAATATACAGGGCATATATTTTAAAAAATGTCATCCACAACTTTTGGTGATGAGCCAAAGAATTAACATTTAATCCGTTCTTGATTAAAAAAGTAGATTGGTATCAAAGTACTTGGGGCGGAGGGAGGCGAGTTCTTCGGTTGCGTTGCTTTCGTCACAGAATAAGGCTCTCTGCTGTCCTCATAAGAGCAAAGTATGAACGACGAGAAGGCTAGGTCATGCCCGCTGAAAGCGTCCTATGGCAGTGGAATGTGAAATCAAGTATATATTTTGGTGAAAAGCTTATAAAATATGAAAAAAGTATTGCATGTGACATTTACTTATGATATATTTATAGATGTCTTAGAGAGGTCCCGTGGTGTAGCGGTTAACATGCCTGCCTGTCACGCAGGAGATCGCCGGTTCGATCCCGGTCGGGACCGCCATTATAAACGATAATATAGTTCTTATGATGCTTTTAAATCATAAGAACTTTTTTTATTGTTAATATAAGGAAATTAGGGATATCAATAAAATTGGTTCTATAATATTTGTTGGTGTATCCATAGATTTTTAGCTCGTTAATAAGAGTGACTATTTTATCGATTCTTCTCGTATGAAGAATTTGGAGGTGTTAGCATGCGAAATTATTTTTACATAAAACGTATGAATATAAGCATACTTATAGGTGCTATTGTAATACTAGCAGGTTGTGGAGATCCTATTTTAGACATAGAAGAGTCCAATGCGTACCATTGGCAGAAAAATATGAATGAAACAGAATTTGAAAAATTAAAAGAAGGTATGTCATATATGGAAGTGGTGAAAATTGCAGGAGGAGCAGGGGACAAAGTAGAAAAAGATCAATACCGCTGGAATGATGAAATACTTATGACAAAAACATATATAGTACGATTTAAAGATGATAAAGTGGTTGATAAAGAGGTTACTGAGATAAAGGGGCATAAAAAATAAGCTCATTTTTAATAAGTGGTTTTATCTTTATTCAGCACATAGTTTAATAACGCTAACGGTGATTTAGCCAAGGCACAATTGATTAGTAGATTCAACTTACGACTCACCCCATAACTTGTACTACTTGGAGTGAAAATATCTTCGTTTATTAAATACACAGTAATTAATATTTTGTCGACAAGCTGAAACAATTACGCCAAGGTGTAATTGTTTTTTTGAATTCCATTGGATGTTTTGAACATTTACGCTTGTTTCGGTAAACTAGAAGTAATGGAGCTAGGAGAGGAAAAAGAGATGATGTATGAAAAAATAATGAATTCACTTGATGATACTGAACATTTTGCGTTGAAGCTAGCAAGCTTACTAGAAGCCCAGGATACAATTACATTAGAGGGTGATTTGGGCGCAGGTAAGACGACATTTACGAAAGCATTAGCGAAGGGACTTGGCGTGAAGAGAACGGTCAATAGCCCGACATTTACGATTGTAAAGCAATATGAGGGGCGTTTACCATTTAATCATTTAGATGTTTATCGTTTAGCAGAAAGCGATGAGGATCTTGGATGGGACGAACTATTTTATAGTGATGCGGTGTCAGTTGTAGAGTGGGCTCATTTGATTGAACAGGATTTACCCCAGGAGCGTCTTGGAATAGAGATTTACCGAATTGGAGAAAATCAACGACGATTTGTATTAACACCTCTTGGCAAGCGATATGAGGCATTATGTGAGGAGCTAATGAAATGATTTGGTTAGGGATAGAAACAGCGAATGCACCACTTTCTATTGCTGTAATAAGGGATGGAAAAGTGATCGCAGAGATTGTACAAAATATAAAATTAACACATTCAGCAGGTGCTATGCCAGCCATTGAAGAAGTGCTAGCAAAGGCTGGCTTACAACCAAGTGAGTTGGATGCGATTGCTGTATCAGAAGGACCCGGTTCTTATACCGGTGTACGAATAGGTGTGACGCTTGCTAAAACATTAGCATGGACACTTAAAAAGCCTTTAGTTGGAATATCTAGCTTAAA
This sequence comes from Lysinibacillus sp. NPDC094177, assembly GCF_050279145.1. Lineage (NCBI taxonomy): Bacteria > Bacillati > Bacillota > Bacilli > Caryophanales > Bacillaceae > Lysinibacillus > Lysinibacillus sp. NPDC094177. The sequence goes on along the minus strand of NZ_JBNNTW010000014.1, from coordinate 78,785 downwards.
GTCATTGGCTGCAAATGCATCACTATATGATGGGTTTATTTGTCCTATTTTTGATGCGCGAAGAGGAAATGTTTATACGGCTGTTTACAAAGGTTATGGGCTTGAAGCGATTATTGATGATTATCACGATCATATTGATGGCTTGTTAGAGCGTTTGCAGGCTTTAGAGGCACCGGTTTTATTTGTTGGAGTAGATGTAGATGTTTTTTGGCATAAAATCGTAGAGGTGCTAGGTGATTATGCGCAACGCACATCTTCTAGTAATGATTTACCACGAGCAAGTGAAACAGTTCGGTTAGCAACGAAAGTAGAGCTACCAAGTGTGGATGTAGTGCATCATTTTGTCCCGCAATACAAACGTATTGCAGAGGCGGAGGCGAATTGGCTGAAGGAACAAAAGGAGAAGGCACATGAGTAGTAATGTAACATATCGTAAAATGGTATCTGAAGATGTCCCAGTAGTGTATGAAATTGAGCTTGCTACATTTCCTACACCATGGACGTTAGATTCTTTTTATTATGAAGTGCATGAAAATCAGTATGCACATTATGTGCTAGCTATAGATGAATATAATAATATTATCGGTTTTTGTGGAATGTGGATGGTTATAGACGCGGCGCAAATTACGAATGTTGCTGTTATAGAGGCTGCTCGAGGTCGCGGCATTGGGGAAGGTTTAATGCGAGAGGCAATGCGTATTGCTAGTGATCATACTATGGAAGTTATGAGTTTAGAGGTACGAGTAACAAATACAGTTGCTCAAAATCTTTATCGAAAGCTTGATTTTCAAGATGGTGGCATACGTAAAGGCTATTATACAGATAACGGGGAGGATGCCCTTGTCATGTGGGTGAATTTATAATGGAAGATCGAATGATATTAGCAATAGAATCGAGCTGTGATGAAACAGCAGCAGCGGTTATTCGAAATGGCTCTGAAATTGTTTCAAATGTGGTTGCTTCTCAAATAGAAAGTCATAAACGATTTGGTGGAGTTGTACCTGAAATCGCATCTCGTCATCATGTTGAGCAAATTACAATAGTTATAGAAGAAGCATTAGCACAGGCAAATATGAAGCCAGCTGATTTAGATGCTGTGGCAGTTACTGAGGGTCCTGGTCTTGTAGGTGCATTGTTAATTGGGATTAATGCCGCGAAGGCCTTTGCATTTGCCAATAATTTACCGATTATCGGTGTACATCATATAGCAGGACACATATATGCCAATGCACTCGTGCAGCCAATGGAATTCCCATTATTAGCACTTGTTGTATCGGGTGGCCATACAGAGCTAGTTTATATGAAAGAACATGGCTCTTTTGAAGTCATCGGTGAGACGAGAGATGATGCGGCAGGAGAAGCTTATGATAAAGTTGCGCGTGTTTTAGACTTACCGTATCCAGGTGGTCCGCGAATTGATAAGTTAGCCCATGAGGGAGATGAGGCTGTATCCTTCCCAAGAGTGTGGTTAGAGGAAGATTCTTATGATTTTAGCTTTAGCGGCTTGAAATCAGCGGTTATTAATTACAAACATAATATGGATCAACGTGGTGAAGAAATTTGTCCGACTGCCGTTGCCAAAGGATTTCAGGATAGTGTAGTTGAAGTGTTAACTGCGAAAACATTACGGGCAGCTCGCGAATATAAAGTGAAACAGGTTATTGCAGCGGGAGGTGTAGCGGCAAATAAGGGCTTACGTACATCACTTGATTCTGTATTTGCGGAAGAAGGTATCCCGTTTTATGTGCCACCATTAAAGTTGTGTACAGATAATGCCGCTATGATAGGGGCAGCAGCAACACCAATGTTTGAAGCAGGTATTCGCGGTAATTTATCAATGAACGGTCGCCCAGGTATGGAGTTAAAATCCTGGGTTTAACTTCTTTCAGAAGTTAAAGCCTCCGGCGGATGTCACAAAATCGGAAAGGAGTTCTTTGTGCAAGCACAAAGCCGATTTCGGACGCAATTATGCTGAGGCATAATTGATTATAGTAAAGAGGTGTTTTAGATTGGATTCTAAAATACCTCTTTTTGCTTTTGTGAAAAAAATGTTGAGAAAACATTGTTTATAAGAAAATTAGATCTGATAAGTTGACAAATTTTTCAGAAAATTATCCACAGGTAAAGAGCAATTAAAACATCGAACATTCGTACTTATGCACAAAATGTTGATAACTTGTGCATAACTTGTGATTATTCAATATATAGTAGCCTGTTTTGCACAAATTGATGTGGATAAAATAATTTTAAATTGTGGACAATGTGGAAAAGTCTGTTGATATGTTGATATTACTAGATTTATTGTGTGTATAAAGCTGTGGGCATTTTTTGTCGAAAAATAGCACTTGACCAATATATATGAAAAATCAAGGCGAGTAAAGTAAAAAGCCATGCGACAAGGCACATGGCTTTACAAGTTATATTCCACTCCAGAGGGATGTTATATAATAATATTTTCAAGTTCTTCACTTAGCTCAAGCCATTCCATTTCAAATAACTCGAATTGTTCCTTAGCAGTTGATAGTTCATCTTGAAGCTGTGTAATTTTTTCATGGTCTGTGAAAATCTCGGGATCGCAAAGGGCTTCTTCTAATCGAGCTATTTCGAGATTCGCTTGTTGCATTTTCCCCTCTAGTTCTTCAAGCATGCGTCTAATTTGGCGCTCCCGTTTTTTAGCTTCTTTATCAATTTTAGAGGTAGATATCTTCTCAAGTACATCAGCTTGTACTTGCGGTTGAGCAGCAGCCTTCATTTGTGCAATTTCTAATAGCTCTTGTTTCTTCTCAAGATAATAATCATAGTCACCTAAGTATTCAAAGGAACCATCGCCAGATAGATCGATTACTTTAGTAGCGATTCGATTGATGAAATATCGGTCATGCGATACAAATAAGAGCGTTCCAGGATAATCGATAAGTGCGTTTTCAAGTATCTCTTTACTATCTAAGTCTAAGTGATTGGTAGGCTCATCGAGAATTAAGAAATTTGCTTTTTGCATCATCAACTTAGCTAATGCTAGTCTAGCTTTTTCTCCACCAGATAAAGACGACACAGTTTTATCTACTTCTTCTCCACTGAATAAGAAACGGCCAAGCACCGAGCGAATATCTTTTTCATTCATTAATGGCCATTCATCCCATAGCTCTTTTAGAACACTTTTATTGCTCGATAACTTTGCCTGCTCTTGATCATAATAACCAATTTGAACATTTGTACCATAGCGAATCTCTCCAGAGAGCGGTAGCAAATCTTTGACAATCGTTTTTAATAAAGTTGATTTACCAACACCATTTGGTCCAACTAATGCAATTCGATCTTCGCGGAAAGTACGTAATGTGATGCCACTTGATATTTTCTTATCACCATAACCAATCGCTAAGTCATCAATAGATAATACATCATTACCACTTTGACGTTCAATTGTAAAACCGAAGCTTGCTGACTTTTCATCGCCATCAGGGGAATCCATCCATTCTGTACGTTCAAGCATTTTACGACGACTTTGTGCCATTTTAGTAGTAGAAGCACGAGCAATATTTTTTTGAATAAATTCCTCAAGCTTGGCTTTCTCATCTTGTTGTCGTTCATATAGCTTTAAATCACGCTCATAATTTTTCGCTTTTTCATCTAAATAGGTACTATAATTGCCTGTATATTTTGTGACACGATGACGAGAGACTTCGTAGACAATGGAAACAACCTGGTCTAAGAAGTAGCGGTCATGGGAAACAATTAGAATAGCCCCTTCATAGCCTTTTAAATATGATTCCAACCAAGAGAGGGTTTCAATATCCAAATGGTTAGTAGGTTCATCGAGTATTAATAGGTCAGGTTTACTTAAAAGAAGTTTAGCGAGTGCTAACCGAGTTCGTTGTCCCCCTGATAGTGAGCTAATTGGCTTTTGGTAATCCTCAGGATAAAACTGCATGCCATGAAGCACAGAACGTGTATCAGATTCATATTGATAGCCACCCGCATCCTTAAAAGTATGCTGTAAATGATCGTATTCAGACATTATTTTTGCATATAAAGTAGAATTCTCATAAACAGTGGGATCAGCCATTTGTTGTTCTAGTGACCGTAGTGCTTGTTCTTGTGCAATAAGCGGTTCAAAAATTGTCATCATTTCATCCCAAATCGACAATGTTGAATTTAATCCAGCATGTTGCTCTAAATATCCAATTTGTACACCTTTAGGGATAATTATATCGCCAGAGTCATATGACATTTGACCAGCAATTATTTTAAGTAAAGTGGACTTACCAGCACCGTTACGACCTACTAATGCAACGCGGTCACGATGTTGAACCTCTAATTTTACGCCACTTAAAATTTCATCTGCAAGGAAGGATTTATATAGTTGATTGACCTGTAAAACAATCATTCTTGACACCTCAATTCTTCCTTAGTGTAATAGATGAGCGATTCGCTTGCAATGTCGAGGCTTTACTTATGCTAAGCTGTCATGTAAGATTGAAACGATTTCCCTTTAGTTAGTGGCGTAAAAGCGCCATTAACTAAAGGGAAATACTCCAGAGAATATTATAAACTTAGTAAATAGTTAATTAAGTATGTATCATGCTATTTGATACATATAAGGAGGAAAAAGTTTGAAACAAGAATTAAAAATTCCACAAGCCACTACAAAAAGACTTCCTCTTTACTATCGATTTATCCAAAACTTTGCACAAGAAGGCATGGAGCGCATTTCATCGAAAGAACTGAGTGAAGCGATGAAAATTGATTCTGCAACTATTCGCCGTGATTTTTCTTATTTTGGTGCTCTAGGGAAAAAGGGATACGGCTATGATGTGCAGCATCTCTTAAAATTTTTTAGTCAAACGCTCGATCAACATGAAGCGACAAAAGTAGCGTTAATTGGTGTAGGTAATTTAGGTAGTGCTTTATTAAAATATAATTTTCAAAAAAATCATAATACTCATATCGTTGTGGCATTTGATTCAAAGGCCCCGAAGGAAGGTAAGATGATTAGCAATATTCCTGTTTTTCATCCTGATTTATTGGAAGAAAAATATGCAGAATATGGAGCGGAGCTTGCAATTTTAACAGTTTCACCACGTTCCGCACAGAAAATGGCTGATAGATTAGCGGCAATGAATGCAAAAGGAATTTTGAACTTTACGCCAGAGCGTATTACTGTACCAGATAAAATGCAACTTTTAACAATCGATTTATCAGTAGAATTACAGGCGCTTATTTATTTAATTCGTAATCAGGAAGAGTGATAATTGTACATAATTTAACTTCTTTCAGCGGATGTCACGGAAATCAGAAAGGAGTGCTTAGTGGGTGTTAGCCTAAAATCATCGCATCCATGCGATAACGGCTAACTGACCTGCATCGGTAAAAACGCCACGTCCTGTGGCATTACCGAAATGACCGACATCGTGTCGGCACTCGTGCAGGCCCAAGCACAAAGCCGATTCCGGACGCAATTATGCCGAGGCATAATTGATAGTATAGCTCTCACAATTTCTGTAAAATAAGTATGAAGTAAAATGCGAGAGTGACTAAAAACTTTCACATATTATTAGTTAGCAAAATGGCGAAATATGCGTTAAAATGATGGATATAAAGAGGAGGTGGCTTTAATGGGTGGTATTGGTCCTATGAGCCTCATTATTATCGGAATTGTCGCATTACTAATTTTCGGTCCTAAGAAGTTACCGGAGCTTGGTAAAGCATTTGGTTCAACATTACGTGAATTCAAAAATGCTACTAAAGGATTAGCCGACGAAGATGATGATGACAAGAAAAAGAAAGAACTAGATAAGTAAAGTTAGGATGTTTGAGGAATGAATCCAAAAGATCTAACTGTCATTCAGCATATAGAAGAATTAAGAAAACGGCTTTTCATTGTTGCCGTTTTCTTTGTTCTCGCTATGGCTGGCGGCTTTTTTGTTGCGAAACCGCTTGTTAAATACCTTCAAACTACTGGAGCGAATTATAATATAGAGCTTCATGCGTTTGATGTAGTAACACCACTTGCAATTTATATCCAAGTCGTTTTTTTAATAGCATTTATCCTATCTTCTCCGGTATTGATGTATCAATTGTGGGCATTTATTAGCCCCGGATTAAGGGAAGTGGAACGAAAAGCAACCTTAAGCTATATCCCGTATTCGTTTATATTGTTTTTAGCAGGGCTATCTTTTTCATATTTTTTACTATTCCCTTACGTCATAAAGTTTATGATGAATTTATCAAATGAATTAGAAATTCAGCAAACGATTGGCATACATGAATATTTTTCGTTTTTATTTAAGCTTACAATACCTTTTGGTTTTCTTTTTCAATTACCTATCGTCGTCTTGTTCTTTTCACGTATTGGGATTCTATCGCCTGAGTTACTAATTCGTATTCGTAAGTACTCATACTTTGGTTTATTTGTGTGTGCTGCTCTAATCGCACCACCTGAATTAGCTTCACACTTAATGGTTTCAGTACCGTTATTTATGCTTTATGAAATTAGCATTATGATTTCCCGTGTTGGCTATAAGAAATACTTAAAATCAGAGGAAATGCGAATGAAGGAAGAACAAGAAGCTGAACAAAAACGCCAGGTCGAAGAGGCACTTGAACAGCAGCGACGTCAAATCGAAGAATTGAATCAATAAAAATAGAAGCTCGATGCTAATTAGAAGCATCGAGCTTTTTCGTAGTTATATCTACCTGAAAATCAGTGGGAGAAAAACTTCCACTGATTTTTATTGCATTTTTTCTAGTTGTTCAAGAAACTTTTGCAATGGTTCTGCATACAATTGTACAAGTGTCACAAAACCATTCAGCATGACATGGGCGATAATGGACGTCCAAATACGTTTTGTTTTGTGATATAAGAAGGCAAAAATCAATCCGCAGATTGTATAAAGCAAGATGTGTGAGAAGTCGAAATGAATAAGTGCGAAGAAAATTGCGCTTACTATACCGGCTACCCAGAAATTAGTTGTTTGGACAAGCGATCCAAAAATAACACGGCGGAAGACGAACTCTTCTAATATTGGTCCAAATACGACAATTGCTAATATCGCAATAGGAGCACCTTTTGCAATAGCTACAATATCAGCTGTGTTTTGCGACCCACCTTGGATACCGAATATAGCCATTTCGATAGCTGCGCCAATCATTTGGCCAATAAAAACTAGGAAGAAACCAATAATTCCCCACATAATTGATAGTGGTATAGTTTCTTTCTTTCCTTGATAAATATCCCAAAACGCTTTATCTCGAGATGTTATGATTAAGCTTAGAATTAATGCAATGGCAAAGCTAAGTGCAATATACCAGCCTTGCGTAAGTGGAGCAGCTTGCTCACTAGGTAAACCGGTTGTACTCATAACAAGCTTGTGAAACGGTTGTGCCAGCCATCTACCTGATATTTGCATGAGAATATAGATCAATAAAACATAAAGGGCTGTTTTTTTATGTTTTATTTTTTTAGAATTATTCACAGTCAAAATCCTTTCCATTCATTATGCTACCTTTCTATTCTATTGTAGAGGAATATGGAAAGAAAACAAAATTTTTCGTAGTTCTGACTTGCAAAAAAAAGTGCGATTGATTATCATAATAATTGTGTTAGCACTCGTCTGTATAGAGTGCTAAAAACGCTTGAACATACATTTTATTAATAGGAGGTTGTTTCACTTGTTAAGACCACTAGGAGATCGTATTGTAATCGAACTAATCGAGGTAGAAGAAAAATCTGCATTCGGTATTGTACTGCCAGACTCTGCAAAAGAAAAACCGCAAGAAGGTAAAGTTGTAGCAGTTGGGACAGGTCGTATATTAGAGAACGGGCAACGTGTAGAGCTTGACGTTAAAGTTGACGACCGCATTATTTTCTCAAAATACTCTGGTACAGAAGTTAAATATGAAGGTAATGAATACCTAATTTTACGCGAAAGCGATATTCTTGCAATTATTGAATAAATTAATATTTTAGCTTGATTAAAGTAAATGCCTTTAGTGATCGTCACAGATAAACAAATGGGTTGATGACGATGACAATATGGCGAAATTTCTATAAATATATTGATGAAGCTTAACGAATATTCCATTTCAGGAGGGTAAATTCAAATGGCAAAAGATATTAAATTCTCAGAAGACGCTCGTTCATTAATGCTACAAGGTGTAGATAAATTAGCAAACGCAGTAAAAATTACTCTAGGGCCTAAAGGTCGTAACGTAGTTTTAGAAAAAAAATTCGGTTCACCACTTATTACAAATGACGGTGTAACAATTGCAAAAGAAATCGAACTAGAAAACCCATATGAAAACATGGGTGCAAAATTAGTAGCAGAAGTTGCTTCTAAAACAAACGAAATCGCTGGTGACGGTACAACGACTGCAACAGTATTAGCTCAAGCAATTATTCGTGAAGGCTTGAAAAACGTAACAGCTGGTGCAAACCCTGTAGGTATTCGTAAAGGGATCGACAAAGCAGTTGCAGCAGCCCTTACAGAATTACATGCTATTTCTCGCCCAGTAAGCAACAAAGAGGAGATCGCACAGGTTGCGGCTATCTCTGCTGCTGATGATGAAGTAGGTCAATTAATTGCAGAAGCAATGGAACGTGTGGGTAACGATGGTGTTATTACTATTGAAGAATCTAAAGGCTTCACAACTGAGCTTGATGTAGTTGAAGGTATGCAATTCGACCGTGGCTATGCATCACACTACATGGTAACAGATACAGAAAAAATGGAAGCTGTATTAGACAACCCATTCATTCTAATTACTGATAAAAAAATTACAAACATTCAAGAAGTATTACCATTATTAGAACAAGTGGTACAACAAGGTCGTCCACTGTTAATCATCGCTGAAGATGTTGAAGGTGAAGCTCTTGCAACACTTGTAGTAAACAAACTTCGCGGTACATTCAATGCGGTAGCGGTTAAAGCTCCAGGATTTGGTGATCGTCGTAAAGCAATGCTTGAAGATATCGCAATTTTAACAGGTGGTCAAGTAATTACAGAAGAATTAGGCTTAGACCTTAAATCAGCTGATATTACATCACTTGGTCGCGCTGCAAAAGTTGTTGTTACAAAAGACAATACAACAATCGTAGAAGGTGTTGGCGGTGCAGATGCAATCGAAGGCCGTATTGGTCAAATCCGTGCTCAACTTGCTGAAACAACTTCAGAATTCGATAAAGAAAAATTACAAGAACGCCTTGCAAAATTAGCAGGTGGTGTAGCAGTAATCAAAGTTGGTGCTGCAACAGAAACAGAACTAAAAGAACGCAAACTTCGCATTGAAGATGCTCTTAACTCAACTCGTGCAGCAGTTGAAGAAGGAATCGTATCAGGTGGTGGTACGGCACTTCTTAACGTATATGCAGCAGTTGAAAAAGTTGCAAATGTAGAAGACGGCGACGTAGCAACTGGTATTAAAATTGTTCTACGTGCTTTAGAAGAACCAGTTCGTCAAATCGCAAACAACGCGGGTCTTGAAGGCTCAATTATCGTAGATCGTCTAAAACGCGAAGAAATCGGTGTAGGCTTCAACGCTGCAACTGGCGAATGGGTAAACATGATTGAAGCGGGCGTAGTAGACCCAGCAAAAGTAACTCGCTCAGCTCTACAAAACGCAGCATCTGTAGCAGCTCTATTCTTAACAACAGAAGCAGTTGTAGCAGACATCCCAGAACCAGCATCAGCAATGCCAGATATGTCTGGTATGGGCGGCATGGGTGGAATGATGTAATCTACGGCTCCAGCCAAATAAAAATCACTTCTCAAATTTGAGAAGTGATTTTTTTATGCTTTAGCGAATATTTTTCAGTGAATCGCTGATAAAATATGGACAATCGCTGATAAACCTCCGACAATCGCTGATAAAAATAGCAAAATCGCTGATAAAATCCCAACAATCGCTGATAAAAATAGCAAAATCGCTGATAAACCTCCGACAACCGCTGATAAAGCTAATAAAACCCCGAAAAAGAGCTTTAGACTTATTCTTTTTGCTTCAACCTAAAATCAGGAGGAATATAAGAGATAAGAGAATAATCGATTTCTTCTCCTGCTTGAGTGGATAATTGTACAAGTAAAGATTCTTCGTTATTCGTGGGATGTATAGCGCTTGTTTTTATAGTAATCACTTGAGCACCAATTCTTCTTGGGCTTCCAACAACGACCACCTGATTTCCCAACGTATAAACTGCTATAATATCAGCTTGGAACGTGACAATATATAAATCTAAATCAGTTTTATGTTGAAATGTTGGAATCGTGAACCCCATATTTTGTTCAAAGTCATACCAATCTGAAAGAGCAACATCGTAATTCGTAAATAGTCGATGTAGTGCATAATGAATTCTAGTTGGGACATAGCTCCACCGACCGATTGAGCTATGCCAATATTCTTCATAAGCGGGTCTCCGATAGCCAGGGTTATTGATGATAACATCATAAGGAATTTTAGCGCCATTCTCTATCACATGTGAAAGTGTATCAAATTTTGATGGGAGAGATAATTCTGGAAAAGGAGGGTCAGCAATTGTTTGAGGTTTTATCGGCTCAAGACTATTCAAACGATTCTCTAGGCCTTTTATTTTTGCTTTAAGCCCATAAAATCTATTTGGTTCTTCAGCATCGTAAGAAGATACAATGTTCAAATTAAATAATATTAGGGTAATCATACATAAAGATATTTTTTTTACGTTACACATAGATTCACCTCTCTACATACTTTGTTCATTAAATGAGGAAATATGTAGTATTCTCAAAATTTTGATAAACATGGACTTGCATCGTGTTGTTGCCGCTGCCGCCCGCTACGCTTTCGCGCAAAAAACATTTGCAGGCTTTAGCACAAAGCCGATTCCGGACGCATTTATGCCGTGACATAATTGATTTACTTTTTTTTTAATAAAAAAGTAGTACAACCTAGCCTAGGTTGTACTACTGATCTAATTACCCATCGTTGTAATCCTGGAATTATCGAACTCCGACAGGCATTGGCTCAGGAAAATAGCCTATTTTAATACCATAATTCATCATATTACGAATAAAAGCTGGATTAGGAGCTTCGCATGTGATATCAGTATTCGCTAAAAATTCCTGCGTTTTTTTGCTATTAAAGACAAACGGTGAATCACTTGCTCCATCACCTTCGAGCTGTGCAATGGCTAAAGATAAATATTCTTTCGTTTCCTCAGAATGCTCACTATGTAATAGCCAGTCCGTATACTCCTGTGCAGTTACAATGTCTAACTCATAGTCGAGGTCCTTCAGCATTTTGATAAAATCTAGATAGGTTAGAGGAACAGGATTACACAGGTGGAATATTTGTCCGTTTGATGTTGGTTGGCAAGCTAGAGCTACTAATGCTTGGCTAGCATAATTAATCGGTGTAAAATCTACATGCCAATTAGCTGTTGGTGTCTTACCTAAGTAAAGCATAGACTTAATCATTCGGTAAAAAGCATTATCGTCTATATTACGTTGGAATTTCCCTGTGACGGAATGACAAGTTAAATTTCCAACACGATAGATTGAAATTGGAATTTGATCGTTTATTGCATTTCGAACAAGATTCTCAGCCTCAAGCTTACTTTGAGTATAAACATTCTCGAGCTTAATATCATAATTAAAGTTACCTTGTGCTTCATTGGGGCCCCATTGATGTGCAGCAAGTTCCTCTGGAATACCTAATGTTGATACATAGTGGAAATGGATACCTTGTTTGCTCTTTGCTAGTTCAAGCAAATATTTCGTACCTTCAACGTTTACATCATTAAAATGATCTGTTGAGCCAAAATGCCTTACATCTGCTCCACAGTGAATAATCGCATCAATTTCTGCAATAATTGTCTGCTCATCCTTCATAGATAAATTAAGGCCACGTTTCCCCAAGTCTCCTTGAATAACTGTTACTCGATTTTCCATAAGGACATCTATATCATTTTCAAAATAGAATAGCATACTTTCCATTAGCTTTTCTTCAAGTGATATTTGTGCATTTGGTCGAATGAGGCAGAAGATATGCGCACTTGTTTTCATTAAAAGCTCATATAACACATGACTTCCTAAATAGCCAGTTGCCCCAGTTAACAGAACAGTATTCATCGGTAATGATTTTACTGTTTGAGAGATGGGGAGAGCAATGGGCTCCATCAGTTCCTTCAATATTGAATTAGCTGTCTGCTCTTGATGATCATGATCCTCAGGTTGATAGCTACTAATATAATCGTCAAGCTCTGCAATGGTTTGATGTTGGAAGAAATCTTGAATTTTTAAAAATGGAATATGCTTTTTCACTTGTACAAGAATTTCAAGCACCTTCAATGAATGTCCACCAATATGGAAGAAGTTATCGTGAATTCCTACGCGCTCTATGCCTAGCGCATACTCCCAAGCATTTGCTAACAATTGTTGTATATAGTTTTCAGGCGCATCATATGGACTGTTAAGAGATGTAGTTACCTCCATTGAAGCTAATTGTTTACGATCAATTTTGCCTGTTGGAGACAATGGCATGTCCTGTAATTCAAAGAAACGTTCAGGAACCATATAATCTGGTAAATTGCTTGCTAAAAAATCTCTAATCGAAGCTTGTTCTACCTGATTACCCTTCGATACAGTGTAGTAGGCGGATAAACTATTATTACCATCTGTCATTTTCTTCGCAAGTATGATGGCTTCTTGAATGCTAGGATGATTGCTTAATACCGTTTCAATTTCTCCTAGCTCAATACGAAAACCTCTTACTTTAATTTGAGAATCTTTACGTCCAACAAATTCAATAACGCCACTAGGCAATAAACGAACTAAATCGCCTGTTCGATACATCCATTCATCTGATTTAAATAAATGGGGGATAAATGCCTCAGCGGTTTTTTCTGGCTGATTTAAGTAACCTGCTGCTAAACCAGTACCAGCTATACATAATTCTCCGATTTCATTAATAGGGCAAAGCTGGCCATCCTTATTAACAATATACATCTCATAATTAGCAATTGGCTTACCGATAGGAATACTTGCCTGATTATATGTTATTACATCCTTTACTCTGTAATAGGAGGACAGCACAGTACATTCAGTCGGTCCATAAACGTTAATAATCTCAGTCGCTGTACCGAATTTTTCTTGCCATCTTTGTACGACAGCGGGCATTAGAGCTTCTCCGCCAACTGACAAATAATTAAGTGACGATAATTTTTCACGGTATTCTAAAGGAAGGTGTGTAGCAAGCTGGGTAAAAAATGCATTTGGCACAGTAGCTGTCGTTACTTGTTCGCGTGCAACCATATCAGCGAATGCCTCAATGGATATACGTTCGACGCTTGTTAGCATATGTAATCTTGCACCTGAAAAGAAAGCAGTAAATGTTTCCGTAACAGATGGGTCAAAACTGTAAGAGATAAACTGAGAAAATACGTCAGCCTTCGTAGTCCGGTAGATTCTTTGATTATCCGTAATCAAGTTAATAACAGCTTCATGCTTGAGCATGACGCCCTTTGGTTGACCTGTCGATCCCGATGTATAAATAATATAGGCTAAATCGGTTGGACTAAGGTCAATATGAACATTTTCTTTTGGAAAAGCTATCTCCATCCGATTTATTGTAAAGACGGTGCGAGATAGGGAATCATTATGTATTAATTCATTAATAAGTTGGATATATTCATCTTTTGTTAATATGAATGGGGCACCTGTATCGTTTAAAAGGTAATGACAACGTTCTTTCGGATAGCTAGGATCAACGGGGATATATATGCCTCCAGCCTTTAATATGCCTAGCAAACCAATTACTGTTTCTTTACTTCGTTCCATGACAATCGCTACTTTATCACCTTTTCGCAAACCACTGGCAACTAACATATGTGCAATTTGATTGGATTGTTCATTAAGCTGACGATATGTCATCATACCCCCATCAAATGATAATGCTATTCGGTCAGCAAACTGATTAGCTGCTTGATAAAATGCGTCAGGTATTGTTTTACTCTTGTCATAGTACGCTTTTGTTTGATTTAAAGTTGAATATAATAACAAATCCTCTTCGTTTAACAATTGTGTATGATCAGATGGTGAGATTTGTCGTTCAGGTTGTTTCATTTGAGAAAGTGGTATTTCTTGTTTTATATTCAATTATTACAACTCCTATTTTAAAAAGGGAAGCTGTCTTATAAGTCTCTCAATAAACAGAATTTACTTATAAGACAGCGCCTTTCATTTTTGTCTCGCATATAATTGGCAGTAAAACTTCACTCGGAACTTTAGAATTGAGTTTTCTTTACTTCACTACAAAAGTGTTGACAACATTTAACAATTCATTTGATAAGTCAGTCAGTGCTTGGGCTTCTTCAGAAACTTTATGCACAGTGTTAAGTTGGGATGCAGATGTTTCGGCTACTGCTCTCGTATTATCTCTTGAATTTACCGAGAAGTCTTCCATATCCTTAACAGCAGAAGTTACTTCCTCCATACCCGCAGCCATTTCTTCAATTGTTGCAGATAGTTCTTGAATTTGCCCAGTAACATGATGAATAGAAGTAAAAATTTGACTAAATGATTTCTCTGAGTCATTAATCATCAATAAACCATTGTCCACTTCTTCCACAGCTCGTGTCATAATATTTACGGATTCATACGTATCGCGCTGGATATGGGAAATAAGCGTAGAAATTTCACTAGCTGAAGCCTCTGATTGCTCAGCAAGCTTGCGAACTTCGTCTGCAACAACAGCGAAACCACTTCCAGCTTCTCCAGCACGAGCAGCTTCTATTGCTGCATTCAACGCAAGTAAATTTGTTTGGGAAGCGATTCCTGTAATAATACCGACGATTTCTTCAATTTTACCTGAATGCTCACCAAGCATTTTTACAGATGATGCTGATTGATTTACAGCCTTACTAATGGCATTCATTTGTGCTACAGATTTATTAGTAGATGCATTGCCTTTTTCAGCTTCTTCTGAGGCAAGGATAGAAGATTCCGAAATTTGATTGGATGTCATGGCAATTCGTTGAATACCAATGCTCATTTCCTCAATTGTAATGGAGCTTTCTTGTGCTTTTTGTACTTGTAAATCAGCGCCTCCTGCAATCTCTTGCATAGATGAAGCTACACTATTGTAAGAATCTGTTGCCTCATGCATATTAGTTGATAAAACATTTGCGGACTTTGAAACATGGGTAGAAACATTTGTTGCACTTATAATAACCGTTCTCAAATTCTCGATCATTGAATTGAAGTTTTCTGTTAGCGTGCCAACTTCATCTGTTGATGATACAGGTAAAGGCTCAAGCTCTAAATTACCTTCTGCCACCTTTCTAGATTGTCGAGATAGTAGTTGGATTGGTTTTAATTTTCTTTTTATAAGAGAGTAAACTGCAATAGATGAACCAATTAAGAAAGTAACTGTCACTAAAAGTATCCACATTACTTCTGACATCGCCTTAGCGGTCACCATTGATACATCATAGTCCATTGCATAGGCAGCCAAAATAGAGCCATCTTCGTCAAAAATAGGTGTAATTCCTGTTTTATAGCTACCATACTCATCGCTATATATTTCAGTAGCTGTAGCTTCCTTTGTTTCAAATACATCTTTAATCTTTGCAAGGAAATCTGAAGATAGGCCCATTGCTATCATATCTTGGTTATATTCAGCTCCCACATCCAGAACACTAGATGAAAGAACCGGTGCATTTATTTTTTCTCCATCTAACGTAATGAGAAAAAGGTTCGTAATAATATCGGATTGATCGTTTATAGAATCCATTTCTTTGGTCAAACGTAGGACATCGGGGTTACTAGCATTAGGCTCTTTCAATGCAGATTTCAGTGTCTTTTGATCTATGGTTTTTGATAGAATCAATCCTTTGTCATGAAGAGATTGGTCCATATCTTTTAAATTACTGTTCTTGACTATATAATAGGAAAGACCTAAAGTGACTAATCCGAATAGTAATAAAATATTTAACATTATAGCTGTTAACTTTTTACTGATGGACGTATGCTGTTTCTTACTTTTTCTCATGCTCTTCCTCCTAAAATAATATACAAAACATATTTCAAATTGGTAACGTAGATGTAAATATTTTTGAAAGTTATGTACCATTTTGTTACAAATGGAATGAATGCAAAATAATCCATTTATACCCTTACATTAAACAACTATACTGCCAAAAAATATGGTTAACAACCCAGAAAACTTCCTATTTCGACATTAAATCTACGGAAATTAAATGAGTATTTAGTTTTTTAGTCTATAAAATTCTTTATTGTATAGATATTTTTATGAAAAAATAACCTTTTTTTAATATAAAATAAGGAACGTTGTTATATAAGTTGATTTTAAAACATTTGATTTGATGATTACCCCGGTGGGTAAGAGAGAAGCCATGTCCTCAGTTTTTTATAAGTCAATAATAGTTTCTAATAAACAATAAAAAAGCTATCCATTAGTTCTTATTCGAACTCCTGGATAGCTTTTTTGCTATAGTTATTTATCTTGGATTTCCAAATATCAGGTGATAAATCTACATGCCAGGTAGGTTTAAACCTGGTAAACCTGGTAAGCTAGGATATTGCCCTCCTGGGAATGGCTGAGGACGTGGCGGATATGGCTGCGGAGGACGCGGTGGATATGGTTGTGGCGGATATGGCTGCGGAGGACGCGGCGGATATGGTTGTGGCGGATATGGCTGCGGAGGACGCGGTGGATATGGTTGTGGCGGATATGGGTGCGGAGGACGTGGTGGGTATGGTTGTGGCGGATATGGATGCGGAGGACGCGGTGGGTATGGTTGTGGCGGATATGGATGCGGAGGACGTGGTGGATATGGTTGTGGCGGATATGGATGCGGAGGACGTGGTGGATATGGTTGTGGCGGATATGGATGCGGAGGACGTGGTGGATATGGTTGTGGCGGGTATGGCTGTGAAGGGCGCGATGGATATGGCTGTGTTGGATACGGGCTACCAGAAGGCATAGTAGGGTGAAACGGAATGTTAACATCATCTTCGGGATTTAATCTAGGATTGACCAATGAAACACACCTTTCTTCTTTTTTCTTTTCTAACATATGCCTACTATTATTATTGTCATAGGCATTAAACTAAGCGAATGATCGATAAAGGTATAATTCGCTAAAATAGAATGTGTTATAAAATATATCAAATTTAATTATAATAGAAGGAAATGTTGTTGAAGGGTGTTTAGATAAATGACCATAATAAAAATCAAAAGAATAAAGATACAAAATTTACGAAATGTACGACATGGTGAAATCGTTTTAACTGTGAATTTTGAGACATTTTTTAAGGCTAATGTTGTAGGTATATACGGACAAAACGGTTCAGGGAAAACAACTATTGTTGATGCATTCGGCTTGTTAAAGGCACTTATTTCCGGCTGGATAGCTGAGATTAAATTGCCATCTCAGGAAAAGCGATTAATTATGGCAGGGGAGGATACGGCAAGCATTGAGTTCGAGTTTCTTATAGAAAATCAATTTGGAACATTCTTCCTAAATTATTATGTAGAGTTGCAAGAAGATGAAAACAGACTGTATACAACGGTTGAACGAATAGCTTACAGAGAAAATGAGAAAGGGAAGCGTTCAAAGATTCTAATTAATGTTACCGAGGAAGACATACAACTACGTAAAACAAACCTTTCTGATATGAATGAAAAAAAGCGTATTCAATTACTAGTCATTCATCAATTATCTAAAAAACAATATGCGTCCTTTGTCTTTCACAAAGATTTAAAGCCGTTATTACAGGACACGCTGTCAGAGCTAGAAATGCAATTGCTTCATAATTTGGCAATAGATTTTAATCGAGATTTACATGTCGTTAATAATCAAAATATCGCACCATTATTTGAAGAGCGCCTCATGCCCTTTAGTATCCATCTAGAAAAAACTCGTGGTTCTATATCTTACAATTTGAAGGGGCCAGCGTTATTGCCAGAGGATACGTTTTATGTGTTATGTGAAGTGATAGAGCAAAGTAATCGTGTATTATCAGCGATTATTCCAGGCCTAAGTATAAAGATTAATGTAATTACAAAACAAACTATGGATAATGGGGAAAAGGGAATTCGTTTTGAATTTTTATCGCAGCGAGGGGATCGCGAATTACCATTACGGACAGAGTCTGAAGGAATTTTGAAAATTATATCTGTACTAAGTGTGCTTATTGCAGTTTATAATAACCCAAATGCTTGTGTAGTAATTGATGAATTAGATTCTGGTGTTTTTGAATATTTGTTAGGCGAGTTGTTAACAGTGATTGATGAGGACGGAAAAGGCCAGCTTATTTTCACGTCTCATAATTTACGTGTGTTAGAGGTGCTAGCTATTAAAAACTTATGGTTTACGACAACGAATGAGGATCGGCGTTATATGCAGCTAAAGGGTATTAAAGAGGTAAATAATGCTCGAGATGTTTATTTACGTGCAATTCAGTTGGGTGGACAGGATGAAGAGGTTTATAAAGAAACGAAGACATTTAAAATAAAGCGTGCCTTTAGAAAAGCAGGTGTCCAGCGTGACTAAAAAGGTTTTTTTAATCATTGTAGAGGGGCAGACGGAGCAAATTGTTTTAGAGGATTTTCTAGATGAACATTTTGCGAATTCAACGATTCGCTTTGATGTACAACGAGAGGATATTTTAACGAAGTGGGATGCTAATAAAAGAATACCTAATATTAAAAATAGTGTCGCGCGAGTGATTCAGAGCTATTTGGAGAAGTATAAGTTTTTAGCGAAGGATTTAACTGCTGTCGTTCATATTACTGATGCAGATGGTTGTTTTATTGCCCCCGAATTTGTCAAGGTGAAGGAAGATATTGAGCAAAATTTATACTATACAGAGGATGCGATATTGGTGAAATCTGAGAAGCGTAAGGAGCAAATCGAACAACGAAATGAAATGAAGGCGAATAATGCCAAAATCCTTGTGGCAAATGATTATTTTAGCATTCATCGATTAAGAATACCGTATCAGCTATTCTATTTTTCTACAAACTTAGAACATGTACTATGGAATGAGCGCAATGAAGTAGCAATGGAAAAGGTGCAAAAGGCTGATGAATTTATGGAAAGTTTATCGACCTCCATAGAAGAGTTTTTAAAAGAATTTCTTCCAGTTAACGCTGAGCTTCCATATAAAGAAAAAATGAAAATGAGTTGGTCATTTTTAATGGAGGACTGTAATTCCTTACAGCGCGGAACGAATGTACCGTTATTATTTGAAATGATTAAATCAGATGTACAATGAAAAACAAAATGGCTAAGGTAATCTTTGTGAATGATGATTTCCGTTCCAGGCTACTCGCTTTGTCGCTGACGCTTAGCTTTCGCGCAGTTAAAACATTGTCGCTGACGCTTAGCTTTCGCGCAGTTAAAACATTGTCGCTGACGTTACGCTTTCGCGCAGAGCAAAGCTTCCTGTGGGCGAGCGTCGAGCCGCTTCCTCCTCTAAAGGAACGAAGGCTAAGTGCGTCACGTAATGTGACAACGCCTTCGTGACCAACATCGTGTTGGCCTCAGGGTCTCGCCTGTCTCGCTTTTTCGAAGAGGTACTATACGACACCTTAATTTCATTGACATAATTTAAAACGTTGGGCGAAAAACTTCGCTATTATTTTAATGATAATGTCACTTTTTGTGGAGCTAGATCAATGGCTAGGCTATAAGATACTTGGGGAAATTGGGATTCAGTTTATGCAATTTTTATTCATCGTCTTTATGTATTGGGTTTTTCAATTATTATTACACATTCATAATAATAAACCTCTTGAAGCTAAAACATTTAAAACATACCAGAAATTCATGGCATTTATGCTTTGTGGCTTCGTCATACAGGTATTTTCAATAAATTTCGATGCGAGTATGCGGGAAAATGTTCATTTTATAGGTTCTGTACTACAGTTGTTTGCTTATTTCTTTTTTATATTTTATTTTCGAGCATGTCATAAATACTATAAAGAAATTAAGGAAAACAAGGTCCAATCGCTGTAATAAGCGATGGATCTTTTTTGTTTCAGGGAATCTGTTCTAACTGTGCAATGACATCTTTTCCTTTCAATATTCATAAGCTTTATAGGTGTGATTTTATCAAGCTAGAAGGAGGCACTACCATTCAAATACATGTTGTACGGGCAGGGGAATCCATATGGGGTATTTCGCAGGCGTATGGGACTACAGTTCAAAGTATTGTAGATGCCAATCAAATTCCTGAACCAAATCGAATAGTTATAGGGCAAGCTCTTGTGATACCGATTGTCGGAAGTTTTTATTATGTGCAGCCAGGAGATAGTTTATATACAATCGGTCAACGCTTTGGCATCAATTATTTAACTCTTGCTCAGGTGAACAATATTAGTCCGAATCAGCCTATATCTGTTGGTATGCGACTTTATATTCCACCTCAGCCAAAAACAAGAGCTGAAACATTGGCATATTTAGAGCCGAAAGGGACATTCGTTAGTGAGGCATTATTGAGTCAAGCAAGAGAAGCGGGTCCATATTTAACTTATCTTGCTTTATTTAGCTATGAGGCAAGGCGAGATGGGACACTTAAGAGACCTCCGAGTCAAGGTGTGACGCAAATTGCAAATGATACAGGTGCTTCTCTAGCAATGGTTGTCTCGAATTTAGAGAATTTTAGTTTTAGCGGTGATTTAGCGAGAGATATTTTTCAAAGTACAGCAGTACAGGATTTGCTTTTTACTAATATTCTTGCAGAGGCAAAGCGTTTAGGAACAGTAAAGGATATCCATTTTGATTTTGAGAATTTGCCGGGCGATCAACGACAAGCGTATAACAACTTTTTAAGGAGAGCTGTGAATCGATTCCATCCACAGGGATATACAGTATCGACAGCGCTAGCTCCAAAAACAAGTGCAAGTGAGAAAGGTCCATGGACTGAGGCACATGATTATAAAGCACATGGAGAAATAGTGGATTTTGTTATGTTAATGACGTATGAATGGGGGTATTCTGCAGGGCCACCTATGGCAGTGTCGCCACTTCCAGAGGTAGAGGCAGTTGTAAAATATGCAGTAAGTGAGATACCTCGGAATAAAATTTTACTTGGACAAAATTTATATGGCTATGACTGGACACTGCCTTTTGTACAAGGGGGACCATATGCAAAAGCAGTTAGTCCACAAGCAGCTATCGAGATTGCTAAGAAATATAATGCAGCCATTCAGTTTGATTTGAGGTCTCAAGCACCCTTCTTTGATTACTATGATGAACAAGGGAAAGCACATATAGTGTGGTTTGAGGATGCAAGGTCAATTCAGGCGAAGTTCAATTTAATCAAACAGTACAAACTTCGAGGAGTAGGGTATTGGAAGTTAGGTTTACCATTCCCTCAAAATTGGTTATTAATCGGATCAAATTTTGATGTAGTAAAGAAATGAGAATTTTCAGGAGCAACAAAGAAGCTCTATGTTCATTCTATTTTCTTAAAAATATAAATAATGCGAAAACATCATTTCCATTTATGGTAATATATATTATAATAATGGTAAATGATAATTTAGGAGGGATATTTTGGTAAAATTTAAAAAGTTAGGTATCATACTAACATCTACAGCATTTTCTGTTAGTGTACTTTCTCCCATGGCACAAGCTTCAGCAAATGTAAAAGAACCGCAAGAGAGAGTAGCAATTCAAGTTTCTTCAACAGAAACAAAAGTAACAAAAAGTATGCTTATTAAGCAATTGAATACACTATTCTCAGACAAGTTCAATTTTGTGACAGAGAAAGATTTCTCAATGGGGGAATCGCATTATTTTAATGATGATAAAACGATACGCTATGAATTAAACTTCCATAAGACAATCAATGGCAAAGACGCTTATGGTAGTTTTACTTTTAAAGGTGAAGATTTAGAATTAGAAAATTTCTACTATCAACCTATCAATATAGCGGATGCATTGTACCCAGTGAAGTATTCAGAGGGTGAGGCGAAAAAAGTTGCCCAAGACTTCCTGAAGAAATTGCCGAACACTGCGAATTACAAGCTTCGTGAAGACAATGGATATGGTGATTTTGGTTTTAGTTATAGTAGACCTTTATCTGAACCAATTTCGTATTCATTCGCTTATTCACCTACACACAATGGTGTACTACTTAGTAATGAGATTATCCATATTGCAGTTCTAGCGAATGGTGAAGTTACAAGTATGTATCGTAATACGGAGTCAACTAGTAAGGCAACATTTGATAACTTAGAACAGAAAAAGAATGAGTCAGATATACTTTCACAGGTTCGCGAAAGTTTGTCAGTAGATCTACGTTATATGGTTGACTATAACTACCAAACAGGCGAAGCTATTGCTAAGCTTGTGTATATGCCACCAACAAGCTTCAATGGTGTACATGCAATAAATGGGCAGTGGCAAACAATGAATGGTTTCACTTCTCAAGTACCAAAGGCAAAAGTAGTAGAGAAACTTGCATCGCAACCGCTTGCGCCTAGAAAGAAAGATATTACAGTAGCAGAAGTAGAAGAGTTAGCTAAATCTTTCTTAAAAGTTGATTCAGACAAAGTAAAGCTACAAATTGATTCAGTTAATGAAAGAGAAAACGAAAATGGCGAGACAATTTACGAAGTGAATTATATGTATGATTTTGGAAATCATGGCTCAGGCGCATCATTTGCAGTGAACAAAGCAACAGGTGAGATTACGGACTACTGGGATATACGTAGAGATTTCGCGGAGACAGATGATAAAGTAGAACCAATTTCAAAAGATGCTGCATTAGCAAAAGCGATAGACTACTTAAAAGAGTGGGTTCCGTCATATATTCATAACTATTCAAAACCACTAGAAGATACAGCATATGACAAAAACAGCAAACAGTATTACTTCTCCTTCCCACGTATTGTCAATGGCATTGCTGTAGTAGGGGATGAAATTTCTGTTGGTATTAGTGCAGATGGGAAATTAAATGCTTTACATGTTAATAATCGTAAGATTGATAATTGGCCGTCTGTAAACAAAGCTATTCCTGCTGATAAAGCAAAAGCAATGCTTAGTGAGGGGTTAAAATTGGAGCTTCAGTATGCAAAACAGGATGGCGAGGATAATCACCACTATGATTTAGTATACGCTCCAGTTTATAATGGAAGCTTGTCCAATGGTATTGATGCAACAACTGGTGAATGGCTTCAAAAGATTGATGACTCTAAAGATAAACCAGCCATTTCACATCCAACAGCTGGAGGAGAATTAACTTATTTACTACGCCAAAATGTGTTAGAAGTTAAAGACCCTACAAACTTTAATGCTGATACAGCTGTAACAAAGGGAGAAGCTTTGAAAATCTTAGTTAAATCATTATCATATGGATATGATTTCGGTCCGTATGGAAGAGACAACGATACGCAATCCTTTAATAATATTGACAAAAAGCATCCATTATACAGAGTCGTTGAACAAGCTGTAAAAATGGGTATTTTACAACCAGCAGATCAATTTGCAGTAGATACAACATTGACTCGTCAAGAGCTTGCAGAATGGTTAGTGCGCGTACTGAATTTAGAGAATGCTGCTAAGCATAGTGACATTTACAAATTAAACTTTACTGATGCAAGCTCTATTGACCCAGCGTATTCAGGTTATGTTGCTTTAGCGAGTGCAATGGGACTAATTGATGGACAGCAAAATAAATTCAATGCTACTGAGAAAGTGACATATGCAGATTTGGCTGTATCTACAGTTCGTTTAGCAAAGGCTGCTTATGAACAAAACAATGACCGCCGTTACTATTAATTAATAATTTATAAATGAGAGGGCATCTCCTAATTATAGGGGGATGCCCTTTTTGTAATAACAGTAAAACAAAAGGATTGCTGTTTAGTAGTGTATATGTTATTATTATCTCAAATTAAAGATAAATTAATTCGAAGTAAATAGGAAGAGGGAGTCGTATGAAGGATGACAATCGTAATTTAAAAGCCTTTACGGTATTGTTCCGAGCATATCAAACGATTCAAGATGCAACAAAGAGAGATTTACTTCAATACAATTTAAATCAAACCGAATTTTCGGTACTTGAATTTTTATATCACCATGGTGAGCAACCAATCCAAGTGATTGGAAAGAAAATATTAATCGCAAGTAGTAGCATTACGTATGTTATTGATAAGCTCGAACAAAAAGGTTTTGTGTATCGACGTGCTTGCCCGAAGGACCGCCGTGTCACATATGTTTTATTAACATTTGAAGGACAAACGGTGATGGAAGAAATATTCCCAAAGCATGAACAAAAAATTAACGAGATTTTTGAAGTTTTAGATCAACAGGAGATGGACACAATGATTTTGTCTTTGAAAAAGGTTGGTTTAAACGCAATTAAAAAATAAAAAATTTTACGTATATATCTCGAAATCGAGATAAGTAGGAGGAACATAAAATGAATCATTTAAAAGGAATTCACCACGTAACTGCTATCACAAGTAGTGCGGAAGAAAATTATAAATTTTTTACTTATGTGTTAGGGATGCGATTAGTGAAAAAAACAGTTAATCAGGATGATATTCAAACATACCATTTATTCTTTGCAGATGATAAAGGTAGCGCTGGCACTGATATGACATTTTTTGATTTCCCAAACATTCCAAAAGGTGTGCATGGAACAAATGAAATTTCAAAAACTTCATTCCGCGTGCCAACAGATGCGTCATTAGACTATTGGGTAAAACGTTTCGACCGATTAAATGTTAAACATACAAGTATTAAAGAGCAGTTTGGCAAGAAAACTTTATCTTTCGTCGATTTTGACGATCAGCAATACCAACTTATTTCTGATGAAAACAATACAGGTGTTGCATCAGGCACTCCATGGCAAGATGGACCGATTCCTCTTGAATATGCAATTACAGGTCTAGGTCCGGTTTTTGTAAGAGTTGCTAATTTTAAATATTTCAAAGAGATGCTAGAAAAAGTGATGCTCTTTACAGAAATTGCGGAGGAAGGGGATTTCCATCTATTTGAGGTTGGTGAAGGCGGAAACGGTGCACAAATCGTTGTAGAATTTAACACAGTTTTACCAGTAGCTCGTCAAGGCTTCGGTACAGTACATCATGCTGCATTCCGCGTAGAGGATCGAGCTGTGTTAGATGAATGGACTGAACGATTTGAAGGCTTTGGCTTCCATACTTCTGGTTATGTAAATCGTCACTTCTTTGAATCGCTTTATGCACGAGTAGCACCACAGATTTTATTTGAGCTAGCTACTGATGGCCCAGGGTTTATGGGGGATGAGCCTTTTGAAACTTTAGGTGAAAAATTATCATTGCCACCATTTTTAGAGCCAAAGCGTGCACAAATTGAAGAGCTTGTTCGTTCTATTGACACTGTAAGAAGTACGACTATGTTCGATAAAGAATATGAGTAATATCTTTCACTCCATTCAGTAGAGAAATACAAGCCTCTGCTAAATGGAAATGAGATACTCGTAACAGCTATATGATAATTAAAAATAATTGGAGGTCAGTTAGATGGAATTTTCAAAGCTAATAGATAAGCGTCGTTCTGCGAATAATTTTATAAAGGATATCAAGATGAGTGAAGAAGATATACGTCCCATTTTGGAGGATGTTAAGCTTGCTCCGTCCGCCTTTAATTTACAACATGCCAATTACATCGTTGTATTAGATGAAGAAAAAAAAGAAAAAGTAAGAGAAGCAGCATACGGGCAATATAAAGTGCACTCGGCCTCAGCGGTTGTACTTGTCCTAGGGGATAAAGAAGCATATAAAAATACTGATAACCTTAATCAAGGGATGGTAGACTTAGGCATTATTACTGCTTGTGAGTTAGAAAATCTTGTTGATGATAATAAGAAATTTTATGAAGAACGTGGCGAGGAATTTATGAAGGAGGAAGCCATTCGTAACGCTTCACTTTCAGCTATGTTATTTATGCTGGCAGCCAAAAATCGTGGATGGGATACATGCCCAATGATCGGCTTTGATCAACCACAAATGAGAGCACTTTTTAATGTTCCGGAGACACATGAAATTGCACTAATAATAACAATAGGTAAAGAAAAAGAAAGTAGTCGTCGCTTGCGTGGTTATCGTAAACCAGTTGAGGAATTTGCTACCTATTATTAGGGTGGTATAAAATAGAATTGTTTATAAATAATAAAGTTAATGTATGTTTAGGAGGAAGCAATTATGAAAGTAGTAGCAATCGTAGGTAGTATCCGTAAAGAATCTTATAATATGCAATTAGCAAAATTTATTCAAAAACATTATACAGAGAAATTTGATCTTGAAATATTAAGCTTGAAAGATTTACCGATGTATAACCAAGATATCGAAAATGAAGCACCACAACCTGTACTTGATTTTAAAGCAAAAGTAAAAGAGGCAGATGCGGTTCTTTGGTTGACGCCTGAATATAACGGTACAGTACCAGGTGTTATGGTTAACGCCATCGATTGGTTATCTCGAGTTGATAAAGTAATGATTGGCAAGCCATCATTCATGATGGGAGCATCAATGGGTAACTTAGGTACTGTTAAAGCACAATTACATTTACGAGATATTTTATTCTCACCTGGAGTAAATTCACCATTACTAAGTGGTAATGATGTTTATATTGGAGCAGTACACACTAAATTTGATACAGAAGGCAATCTAACAGATGAGGGTACTATCAAATTCCTAGATGTAGTAATTGATAACTTCTTAAACTGGATGAAAATATACGTTTAAAAATAAAAAAATGTCCCATAGTATAACAATACTTATGGGGCATTTTTTGTTTGTTGGGTTTAAGATAGAGCGACGGATAGAAGAGCCAAGCGACAAATAGGACAATCAGAAAAACGCCCTTTCTAGCATTACACTAAAGAGGGGCATTTTTAGGAAATAAATTGTTTATTTATCCTTTAACAAAAAAGTTGTGGATAAAATGTATGCTATTTATATAACTTGATTGGAGTGGAGGCTGGGCGACTCCTTGGGGGTCAGCGGCAAATGTTTTCTGTAGCAAAAGCAAAGCGACAGCTACAAAGCGCCCAGCCGGAACGGAAATCAACCCCTCGTAATGGTGTTAAGCTTTTATTTAATCGGAATTATTTTTAAAACTTTTTGAAGGCGGTATGCAAAAATACCTGCAAATATAGCTAAAATAATATCTTTTGGTAAAGGAGGCATCATCCAAAGCCATGCAATCTTATAAGTGAAAGCATCAGGAGCACTAGCCCATAGCTTGTAGGCAAAGTACATCCAATTTGTCCCTAGTAAATAATTAATAGCTGTTGCAACTAATGCAGCAACTACATAGCTTTTCTTCGTTCCACTGCGTTCTACAATAAGCCCCGCGACATATGCAGCTAATATAAAAGAGACAATGAAACCAAATGTAGGACTTAAAATTTGTCCAAAGCCCCCACCGAAACGAGCAAATACAGGTGCACCTGCTAAACCGATACACATATAAACAGTACAAGCGAGTGCCCCTTTTCTACTACCAAGAATAAGCCCTGCTAAAATAGCAAAAAATGTTTGCAATGTGATAGGTACTCCACCGACCATCATGAAAGGTACAATAGACGTGATATTAGCTCCTATCATCATCAATGTTGAAAATAGTCCAATGTATGCAAGATCTACTGTTCTTAATTTGTGATGAGTATGTTCCGCAACTGTTGTCATTATTTCACCCCTAAATAGTAATGTTGATAATAATAGTGTAAAAAAATAAAGCTTTTGTGTCAACTTGATTATTTAAGTCGGTTAACACAAAAGTTGTTATCCTGCATAAATTGATAAATAACTATTATTTATAGACTAACTATTAAAATATATGATAGAATCGTCATAATTTTAAAATATTAAATGCTAATGGTGTGACATCTTGTAAAATGTGTCGCTTAAAAGGGAAGTCGGTGCAAATCCGACGCTGTCCCGCAACTGTTACGAGGAGTTCTATGATGTATTAGCCACTGTTCTAGAATGGGAAGGCAATCATAGGTACATTGATTCGAAGCCAGGAGACCTGCCAATTAGTAATTCCTGTAATGCCCACGAGGATGAAAGCGATTACGGACAATAGTAGAAGGAAATCTTTCTGACTTTGTTTAATCAAGGGTATTTCTATGCGCATTTGCATAGAATGCCCTTTTTTTTATTTATTTTCATTCGGCAAGTGTTTGTGAATGTGAAACGTCTGCTACAAGTGTTTTGTCGCGAAAGCAAAGCGATAGAGGGCAATTACGCCAAGACAAAATTGATTTTTAATGAGTAGGAGTTATAAACTGATGAATAAAAAATTTATGATGCTTTCAATGATTCTTCTTCTAGTACTTATAATTTCGATGACAATTGCGATTATGGTTGGATCGGTTTCCGTTACGCCACTTTATGTATGGAAGGTTATCCTTTCTAAAATCCCATTTATACAAAATTCAATCGAACAAGATTGGAGTCGCTCACAGGAAATTATCATTTGGCAAATACGAGTTCCGCGTGTATTGCTCGCAGCTATCGTTGGAGCAGGCTTAGCAATTGCAGGAGTAGCTATTCAGGCACTTGTTCGTAATTCAATTGCAGAACCGTATATTTTAGGGATTTCTTCTGGTGCAACGGTTGGTGCTACAGCTGTCATCATTTTAGGCGCTTTTTCATTTCTGAGCGTTTATGCGCTTTCCGTATCTGCATTTATAGGTTCTCTCACAGCAATGGCTTTAGTTTTCTTCTTAGCGCGTGTTGACGGTAGAATTTCTGTCTTTCGACTTTTACTTTCAGGGATGGCGGTGTCGTTTATTTTATCTGCTATTTCAAATTTTATATTAATGACGTCGAAACAAGAGGGCGGAATGAAGGCAGTCATGTTTTGGATGCTAGGAAGCCTTGCTGGTGCGAAGTGGAGTAATCTTTTAATTCCTACAATTATCTTTATTGTAGTATTTGCCTTGTTATGGCTCCACTATCGAAATCTAAATTTATTACTTCTTGGGGAAGAAGCAGCGGTCACACTAGGGGTTAACTTACAACAATTTCGTATACAGCTTATTATATTAGTTTCATTATTAACGGGTGTGCTTGTTGCTGTAAGTGGTTCAATCGGATTTGTCGGCTTAATCATTCCACATATTGTAAGGTTAATTGTAGGTTCAAACCATAAATATGTTATACCGATTAGTGCATTATTCGGAGGGATTTTCCTAGTTTGGGCAGATGCACTTGCTCGAATTTTAATTGCTCCGGAGGAAATGCCAATTGGAATTATCACGGCTTTTTGCGGAGGTCCATTTTTCATTTGGTTGCTACGTAGTAACAATTATTCATTCGGTGAAGGAGATTAAAGCATATGACATTAGAAGCGAAACAAGTATCATTCTCCATTTCTGATGAACGTATATTACATGAAGTAAATATTCGAATAAAGGACAAGCAATTTGTTGGTCTAATCGGTCCTAATGGTAGTGGGAAGTCAACGCTATTAAAGAATATGTATCGTTTATTAAAACCAGAAAGTGGAACAGTCTTGTTAAATGAACAGGATATTTTAAAGCAATCGAGTAAAAACATTGCTAAAAATTTAGCAGTTGTAAGTCAAGAAACACCAGTCTTATTCGATTTTACAGTACATGATTTAGTTAGTATGGGGAGAACACCTCATAAAAAACTATTGGAGCTAGATCAAGAACGAGATTTTCAAATTGTAAAAGATGCACTGAACCAAACAGGTATCGCTCATTTAGAGAAACGTAGCTTTAGCACTCTTTCGGGTGGAGAAAAAAAGCGTGTGATGGTTGCCCGTGCCCTCTCTCAGCAAGCACAGGTACTTATTTTAGATGAGCCAACAAATCATCTGGATATTCAGCATCAATTGCAGCTTATGGATCTAATTCAAACTTTACATTTAACAGTTGTTGCAGCAATACACGATTTAAACATTGCAGCCATGTATTGCGATCAAATTTATGTTTTACAGCAAGGTCGAATTGTTTGTTTTGGAACACCAGAAGAAGTACTTACACCACAATTATTACAAGATGTATTTGGAGTTTATGCTGATATTCAAATACATCCACTTACAGGTAAACCATATTTAATGTATATCCCAGAGCAATTCACAAAGTAAGCTTTAGAAACTCGATAAAGTGATTGATACATAGTGTTATTTAGGGAATATGAAAGTTAAAAATGTAAATAGAAAAAATTAGAATATTGGTGCTGTAGCTCTGCTTTATCACTATAAATTAGAGTGAAATGCCAGAAGATGCATGCTTTGTGAAGCGGTTGATTGGAGTGGAGACTGGGCGACTCCTTGGGGATCAGCAATAGGGGAACGAAGGCTAAAACCATCGCATGTTGTGATAACGCCTTCGTGACCAACCTCGTGTTGCCCTGACGCCCCCTAGAAAGCGCCAAGTCGGAACGGAAATCCACCCCCTCGTTTTGCCGAAGAGTCATTTAATATAATTTCATTAACTTATTAGGTTTGGTACGCATGCACAACACATATGGATTGAAATGAAGTCAAATTATGCTACTGCTTTTAAGCCTGCTACACCAATAATAATGGCAATGATACTAATTATTCGAGTCAGGTTTTTAGATTCGCCGAAGAATATAATATTCACGAGAACAGCACCAACTGTACCAATACCAACCCAAACTACATAGGCGATGCTTAACTGTAAATAGTTAAAGGATGCATATAATAGCACAAAGGACATTCCAAAGCCGCCTATATATATTAATAAATTTCGTATATTTTTTTCCTGACTATAAAAGCGTAAACCTACAACACCAATAATTTCTGAAATTGCAGCCAATAAAACAAGTAACCAACCCATTATGCATTAGCTCCTTTCTCTTCAATGTGATCTTTTGAAGGGTTATCAGCTAAATTAAGACCAATAACGCCCAATATTAAAATAAACATGAAGATTCCTTTAATAGCATTAAACTCACCGTCAAAAATAAAAATGTCCATTAATGTAGTCCCAATTGTACCGACCCCAGCAAAAGTCGCATAAACTGTGCCAGTAGGTAAGTTCTCACAAGCTTTCGATAAGAAATGGAAATCTATCGCAATTAGAGACACAATAATAATCCAATGCCACCAAGCATTTGCAACATTAAAACCGAATATCCAAAACAATTCAAACAAACTAGTTAATCCAACGTAAATCCAATCTTTTTGCATAGTTAAATTCCTTTCGTTTATCAATGATTATGACTGACATTCAGTCATTTTCGGTGTAAAAGAGAACGTCACTTAGGCGTGACGTAAACAGAGTGCATAATGTAAAAAGTCGAGAAGCTCAAGTTTTTGAAATCTAATTGTTTCTTCTGTACTGTCGTCATACAAATAAATTTGTTCAGCAGCAGATTCTATTAGACCAATTACAAGTTTAGAAGAACGAGTAGTATTTAGAGAGGCGCGTATCGTTCCTTGTTGTTGAGCTTCATATAAGAAATTATTCATCCATTCGTAATAGGGTGCATATATATTTTCCCATTCTTTCATATGCTCAGTTTGTGTAATACCTGCATAGATAAGTGCAAATACATCTCTATATTCCTCTGTTAATGAAAAAACAATATCTACTACTTTTTCAAGTTGCTTTGCAAAAGGCTCATGTTTTGAAATACCATCGTTAATAGCAGCAATAATCTTCTCAACCATAACTTTTGCAATAGCTGGCATAACTGAAAGCCGTGATGGGAAATAAAGATAAAATGTCCCTTGCGCTATACCTGCCGCTTTTACGATATCTGAAACCTTTGTCTTTTCAATTCCTTTTTCACGAAAAACTTCAATTGCAGCTTGAATAATTTTCTCTTCTTTTGACATGAAATCCCTCGCTTTTGGCCTGCTTATTTGATATGTTACAAAATAGCTGAAATAAAGTCAAAGAAAATGACTGACAATCAGTCATTGTTTTTTCGTGTATATATGTTTCTTATTTGGGGAACTTTATTCGTGAAAGGATTTGATGAAAATGGAAGAGATAAAAATTGCGCAATTAGATCAGCAACAGCTTGGAAAAATTAATGAATTAGAAAAGGAAATTGGAGTGACATTAGTGGCATATGATTCTTCGACAATGTCATCACAGGGCTCGGGTGCCCTTGAGTCAATCAATAGTACTCACAGCAATCATCCATCATAATTAAGAATAAAATGTGCCTTGCAGCAATGTGAGGTTTTTTCATTTTAAATAGGGGGATTCCAATGATGCAAGATTTCTATGCGGATTTACATATTCATATTGGACGTACTTCTAGTGGACGCGCTGTCAAAATTACCGGCAGTAAAACGCTAACGTTAGCAAAGATTTTAGAGACTGCTAGTGCAAAAAAGGGACTAGATATTATTGGGATTATTGATTGTCATTCTCCAGAAGTAATGGATGAAATGGCAGGGATGATTGAACAAGGGGAGCTCAAGGAGCTAAGACAGGGAGGACTTCGTTATCAAGACACATCCCTTATCCCAGGCACTGAAATTGAGATTTATGATCATCATTGCCTTGGCCCAATCCACGTACTTGCCTATTTTCCGACACTTTCACTTATGGGGGAATTTTCAAAATGGATGTCTCATTATATGAAAAATATCCATTTAAGCTCTCAGCGAATCTATTGTGATGGTCAAACATTGCAACAAAAGGTTCGTGAGTTAGGAGGGCTTTTTATTCCTGCTCATGTTTTTACACCATTTAAAAGCTTGTTTGGAAAAGGTGTACATCGTAGTTTAACAGAAGTATTTGATCCTCAGCTTATAGATGCGATTGAGTTAGGTTTAAGTTCTAATACCGATATGGTGAGTAACATTAGAGATCTTCAAGCATACACATTTGTCAGCAATTCTGATGCACATTCACTTGGAAAAATTGCACGCGAGTATCAAAAATTAAGACTAACTGATGCCAATTTTACAGAATTGAAAATGGCACTTCATGAACAGCAAAATCGAGCTGTAACAGCCAATTATGGCTTAAATCCATTGCTTGGTAAATATCATCAGACTGTCTGCGCAAAATGTGGCGAGCAGCTTAGCAATTCGGCCACAATCTGTACAAAATGTGAAAGCACTCAAATTATAAAAGGTGTTGCAACACGTATTAAGGAGCTTTCAGAGCAAGTTACAGATAAACGTGTTCGACCACCATATATTCACCAAGTACCACTAGACTTTATTCCAGGGTTAGGGCCGAAAATGATGGAAAGATTACTACAAGCATTTGGAACAGAGATGAACATCTTGCATCGAGTTTCACTAGAACAGCTTGAACAAACCGTACCACATAAGATTGCTAAGATGATCGATTTAGCAAGAACAGGACAATTAGCAATTGAAGCTGGTGGCGGGGGGACTTATGGGAAGATACAAAGTGAATAAAAACACTTGCTCATATTTAACCCATTTTCATCCTTCATCTATTAAAATAGTAATTAGTAGAAGTGGAGGGATTAATTATGCAATTATCAAAGAAATTTCGATTTTTAGCGGCTGGTGTACTGGCGTTGCAATTAGCGATGCCAGTAGGAGCAAACGCTGTGGAGCAAAGAGATTACATAGCGCCAAGTTGGGTGGCCCAGGCAGATTATATAGCACTCGGCGATTCCTTGGCTCATGGTATGAATGAGGTTGGCATAATCGGTTTAGGTTACGCAGATTTTGTTGCGCAAACTTTACAGCAAGATGGATTCATCACTTCTTATAATAAGGGGTTTGCGTATTCAGGCTATACAACAAAAAATGTATTGGAAGATATACAAAATGATGTGGAAAAGCCTGTGACAGGATTCGGTTATCAAAGTGACAAGGTAAAACTTCGTACGTCTATTAAAGAGGCTGAAATTATTACTTTGACAGCTGGCGCCAATGATTTAATACCTATTTTGAAAGAGTTCCAGTCAACTGGTATTAATGCAGCAGCGATGTTAAAGGCATCACAAGGAGCAATAAAAAATATTGCCACTATTTTAGAAGAAATTAAGAAAATAAATCCGAACGCTCAAGTTTATGTTATGGGGTACTATAATTCTTTCCCGTACTATAGTGAGGATTTACAGAAGCAATTTAAAATGTTATTAACAGTCATGAATACAACGATCAAAACAACTGTTGAAAAAGCGGGTGCCATCTTTGTACCGACATACGATATTGTAGCAAAAGATGTTCCAAGCTATTTACCAAATCCTGAAAATATTCATTTAAGTGAAGCGGGCTATTTAGCAGTAGCGAACGAGGCGTTTTTACCAGCGATTAAAGCAAGTACGTTATGGGATGTATCAAAAACTATTCAAGCAAATATGAAAGATAGTACAACTGTAAAAATAAGTTGGCAGGAAGCGAAGGATAATGTAGGTGTCACTACTTACAAAGTATATGTAAATGGTAAGCTGATATTTAAACAAAATGCTGAGACGACGGCGATAACCTTAGATAATTTAACAGAGAATACAGAATACACGGTAGCTGTTAAAGCAGTAGATGCAGCTGGCAATGAAAGTGTACAAAGTCCAACAGTTACTTTTACTACAGGAAGCACTTTAAGCCTTACTGATATCGACAATCATTGGGCGAAGGAGTTTATCCTGAACGCTGCAGAAGATGGCATTATGAAAGGCTACGCAGATGGTACGTTTAGACCTGAGCAAAATGTAACTCGTGCACAGGCTGCTAGCATGCTTGTTAGAAGCCTAGGTTTAACGACGAAAGAACGGGCACCATTTACAGATATCGCAAGTTATGATGTTGGAACGCAGGCAGAAATTGCAGCAGCTTATGAATACGGGCTAGTTAAGGGAACGGGTGAGAAGTTTAACCCAGGACAGCCAGTTACTCGTGCTCAATTAGCATTAATGATTAATCGTGCCTATGAACATCAGTTAAAGCAACCTTATGCTGTGAAAGGAAAAGCACCCTTTTCTGATATTGCATCTTACAGTGAAGAAACAAAACGTGCAATAACAATGTTGTATGAACAAGGCATTGTTATGGGGAGTGAAGGGGAATTTTCACCAGAGGCTCCGACAAAACGTAGCCATGCAGCGAAAATATTCGTAAATTTCAATAGTCTATTAAAAAAATAAAGATAGTGAAACAACTCAAGCTAGAGCTTGTAAATAGAAACCTCTACCACGGAGGACACTGAAAAACTTACGTTTTCATAAAAGCGAACCTTTTTCAGATAAAAATAAGGCACTTCTTGTTCAATTTTGAACAGGAAGTGCCTTATTTCTGTCACTATTTCTTATTCATTTTTCGTTTAGTAGCTTTAATATCCGTTTCAAATTGACAGCGAATATCGTTGTAGCACCTTGAATTTCCATGCCAAATAGACCCGCAGTCGATGCCGTATCGTACCCGTGTCCGTTTTTTAAATTCGCTATTCTTCGCTTCTACTTTGTAGCGATTTGCGGCTAATTGATAAAATGCTTCCGTATTTTGAAATGCCTCTTGTTCGGCATGTGTATCCGACTTAATTGTGACAGAATATGTTTTACTTTTTGCGCCTTCTTTATAACAGCCCTCTCTCATTGGACATACTTTGCATTTTTCGAAGACGAAGCCGACGAAATTTTGTAAGCGAACTTGAATCAATGACTGGATCTTCTGGCGCCATATCCAAGAAATATTTGAATGACATATCGTACTTTGAACGCTCTACAAGGTCGACGTCTGATACATCATAAATTGCTTTTAATAATAAGTACTTAAACATACGAATTGGAGGAATGGCATTACGTCCATTGTCTAAACAATATTTTGTTTTTAACTCTTCTAAAATGAATGAAAAATCAACAAGTTCATTGATTTGGCGAAGTATATTATCTTTTGGCACAACAATATCTTAGATCGCCATATATGGACTTAAATAAAGGGTTTCTTGATTTGAAATCATCAGGGGGCACCACCTGCACATTAATTCTTTTATTATAAAGGAAAGCGTGACTAAAATAATAGTGTGATACATTGCGTTGTTTGGAGAAGCATCGCTCGACCGCGGAAAGCGAGCGGAATGCTTCGGAAAACAACAGTAGAGTCACAGTGTCAAATGAAAAAAGCGAGTTATTCAACGATTAAATCGTTGAATAACTCGCAATGTGAGAAGATATAGACTTTTTCAGTGCCCTCCTACCACACGCTATGTATTTTTATTGCTGTGAACATATAGTGCAATTTAAGGCGAAATTGATATAGGTTGATTGGAGTGGAGGCTAGGCGATTCCTTGGGGATCATATGGTGAAGAGCCAAAATAATGAAGTGAAATGATTCAAAGAACAGGCAAAAAAAGGTCTTGAAAATTAAAAAGCAGTTCAATAAATCTAATTTATGATTTATTGAACTGCTATTCTTTTACTTATTTACGATAGTCTAGCAATAATGCCTTCCTCATCGTCTAGGACAAGTTCAATGCCTGTTGAAAATGGGTCGCTATGTAGGACATCTTTAATCCATACACGTAGTGCGCCAATCATTGCTGCTGTATTGAACATCTCGATTTGTCCATTAACTTCAACTTCTGCACCAAAGCCTGTGGCATCATCGTATGTTAGTTCTACAAGCACATCCTCAGGGCGAATGTTTTTATTGTAGGCCTGTGATAAGCAAATTGCATTTATAATATCCTGCTCATTAATTATTTGTGCCATTGTGCTTCCTCTTTACGTTTTTTATCTTTAAACATATTAACAATTTTTACAACTAGCATTATGATAACCATGATGGCTGCAACGTTAATTAATAAGCCTAAAATATTTCCAAGCATACCCATGCCACTGAAAAGACCTCCGAATAATAAGCCAGCTAAGCCACCAAGCATTAAGCCTTTCATAAGGCCGCCTGAGAAGAAGCCACCTTTCTTAGCTGTTGAATCCGTTTTGTTTGTAGAAGTTGTATTGTTTTTATTTGTTGTTGCATTATTTTGATCTTTAGATTTATCCTGAGATTTTTGGAAATTTGAGTTATTGTTATGATTATTGTTTGAGAAACCTTTTTTACCTGACTTATAAGATTTAGCTTCTGCAGTTGGTGTATCTGAGATGAATAATGTTGCACCAACAGACGCAAACATTAGTGTCGCTGCAAAAAGAGCAGCAAGGATTTTTTTCATTGCTTACATTCCTCCAATATATTTTTTAGTTTTGTCATAAACTAGTTCTTAATAGTAATCTTACATGAACCATCTCGAAAAATAAAATAAACGCTTCCGTTAATTTAGGTATATCAATAAATTTGAACAAGTAGTGTCAGCGCTCACCACCAAAGGTTAGAATGCATTACGTATTACTTATGCCATGTATATAGTTGAAAAGAAAGGAGTGAGACGATGATTTCAACATTATTACTATTAATGTCAATTTTTTTAATGTTATATTTAACGGAAAAAAGACGTTTTCTCAATGCAGTAGTTTTAGGTTTTTTAGGGATGTATATTTTGAGCACAATAATTAGTCAATATCCTTTATTGCTCCAAAATGAGCAGGGGATTGTGTCGAAGATGGGTATAGTTATAATACTTGGAAGTTTCCCGAGTATTATGTTTATTTTATCGATAGCTACGTTTTTTAATAGTAAAGTTTTACTTGAAAAAGAAGGACGTAAAGTTCGTAATCTATTGTTAGCTGTTTTTGGCTTGAGCTTTTTTATCATGATGATTTGGTATGTATTTGTGATTTTTGCAAATATCGAAAATGAAATTTGGCATATTCTTTTCTTCTATGCGTTTTTAGTTTTTGGCTATACAATGTTTATATACACAAGCATAATGGCCTATGCATCTCTATATCATTTTACACCAATCCTTTATGAGCCTAACTATATTATTGTACTAGGGTCAGGGTTAATCGGAGATAAAGTGCCACCACTTTTAGCTAGTCGTTTAGACGAGGCTGTAAAGCAATTTCAAAAATATGGTGAACGGCCTTACATTATCGTCTCAGGTGGACAGGGAAATGATGAAAAAGTATCAGAAGCATATGCTATGAAAAAATATATAGTTGACGAACATCAGATACCAACTCAAAAAGTATTTAAGGAAGATCAATCGACAAATACTGAACAGAATATGGCATTCTCTAAAGAAATTATGGATAAACATGCTCAAGGAAAAAAATATCGATCCCTATTTGTAACGAATAATTTTCATGTTTTTCGTGCAAGTATTTATGCTAAAAAGGCGAAGCTTGATGCACAAGGCGTTGGTTCAAGGACTGCCTTTTATTATGTACCTAATGCATTTACTCGTGAATTTATCGGTTTATTAGAAATGTATAAATGGATTCATATCACTGTCTTTTTGTTTATTACATTGTTCATTGGATTAATCTTGAGAGCATATGTGTAACCAATTTCAAACTGTCTTCCATATAATAGTGGTAAGACAGTTTTTTATCTCTATTCAGTAAATGTTTTTTAGCGACAGCAACAATGTTTATCTGTGCGAAAGCAAAGCGACAGCAACAATGTTTATCTGTGCGAAAGCAAAGCGACAGCAACAATGTTTATCACGACAGCAACAACAATTACGCTAAGGCGAAATTGATAGTGTGCAAGGGGGGAAACGTATGTATGGGCAATTTTTAGCAAAACAAAATAAAGAGCGAATTAGATCCTTACAAAAGCTCACGCAAACACAAGATACATGGTTTGCGCAAAACATTAATTTGATAACAGTCGAAGAAGTACAATTAGCAGCTTTGCACAAAATATTATATCAAGTTGTGCGAGGACTTTTGAAAAAAAATCAACAACGACATTTACAAATTATACATCCAGAACAGACACAGTCGGTACAGGAGAATGTGCTAACGCTTTTAGCTGAATATGATGATTTACTGCGTGAAGCAATTCCACTCCCTATCTATATTTTCATTTGGCAAATTTCTTCTCTTGAGAAGATTGCCAATTGTGTTGAAGTTGTTGATGATTTACTTGATATATTGGAATGGTTTTTTATTCACCAAAATGAGCAGGTTGAGGCGTTTGATGAAGAGGATCTAGATCATGAGGTCATCATTGACCTATACAAAGATGCCATCGAGGAACAGGATGTAGAGGCACAATTACAGCTTGGGGAATATTATAATGCAATTGATGGTGAATATTTCCAATCCGGAAAATCAATAAAGTGGTTTGAGTTAGCTGCATCACAAGGTAATGCTGATGCACAATATGCACTTGGTAATTTTTATTTTGAAGGTATAGGTGTTCAAGAAAACTATAATACGGCTTTTTCATTGTATGAGGCTGCAGCAAAGCAAGGGCATCCAGATGCTGCTAATAATTTAGCGGATATGTACTTTAATGGTGAGGGAGTATCAGAAAATTTGGTCCTTGCGAAGAAGTGGTTTGATTTCGCTGCACAACAAGGTGTGGCAGAGGCTATGTTTACACTCGGAATTATTTACGAGCAAGGATTAGGAATCGATGTAGACGAGGAGCAAGCATGTAGCTGCTATAAAAAATCTGCTGAAGCAGGCTATGTTGAGGCACAATATAGGCTTGGAGGAATCTACTTGGAGGGACGTCTAGGGCAACCTAAAGATGCGAACCGTGGATTATATTGGTATGAAAGAGCTGCAGAGCAATATCATGTCGATGCCTTTTATGATTTGGGCTTTATTTGGAGCCAAGGGTTAACAGGTATACGAAATATTGAAAAAGGTATTCATTGGTTTAAACAGGCTGCTCTTCAAGGTGATTCGGAAGCTAAATTACAACTAGGGCATATATACAATAAAGGCGAAGGAATAGCTAGAAATATTAAAGAGGCTATAAAGTGGTATGGACTTGCAGCAGATGCAGGAAATGAGGAGGCAGCTGGTTTACTGCAAGAATTAAAAGGAATGTAAATTTTTTATTAAAAAATAATGAGTATTTAGATTCGATTATCGGCTCTATTTATATAGGTCTTAAGTATTTGTTTCTAGGGTTTGTTTGGGTATATGTTATCAGGTTCAACTAATTGTAATAATATTAATATAATGAAGTAGTAATTACTACAAACTAAAACAAGGAAAATGTAAGCATAAAAAAACAGAGACGATGTAAATTGGCTACCCAAAAGTATTGTGGTAGCTTTTTTACTGCTTAGTACAATAAGTTAAGTAACAGGGACTTTATATACAATTTGTGGGAAAAAATGTATATATGAAAATTGACAGCTATTTATAAAATGTATATTGTATATGAGTGATTTTGAAAAAGTAGATAGTAGCTATAGCTAATTTTAATGTGATTTTGTTAGACTTTTTTTTGCAATATTAATGGTACCTTTTCTTATTAGGCATGGACATGTTGAATAAGAAAATATAGGTTTACTATTGACCGATAAAAGGATTTATTGTTGATATTTTGCTTATGTATGCCCATTTTTTAGTTGATTGTAGCCCGTAGCAGAAATCAGCGTCTTCTAATGAAAGGGATAGAAATGGTTAACTAACATCCTGATGGCTTATCACTAAAAGTTGAGGACGACATTTATTAAAACATATGCCACATATGTATTAGTTGATTGGAGCGAAGGCTGGGCAACTCTTTACAACTCGTCGGACGTCTCAGGAAAGCACCCAGTCGGAATGAAACCGTCCTAATTTCTTATATTTCTGGTGAACGGAAATAGATTTTCTCAGCTTTTCAAAAGTACACGACATGAAAGAAGGTAAATGTGTGATTTTTCAAAAACAGAGAAAGACAATGGCATTAGATTTACAACAATACATTGTAAAAATGGATATAGCTAATAGCCATTCAATGAAACAGCAAATTGATTTGCTCAAATTGACAAATCGGGACTTACAATATTTAAAAGCATTTCAACCTTTTGTAGAAGACAATATTGATCACATTGTTAATCGATTTTATAAAAAAATTGGAACTGAACGTAATTTAGTAGATATTATTAATAGACATAGTTCTGTGGAAAAGCTGAAAATTACATTGCGACGTCATATAATTGAAATGTTTAATGGTATGATTGATGATGATTTTTATCAAAGACGAGTTAAAATTGCTAAGGTTCATGTCCAC
Organism: Lysinibacillus sp. NPDC094177; assembly: GCF_050279145.1. Classification (NCBI taxonomy): domain Bacteria; kingdom Bacillati; phylum Bacillota; class Bacilli; order Caryophanales; family Bacillaceae; genus Lysinibacillus; species Lysinibacillus sp. NPDC094177. Next base: position 37,755 of record NZ_JBNNTW010000014.1, on the reverse strand, counting down.
ATCGGGCTAAAAACGCAATGGTATATTTGTGCTTTCCAGGAGTTAACGGCATCATTTATTGACTTGGTTGAAGAACATATTAATCATCCTATGGATCAGCTCAATACAATTCGAGCTATCTCTAAAATTTCTAATTTTGAGCAACAATTGGTTTTAGAAGCGTTTGAGCACACAATTGAGCAACTTCATGAAAATATAGAACGTGAAAAAGAAGTGGTGGAGAAAAAGATTGTTGAGTCTTCGGAAGCCCTTGCCACAATATCTCAGGAAACGAATAACTCATTTTGTCGCTTAAGTAAACAATCAGATGAAATTAAACAACTAGCAAAAAAATCACTTCAAGTGTCGACTATGGCTGAGAGTCAGGCATTAGAAGGTCGTGAACGATTACAGAATCAATCACAAAATATGAGTAATATTATTTTCTCGCTTAATGATATAACGGAGAATATTGCACAGTTGTCAGATATGTCGAAGGAAATGGAATCAATTATGAACGTCGTTACAAATATCGCTAATCAAACAAACTTGTTGGCTTTAAATGCGGCAATAGAAGCTGCTCGTGCTGGAGAAGCGGGTAAAGGCTTTAGTGTTGTTGCAGATGAAGTGAGAAAACTATCGATTCAAACAAAGGAATCTGTCACATCGGTAGCGACGTTACTACACATAACGAATGAGCGAACAGATAAACTTGTTCATTCGCTTAGTAATATTCAAGAAGAGGTAGCATCTGGCGAAGAAAATATGGTTCGAACGGAAGGACAATTTATTAACATATTGGAAGCTATGACCGAAGCCAAAGAACAAAATGGTCGGATGGAAAAAGAAGTACAAGCAATAGTAGAAATTCTAGGCGATTTAGGTATTGCTTTTAATGAAGTAAAAAATTCTGCTAAAACGTTAGCTAGCTTTGCACAAAATTTAAATTAATTAAGAGAAAAGTAAAAGGCGAAGAAATAGTGTTTTAATTTTTTTAGGTGCTACAAACTTCAGGGTATAAATAACACTATATCAACTGTTAATATATAATATCTATTAGGCAGATAAAAGCCTCTAGTGGACATGTACTGTTTAATTCAATATATGCTGTGAAACAAAAGGAGCTATCCAATACGCTGGATAGCTCCTTTCATGTTGTTGAAAACTATTATGTAAATGAAATTAGGGTGTCATATTAAATAAAGTATGACTCTTAGGCAAAACGAGAGGTTGATCTCCGTTCCGACTGTTCGATGAGCCGCTTTGGGCAACGAATGTTTTCTGTGCGAAAGCGAATGGACAGCACCAAATGTTTTTTGCGCGAAAGCTAGTAGCCTGGTACGGAAATCACATCTAAAGCGCCACAACATTCCCGCTGGTTAGCTCCATTTTTGCTAAATTTGTAAAGGGTTTAACGTAATTTTTCGATAAAAAAGTTTATACTGAATAAAGAACTAAAAATAGGGGCGGTTAATATGAAAACAGTTGTTGTATTAGGTGGCGGAATTACGGGATTGTGTACGATGCATTATTTACAACGCCAAGTTCAGGAGAAAAATTTAGATGTAAAACTTGTGCTTGTTGAAAAAAATACATACCTTGGTGGCAAGATTCACTCTGCATACGAACAAGGTTTCATCATGGAAACAGGTGCAGATTCTATTGTAGCGCGTCATAAAGGTGTCATGGAGTTAGTAGAGGAACTTAATTTTGAGCAAAATCTTGTGTACAATGAAACGGGTGTTTCATATATTTACACAAATAATGAGCTACATGCCATCCCAGCAGACTCAACGTTCGGTATTCCTATGAGCTTACAATCTCTTGAGGAAAGTACGCTTGTATCAGAGGAAGGTAAAAAAGAAGCATTAAAGGATTTAACAATGCCAAATGAAGGGTTTACAAAGGAAAGCTCTATTGGGGAATTTCTAACGTATTATTTAGGTGAGGAGCTTGTTCAAAACCAAATAGCGCCCGTACTTGCAGGTGTATATTCGGGAGATTTAAATCAACTTTCAATTGCTTCCACTTTACCGTATTTAATCGATTACAAAAATGATTACGGTAGTATTATTAAAGGTTTCGATGCAAATAGGGAACAATTTGTGAAAGCATCCAATAAAAAATTTATTTCATTTAAAAATGGTTTATCATCACTAATTGATAGGCTTGAAGAAACATTAACGGATGTAGAAGTTATAAAAGGAATTGCCACTACTAGTGTTAAAAAGCAGGAAAATCAATACCTTGTTACATTAGCAAACGGTAAAATGATAGAAGCAAATCATGTTGTAATGGCACTGCCAAATGAATCGGTACAAAGCTTATTGCAGGATAAATCTTTGAACTGCTATTTTGAACAATTCAATACTGCATCCGCAATTACGATTTATTTAGGGTTTGATGTACCTGATAATAGATTACCAGCAGATGGAACAGGCTATATAGTATCCCATAATTCAGATGTTATTTGTAATGCAGCAACGTGGACAAGTCGCAAGTGGAAACATACCTCATCCGAAGGAAAATTACTTGTACGACTTTTTTATAAGAGCATTAACCCTGCGTATGAAGGATTGCGTATGATGACAAATGAAGAGTTAGCAGCTGTTGCCCTAGAGGATGTAAGAAAAAGCTTGGGGATTGAGGAAAAACCAACTGTTGTCGATGTGACAAAATGGATTGACCAGATGCCGAAGTATGATTTGGCACATCGTGAAGCGTTGCAAGGTTTAGTGCAAGAGCTTGAGAAAAACTATCCGAATTTATCCATAGCGGGATGCTCTTATTTTGGAGTAGGCATAGGTGCATGTATTCAAAATGGTAAAAAAATTGGTGAAGAACTTGCTGGAAAACTATCGTAATTGTCTGATATAAATCAAAATATTATATTTTTCGCAAAAATTATCCTGTGTTCAGTGAAATAGTCTTGACTCAATCGTTTGTAAACGTTATGATTCTTTTAATTATTTAAAAAATTCATACTAAATTCTTATCAAGAGAAGCTGAGGGACTGGCCCTATGAAGCTTCAGCAACCAACTTATTGTCAGGTGCTAAATCCAGAAGACCATTGTGTCGAAGATGAGAAGGAAAACAATTACGAAACGTTAAAGCCTTCTTTTTATGTAAAAGAAGGCTTTTTTATTTTAACTTCTTTCAGCTGAAGTCTCCCACCTCTATAGGTGGTGAGATGAATAAACGGATTTAAGTTGCTACGTCGTGTTTGGCCTAAAGCCTCCGGCGGATGTCACGGAATTATGCCGAGGCATAATTGATATAGATAAGGGAAGAGAGGCTAATTTTATGGGATTGCTTGAAAGGTTAAAAACAAATGTTCTTACAGCAGATGGTGCAATTGGTACAGTTTTATATGGTTATGGCTTGGAGTACTGCCATGAGGAAATGAATATACAAAAACCTGAATTAATTGAAAAGATTCATAGAGAATATATAGCAGCTGGTGCCGATATTATTCAAACGAACACTTACGGTGCTAATGCCATAAAATTAGCCCGCTATGGATTAGAATCTCGTGTGCAGCAGTTTAATGAAGCTGCTATAACGATTGCAAAACGAGCGGCGGCAGAGGGTGGACAATTTGTCTTAGGTACTATTGGGGGAATCCGCGGTATTCGAAAGAGTGACGCAACGTTAGAGGAAATTTTAGCAACGGTTGATGAGCAAGCCACTGTTTTACTTGCAGGAAATCCAGATGGCCTTTTACTTGAAACATATTATGATTTTGAAGAACTAACAGCAACTTTAACAATGCTACGAACTAAAACAATATTACCGATTATTGCTCAAGTTTCTATGCATGAACCAGGAGTTTTACAAAATGGAATGAGTTTAAATAATGCTTTACATGAACTTGAAGCGCTAGGTGCTGATATCGTTGGTGTTAACTGTCGCTTAGGTCCGCACCATACTATACAAGCATTTGAAGGTGTAGAGCTTCCAGAAAAGGCATTTATGTCGGCATATCCGAATGCCTCTCTTCTTGACTTGGAGGATGGCCGTGTCGTTTATGAATCAGAGGCAGATTACTTTGGGCGAGCAGCTGTAGCACTTCGCGATCAGGGGGTGCGTTTAATTGGTGGCTGTTGTGGTACGACACCAAAGCATATTGCTGCTGTGAAAAAGCACTTAGAGGAGCTATCTCCAGTAGAGGAAAAGTACGCGAAGCCAGAAAAAGTAGAGTTTTTACGTGAGGCAGAACCACCAAATTACGAGCCATTACATGTAAAAGTAAAACGTGAACGCTCAGTTATAGTGGAGTTAGATACACCAAGACATTTAGAGATTGAGGGCTTTATTAAAGGGGCAAAAAAATTATATGAGGCGGGCGCGGATGTCGTCATGATGGCTGATAATTCACTTGCTTCTCCAAGGATTAGCAATGTCGCAATGGGTGCCTTACTGAAAGAAACGCACGGGGTCCGCCCATTGACACATATAACATGCCGAGATCGTAATTTAATTGGTCTTCAATCACATTTAATGGGATTAAATGCACTAGGGATTCATGATATTTTAGCAGTTACTGGAGATCCGACAAAGGTAGGAGATTTCCCAGGGGCAACTAGCGTTTATGATGTATCATCAATGGAGCTAATCCAATTAATAAAACAGTTAAATAAAGGTGTATCGTTCTCAGGGAAACCACTTCGTAAAAAGGCAAATTTCTCTGTAGCGGCTGCGTTTAATCCTAATGTACGTGTGCTGGATCGCGCTGTCTCTCGATTAGAAAAGAAAATTGAACATGGGGCAGATTATTTTATTTCACAGCCTGTTTATACAAAGGAAAAAATCGTGGAAATTTACGAGGCAACAAAGCATTTAGAAACACCGATTTATATAGGTATTATGCCAGTAACGAGCTATAAAAGTGCGGAGTTCTTACATCATGAAGTACCGGGCATCAAGCTATCAGATGATGCGTTAACGCGTATGAAGGCTTGTGGGGATGATAAGGAACGCGCAACACTAGAAGGGATTGCAATTGCTAAAGAATTAGTAGAAGTAGCAGCGGAATATTTCAATGGTATTTACCTCATCACACCATTTTTACGCTACGATATGACACTAGAATTAATGAAATTTATTGAGCAATTGGATGAACAGAAAAAAGGGGTAAGTATAAATGGCTAAGCACTTGATTGAAGAGCAACTAGAGAAACGAATTTTAATTCTTGATGGCGCAATGGGTACAATGCTACAAAATGAAAATTTATCAGCAGAGGATTTTGGCGGCGAGGAATATGACGGCTGTAATGAAAATCTCGTGCTAACTAGACCAGATGTGCTTGAAAAAGTTCATAGAAAATACTTAGAGGCTGGAGCAGATATTATTTGTACAAATACATTTGGAGGTACACCACTTGTATTAAATGAATATGATCTTGGTGCGAAGGCAGAAGAAATCAATAAACGGGCTGTGGAAATTGCACGCAAAGCAGTGGATGAGTTTTCAACATCCGACTGGCCACGTTTTGTAGCAGGGGCAATGGGACCAACTACAAAAACCTTATCGGTTACAGGTGGAATTACATTTGATGAGTTAGAGGAAAACTTTTATGTTCAGGCAAAGGCATTAATTGAAGCCGGAGCGGACGTTCTGTTGCTAGAAACTAGTCAGGATATGCTGAATGTAAAAGCAGGGACATTGGGGGTATCTCGTGCCTTTAAGGCAACTGGAAAAGAGCTTCCTGTGATGATATCTGGAACAATTGAACCGATGGGAACGACGCTGGCCGGTCAAACAATTGATGCTTTTTATATTTCCATCGAGCATATAAAGCCATTGTCAGTTGGTTTAAACTGTGCGACTGGACCAGAATTTATGACTGATCATATTCGTTCTCTAGCAGAGCTTTCAACAGGCTATATTAGCTGTTACCCGAATGCAGGATTGCCGGACGAGGAAGGCTGCTATCATGAGTCACCTGAATCTTTGTCACAAAAGCTAAAAGGCTTTGCAGAAAAGGGCTGGCTTAATATTGTTGGGGGCTGCTGTGGTACAACGCCAGCACATATTGCTGCTATTCGAGAGGTGCTAAAGGACGAAAAGCCTCGACAATTACCAGATGCAACGCATGGTCATGTAGTCTCAGGTATCGAGCCATTGGTGTACGACGATTCTATGCGTCCGTTATTTATTGGAGAACGGACAAATGTCATCGGCTCTCGTAAGTTTAAAAATTTAATTATTGATGGGAAGTTTGAGGAAGCGGCTGAAATCGCGCGTGCTCAGGTGAAAAATGGAGCACATGTGATCGATATTTGTTTAGCGAATCCTGACCGCGATGAATTAGCGGATATGCGAGGCTTTATGCAGGAGGTTGTAAAAAAAGTAAAAGTACCTCTTGTAATTGATTCAACAGATGAAAAAGTAATTGAGGAAGCACTTAAGTTTTCTCAAGGAAAAGCCATCATTAATTCTATTAACTTAGAGGATGGTGAGGAGCGTTTTGACGCAGTTTTACCGCTAGTGAAAAAATATGGCGCCTCTTTAGTTGTCGGTACAATTGATGAACAGGGTATGGCGGTTGATCGACATCGCAAGCTAGAGATTGCTGAACGTTCATATAAATTGTTAACAGAAAAGTGGGGTATTGCTCCAGAAGATATTATCTTCGACCCATTAATGTTCCCTGTAGGTACGGGAGATGAGCAGTATATTGGCTCGGCACTTGAAACGGTAGAAGGAATTCGCCTGATTAAAGAAAAAATGCCTCGTACATTAACGGTGCTTGGTGTAAGTAATATTTCATTCGGATTACCACCAGTAGGTCGTGAAGTATTGAATGCCGTGTATTTATATCACTGTACTCTTGCTGGTTTAGATTATGCAATTGTTAATACGGAGAAGCTAGAACGTTATGCATCCATTCCTGAAGAGGAAATTAAGCTAGCTAATGATTTACTCTTTAATACAAATGATGAAACATTAGCTGTCTTCACAGATTTCTATCGTGATAAAAAGAAGGAAAAAACAGAGGCAGATATTCCGAAAACTGTAGAAGGTCGTTTGGCTTACTATATTTTAGAGGGTACAAAAGAAGGACTAATTGAAGATTTAGATGCTGCTCGTGAAATTTTTGAAACACCGCTTGATATTATAAATGGACCATTAATGGATGGAATGGCAGAGGTTGGGCGCTTATTTAACGATAACCAGCTGATTGTAGCGGAAGTATTGCAATCAGCGGGGGTTATGAAGGCAGCAGTGGCACATTTAGAGCAATTTATGGAGAAAGATGAAGAGAGTGCTGGCAAGGGGAAGATGGTACTTGCTACTGTAAAAGGCGATGTGCATGATATTGGGAAAAACCTTGTCGATATTATTTTAAGTAATAATGGCTATAAAGTGATTGATCTGGGCATTAAAGTAACACCTGCTCAATTAATAGAAGCGATTCGCAAGGAGAAGCCAGATTTCATCGGGCTTTCAGGCTTACTAGTAAAATCAGCGCAGCAAATGGTTATTACAGCTCAGGATTTCAAGGAAGCAGGTATTGACGTACCTATTTTAGTAGGAGGGGCGGCATTGTCTCGCCGCTTTACTGAAACAAAAATCGCCGGCGAATATAATGGACCTGTCATTTATTCAAAGGATGCGATGCAAGGATTAGAGCAGGTAAATCGATTAATGGGGACAGATACACGTGCTGATTTCTTAGTTGAAATTGAGGAATCTCGAAAAAAACGCTTAGAGGCAGACGAAAAAAGAGCTGCTCGTCCGGCAAAAGAAGTAATTGTAAAGCCTGTACGCACTGTAAAGGAAGCTTCTGTCTTTCTTCCAGCTGATATGCGACGCCATGTAAAGAGAAAATATGCTGTTTCGCATTTATATCCATATGTTAATATGCGGACATTACTTGGACATCATCTAGGTTTAAAGGGTCAAGTACAGCAATTACTTGATGTTGGCGATGCAAGAGCAACAGAGTTAAAAGATTTAGTCGATGATTATTTACAAAGTGATGTATTGAAGCCATCAGGTATGTATCAGTTTTTCCCTGCACAAGCAGATGGAGATGATGTAGTCGTTTATGATCCAGCAGATAGCAAAACAGAAATTGAACGATTTACCTTCCCACGTCAGCAAGTTGAACCGTTTTTATGTCTTGCAGATTTCCTGAAAACAGTCGAGAGCGGTGAAATGGACTATGTTGCCTTAATGGTGGTAACAGCAGGGCAAGGGGTTATGGCGAAGGCACGTCAACTAAAAGAGGAAGGGAGATTCCTTGAAAGTCATGCATTACAATCTACAGCTCTTGAGCTTGCAGAAGGCTTCGCGGAGCGTATGCACCAAGAAATTCGTGACCAGTGGGGCTTCCCGGATGCGACAGATTTTACAATGCGTGACCGTTTCGCGGCAAAATATCAAGGACAACGCTTTTCATTCGGCTATCCTGCATGTCCGAACTTAGAGGATCAGGAGAAACTGTTTGGCTTATTAAAACCAGAGGACATTGGCGTTCATTTAACGGAAGGCTTTATGATGGAGCCAGAAGCCTCTGTTTCAGCAATCGTTTTTGCACATCCAGATGCTCGATACTTTAATGTGTAATGCTAGAAAAAATAGTGTATCTTTACGTAAAGAGTAGAAATGGTTGGGACGTGAAAATGATGATTCGATTAATGGAAGAGAAAGATTTACCTGAGGTTTTAGAAATTTACAATGATATTATTTTAACGAGCAAAGCCGTTTATCGATATGAAACACAATCGTTAGAAGATAAAAGACAATGGTTCAAGGAGCAGCAAACAACGGGTAATCCACTGCTGGTCTTTGATGAAAATGGCACAGTAATCGGCTTTGCAACATATAGTCAGTTTCGTCCATATCCAGGTTATAAGCACACAATGGAGCACTCTGTGTATGTGCATAAGGAACACTATCAAAAGGGGATAGCTTCACAGTTAATGCATGAACTTATTCGAATTGCTAAAGAGCAAGATGTGAAGACACTCGTAGCAGGCATTGATGGTGAAAATATCGGAAGCATTAAAATACATGAAAAACTAGGCTTCGAATATGCGGGTACAATTAAAAATGCAGGCTATAAATTTGGACAGTGGCTAGATCTTGTATTTTATCAGCTACAGTTAACTGGACCAAAAGCATAAGGGTATGTCGTGTCATATTCTTTCTTTATAATATGTTAATCCTTGCTATACTCTTTTTGTTCAGCTTGCCTACTCATATCAATGCTACACTTAAAAGCCTATCGCCAAAATTTGGGGATGAAATATACATTGTATAATAGGTTGATTGGAGTGGAGGCTGGACGCCCCCAGGAAAGCGCCCAGCCGGAACGGAAATCTACTCTACTTTATAGTGAGTAGCCATAAAAATTTATATTTATTTTCTTTGCAGACAAGATAAAAGGATATGACAAATGTCATATCCTTTTTATGATGTTTGCTTCTGTTGCATGATTACACTCTTGTTTTATGATGAGGTCATAAGGAAAAGGAAACGAGGGAGTAAAAACAATGGCAACAGATAAAGAAAAAACAAAAAAACTGCGCCAGGACGTAGCACCATTTGCGAAATCTGACACAGGTAAAAGTATTTTTCAAATGGTAAATACGATTGTACCTTTAATTGCTCTATGGGTAGCAGGCTATATGTTAGTGGATATTTCACCATGGCTAACAGTTGGGTTAAGTGCAATTTCTGCTGGCTTTGTCGTAAGAACATTTATTATTTTCCATGATTGTACACACGGTTCATTTTTCAAAAGTAAAAAAGCAAACGACTGGGTTGGTTTTGTAACTGGAGTGTTAACATCATTCCCGTATGAAAAATGGAAGCGTGAACATACAATTCACCACGCAACTAGCTCGAACTTAGACAAGCGTGGTATCGGTGATATTGATATGATGACAGTAGAAGAATTTTTACAAGCATCTAAAGGACAACGTTTATGGTATCGTTTTTACCGTAATCCGTTCGTAATGTTCGGCTTAGGACCACTATTAATGGTGTTAGTATTAAATCGTTTTAATCGTAAAGACGCTAAACAGAAGGAACGCTTTAACACATATTTAACAAATGTTGTTATTTCTGGAATTTGTATAGCTTTAATTTACTTTATGGGTTGGCAAGCATTTTTATTAGTACAGGGTGTAACATTATTTATTGCTGGTTCTCTAGGTATTTGGTTATTCTATATCCAACATACGTACGAGGATTCATATTTTGAGCATGATAAAGAATGGGATTATGTAAAGGCTGCTGTTGAAGGTAGCTCGTATTATAAATTACCAAAGTTATTACAATGGGCTACAGGTAATATCGGCTTCCACCATGTACACCATTTAGCCCCTCGTGTACCAAACTATAACCTTGAAAAAGCGCATAATGACATACCACCATTACACACTGCAACGACTATTACGTTACGTACAAGCTTAGAATCATTACGCTACAAGTTATATGATGAAGAACAAGGTAAGTTTGTAAGCTTTAAAGATGTTAATGAAATAATCAAGCGAAAAGCAAGAGGCAGTTTTGCTGCTTAGTAAAATTTTTTCAGCCATCTCTTCTTAGGGATGGCTGTTTTACGTAATAAAATCATATATTGTGGATGAAGCAACTGTACAGCTGTCACGGTAAAAACCATGTGCAGGCATAAAATTAATTTTCTTGTTATAATAAGGGAAAAGTAGGAAAGAGCGTGAGATTATGTTGAGGAAATGGCAAAGTATTATTCCGAATAGTCCAATGCTCAGCGTATATTTATGGATTATTTTCTGTTTCCTACCGTTTTTCTTCATTTTTAGAAAATCATCCTATATAGAAATATCAATGGGTATTACATTTTTAATGCTATATTTTATTTTCTATCGGTTTTCCATGAATTCGAAAAACGGTCTTGTTTATATGTGGATTAGCTTTGAAATGGTCATTAATATCGTTATGACCATATTGTTTGGCTACGTGTATTTATCAATTTTCACAGCTTTCTTCATTGGAAATATTCGTAAACCTGTTGGCTTCTATATTATGTATGGTCTACATATTGGTTTTACGGTTATTTCTACAGGTGCTGGCTTCTTCGTTGAGCTACATTTATTTTTATCACAACTACCATTTGTTGTTTTGACGATTCTAGCGGTTGTGCTTCTCCCACTAACGATTTATTCGAAAAATAAACGCGAAAATTTAGAGGGGCAGCTTGAGACTGCTAATGAACGAATAGCTGAGTTAATTGTTTTTGAGGAACGCCAACGTATTGCTCGGGATTTACATGATACTCTCGGTCAAAAGTTATCGATGATAGGCTTAAAAAGTGACTTAGCTTCAAGATTAATTGAACGTGATCCACAGCAGGCTCTAACAGAGATTAAGGATATCCGCCAGACAGCAAGTATCGCATTAAAAGAGGTACGTGAATTAGTATCCGGTATGCGAACGGCTAGGTTTGAGGACGAGCTTATGCGTATTTCTCAAATATTAAAGGCCGCTGAAATGGAGTTTGTATTTGAGGGGGATAAAGATTCATTACAAGTTCCACCACTTGTAGAAAATGTTTTATCCATGTGCTTAAAAGAGGCAGTTAATAATGTCGTTAAGCATAGTGGCGCTACAAAATGCGAAATTGCCTTCCATCAAAACTTTAAGGAAGTATATTTAGTAGTTCGTGATAATGGGCAAGGTATCTCCAAAAAGCAAGCTTGGAAAACTGGTAACGGATTAAAGGGAATGCGAGAACGCTTAGAGTTTATAAACGGTTTCTTTAAAATCGAAAGTGAAGAGGGCACTACTTTAACAGTGTCGATTCCAGTGGCGATTACGCATCAGAAGGTCAAAGAAAATCTGAAGAACATATAGAAAAGAGGATTGTGACATGATACGAATTGTAATTGCTGAAGATCAGGGTATGCTATTAGGCGCACTTCGTTCATTACTTAGTATGGAGGATGATATGGAGGTCGTCGGCTTAGCAAAAAATGGTGAGGAAGCATTGGCGCTTGTAGAAGAGCATCAGCCTGATATTTGTATTATGGATATTGAAATGCCAGTGAAAACTGGATTGGATGCTGCTGAGGACCTGCATTGCTCAGGTTCTGATTGTAAAGTGATTATATTAACGACATTTGCAAGGCCAGGTTATTTTGAGCGTGCAAGAAAGGCCAGCGTTCGTGGTTATCTACTAAAGGATAGTCCGATAGAAGAATTGGCCAGTGCCATTCGCACAATAATGGATGGCAAAAGAATATATGCGCCTGAACTCGTTGATTTTGTCTATGAGGATGATAGTGAAAATCCTTTAACTGACCGTGAGAGCCAGGTACTGACACTTGTTGCAGAGGGGAAAACGACAAAAGAAATTGCTGCAGAATTATTTTTATCGGCAGGGACTGTTCGAAACTACATCTCCACTATTTTAGAAAAATTAAATGTTGGGAATCGTATTGAAGCCATTGCACGCTTTAAAGAAAAAGGCTGGAATAAATAAGTAGCTTAAGAACCTATCATGAATACCCTTATACCTAAGAAAGTGTATGGTTTAAAAATAGACAAAAGGCATTGAATCATTTAAATTCAGTGCCTTTTATTATTATAAAAGATATATTAGCATATTGAATATTTAGACTACTAATGATAATATTTAGAAAACTATAAATATTCTAATAGGAAGGATGAAAATGATTATGGGAAAAATTATGAAAGTTACTTCAACAGCATTATTAGCAACAACTTTTGCCATGACTAGCGCATATCCTTCAGCCGTTTTTGCTGCAAGCAACGATATGGTTGATCCAGTAGTTGAGACGGAGGCATCTATCCCACTACAAAGTAATATGGATCTAGCTGTTCAGGCGGCATTAGTCGGTCCTGAAATTAAAAAATTAAATGTACTAGGTCATGAATTTAATGTAAAACCAGCTTCTATTTCGAAAAAGAATGAACTAACAGTTGTAAATGGGCAAATATCCCATCACTTAAGCTGGCGTCCGGATGATCAGTTATACTACCGTATTGATATAGAAAATGGAGAAGTAAAGAAAGTAGAGATTAAAATTGACCGTGGAGGTTGGACAAGTTTATCTGCACCATTTCTTGCTACATTAGCACAAAAGAATGATATCCCGATTACGCTCGAAATGATACAAGAACTTGGGCAAAAATTAGGTAGTCTTATTGATGGTAAATGGGAGTATGCAGCAGAAACAATTGTTTCAACCATTGCGTTACACGTTGAATAATATAAAACTTTAATCAGTGGGGCTTTTTTCATCCCCACTGATTATTTTTATGACACGTTTTTAAGAAATTCCTAATAGTGCTTGAGGAATCAGAGTTTGAAAATCCACAACTAAAGCCAGAAGCTTGTACGATTAAGCTTCTGGCTTCTTTATGTGGGACCTTATTTTTTACGTTTTGTTAAACGTCCAAGAACGAATGCACCTGCTGCTACAGCAAGGACTGTATTCGTTTTTTTCGTAAATACTTGCTTTGTTACAAGATTAACATTTTGTGGACGCTCCGCTAAACGGCGCATAAAGTAGCCGTACCAATCTTCGCCGAATGGTACATATACACAGAAGTTATAGCCTTCTTTTGCAAGCTCTTTTTGCATATCTGTACGGAAGCCGTAAAGCATTTGGAATTCGAATTTATCAAGTGGAATATTATTGTCAGCTACAAAGCGTTTTACGTGTGCAATAACATTATGGTCATGTGTTGCGATGGACGTAAATTTACCATGTAGTAAATGATATTCGATTAACTCGATGTAATTTAAATCAATATCTAACTTATCTTGGAAAGCAACCTCTACAGGTTCTTTATATGCACCTTTTACGATACGTAGACGATAGTCCTTGAATTTTTCGATGTCGTCCTTCGCGCGATAAAAGTAAGATTGGATAACAGTACCTACATTATTAAATGATTTGGATAACTCTTCAACCATATCAAAGGATGTTTGTAAACGGCCGTAGTTTTCCATATCAAAGTTAACGAATATATCATATGCTGCTGCTTTTTCTACAATCTCTTTTAAATTATCGTAGCAAAAATCAACATCAATATCTAAACCTAATTGAGATGGCTTTAATGAAATATGCGCATCAACGCCGTTTTCATGAATAGCCTCAATAACAGCAAGGATTTGTTCTTTAGCTTTTGTTGCTTCTTCTTCCGTTGAAACAAATTCCCCTAAATTATCTACTGTGCAAGAGATTTTATGTGCGTTAAGCTCTTTGATGCTCGCAATCGTTTCTTCAATATTTGTACCAGCTACTACACTTTGTGCTCCCAATTTTAGTCCGTATTTTTTTGCAGCACTATTTAATAGTTGGTTTTCAGATAAATGGATGAAAAAATCGCGTAATAACATGGTCATTCTCCTCACTGCATTTCTTTTTTCTATATTATAGCATAATTTAGAAAATAAATATTGTTTTTACTATAACAATTATTTCACTTCAAGCATTTGCATGCGCTCATTAAAAAGTGCAGGATAGCTTAAAAAACCTATCATTATGCTCGATAATGTCGCTGCTGTTAGCAGAGCGAAAATGATTAATAGTTGGAATTGCACCGCTTGAATAGGGTCTGCTCCGCCAATTATTTGTCCACTCATCATACCTGGTAATTGAACAAGACCAATTGTTTTTTGGCTTTCAATTGTAGGAATCATACTTGCCTTTATCGCATTCATTAGCTGTCGATGAATTGCCTGTTTTGGTGTGCCGCCAAGCGATAAAATTAACTCAATTTCGTTTTGATGACTTGCAATTTCCGATGTAAAACGATTTAAAAATAGAACCGATAATACCATTGAATTTCCAATCATCATGCCGCTAATTGGAATAATATACTGCGCTGTTGCAGGTACAATATCAAAACCAAGCAATACTCCTTGCGTAACAAATTCTACTACAATAAGAGTTAGTGCTATTTTCCATGTAATACCTTTAATACCTTTCCCTTTTTTACGAGCATTTAGTGTTGCTACTATAATCATTAAAGCAACCATAAGGAAAATATAAATATAGCTTTGAGCATCAAAAACAAATTTTAAAATGTAACCGACGGCAAGTAGTTGAATAATAGAACGAATAGTAGCTATGAGTGTATCTTTTTCAAGTCCTAGCTTTAAGGTTTTTGACAGTAGAAGAGGGATTAAAACAAAAATTAACGTTAAGGAAAGCGAAGTATACGTCATACATTCACCCCCTGTACAAATTCAGCGACACGTGGATTTTTAGGTGCGTTAAGTAAGGAACTTTTTCCTGTTTCAATAAGCTCCCCGTCCATCATGACCCATGTATAGTGTCCGATTGTCAGAGCTTGCTGTAAATTATGAGTTATCCAAATTATTGTGACATTAAACATTTTGTTGATTTTAGCAATAAGTGTCTCAATTTCCTGCACAGATTGACGGTCTAGTGCAGATGTGATTTCATCTAGCAATAAAATGGGGGATTGATTAATAAGTGTTCTTGCTATAGAAACTTTTTGTCGTTGTCCACCTGATAATTTATGCGTAGGGCGTTGTAAAAAGCTTTGATCGAGTCCAACATCTCGTAAATATTGAATAGCTTCTTGCTCTGTAAGCTGTTCTCCTTGTAACGAACGAGGAAGTGCAAGATTGTCAAATACAGTTCCTTCTATCATAGGGGCTGCTTGAAGAGCTATACTCACATGCCTTCTTAAAGCGGTTGGCTCGTATGTAGAAATGTCTTGATTATCAATTAATATTTGACCATCTGTAGGGGACAGTAGTCCATTGCACAATTTAAGTAGAGTTGTTTTGCCAGCGCCTGAAGGGCCGACTAATGTAGTGATTTTTCCTTTTGGGAATGAACCAGTAATCGATTTTATTATCATTTTGTCATTCGATGAAAAGGTGACCTGTTGAAAATGAATAGCAGGCTCATATGATGTATTCATAAAGTTAAAACTCCTTTATACTGATAGGTAAAATAACTGTAGCATGAAACAAAGGGAAGCTAAATAATATTTTACAAGTAATGGGTAAAGTAAGTTAAGGGGGATACAGAATGGATGTATTATATGTAGATACATTAACATATGCACAAGGTAAAATGTACATCGTTGCTTCAGATGAAGGTCTTGTCTATATCGGAACACCAAATGCACCATTTGAAGAGGTGGAAGTGTGGGCAAAAAAGCCCTTTAAAGGCTATCACTTTGAAGAGAATAAAGATAAATTACAGCAATATATTAAGCAATTAACGGCTTATTTTAATAAAGAACTTACTGAATTTGATTTGCCAGTACATGTCAAAGGAACACCCTTTCAACTAGCAGTATGGGATGCATTGAAGGAGTTACCATATGGTACAACTACAACGTACTCAGATATTGCTCATCGCATAGGTAATCCGAAAGCAGTAAGAGCTGTAGGTAGTGCAATCGGTGCTAATCCAATATTGGCAATTATTCCTTGTCATCGTGTGATTGGGAAAGATGGTAAGCTAACAGGCTTTCGTAGTGGACTAGCTATGAAAGAATTTTTACTTGAGCTAGAGAGATTATAATAAGAAGAATCTGCATATGCTGCTTAAAGCGTGTGCAGATTCTTGTTCTTCGTTTCAAAGGAATAAAAGCTCATTGAACACTATACATGTTCTTCTTGGACCTTGGTGTGTGTTTTACCAATATGAGTTAGACGCTGAGCAAATGTTTCTCCTCGTACGGCAGAGCCTTTGAAAATATCTTGAAATTCATAAGCAGGAGCGCCATGTTCGATGACATCTAAGCCAGCGACTTCTTCCTCAGCGGAAACTCGTAATGGCACAAATGCTTTTATTATAAATAAACCAGCTGTTACTGAAACGCTAACCCAGGCAATTGTAGCGATAACTCCAATTGCTTGCACACCTAATAGGCTAAAGCCCCCTCCATAAAATAATCCTTGACCACCAATATCAAACAAACCAACTGCAAGGGTACCCCAAGCGCCACAGATACCATGCACAGCAATTGCACCAACAGGATCATCAATTTTTAATTTCCATTCAATAAAGCGGACGCCTTCAACTAATAATGGAGCAGCAATCAAGCCGATAATGATTGAACCGATAATACTAACATTAGCAGCACCAGCAGTAATAGATACGAGCCCTGCTAAAGCACCGTTTAATGTTAGCGAGCCATCAATATGACCATATCGAAACTGTGTATAAAAGGCAGTAGCGACAACTCCAGCAGCCGCTGCGAAAAATGTATTTGCGATTACGATAGGAACAAGTTTAGGATCAGCAGCTAATGTAGAGGCTCCATTGAAGCCGAACCAACCAAACCAAAGTAAAAATACGCCTAAAGCTCCTAGTGGAATGCTGTGTCCTGTAATAACGTTAACACGACCATTTTCATATTTACCAAGACGGGGGCCGACCATAATCGCTGCTATAAATGCCGCAACTGCACCTGATAAGTGAACAACAGTAGATCCAGCGAAGTCAACGAAGCCAAGTTCTGTTAGCCAACCTTGACCACTCCAAACCCAATGACCAACAACAGGATAAACAAGTGATGACATGAGAATAATAACGCCGATATAAGCAAAAATATTAGTACGTTCTGCCACTGCTCCAGATAAAATTGTTGCTCCAGTTGCTGCAAACATCGTTTGGAAAATAAAGAAGGAAAGATTATCTACACCTTTTAAGGCGAAGCCACTTGTACCGAAGAAACCTCCGACTGTATCACCGAACATAATAGCGTAACCACATAGAAAATAGACGATACCGCCAAGTGAAATAGTAAGGAAGTTTTTCATAATAATATTGACTGCGTTTTTTGAACGCGTAAAGCCAGCCTCCACCATCGCAAATCCTGCATGCATAAAGAACACTAAAATTGCACCGAGCATCATCCAAACTAAATTTACAGATAATATTACTTCATCCATATATTTTGCCTCCTTTATTCTACTGCAATTGATCCGACTTCTTTAGTGCGGATACGAATTGCTTGTTCTACTGGATAAATAAAGATTTTACCGTCTCCAACCTTGCCGGTTGCTGCATCACGTAATAAAACTTCTACAATTGGATCTACTTTTTTGTCATCTACAATCATTTCTAATTTCAACTTCGGTAAAAATTCAATTTCATAGGTATTTCCACGAAATAGCCCAGTCCGGCCTAATTGCTTTCCGCAGCCAGCAATTTCGGAAACACTTAGTCCTGCAATTCCTTCCTGTGCCAGTCCGTCCCTAACAGCACCGAAAACTTCAGGACGAATGATTGCTTCTATTTTTTTCATCAATACCAGCTCCTTGCGTAATTTAATTTACATATTAAAACGACATAAAAAACAGTGCAATTATTATTTTGTTGTGTATGTTAGGTTTTGTTACATCTTGTATTTCGCGTTTCGAAATAGTTTGCTAAAAAGGTTTTTATAGGAGGAATGAAAGCGGTACTAAAAAATGTGTCTAAAATGTGTCTTGTTTGAAATTTTCTGATTATTCATGTAAGGAAATCTAACATTAATACAGGAGAATGTTCAAACGCAAGAAATTGGGTATATAGTGTATACTAGGACTAATTATCAAAGCGGAAGAAGGGGTTTCTTGTGAGATCAAACTATGCAGATGATAGCTTAGCGCTACACACGGACTTATACCAAATCAATATGGCAGAGTCGTATTGGGCTGATGGTATACATAATAGAAAAGCAGTTTTCGAATTATATTTTAGAAAGTTACCTTTTGGCAATGGTTATGCAGTTTTTGCAGGTTTAGAGAAAATCCTTGAATATTTACGTAATTTCCATTTCAGTGATTCGGACATTGCGTATTTACGTGAAGAGGTTGGATATAAAGAGGATTTTATCGAGTATTTAAAAAATATTCGATTTACAGGGGATATGTATTCTATGGTGGAAGGAGAAATTGTTTTTGCTAATGAACCAATTGTTCGCATTGAAGCACCGTTAGTGGAGGCGCAGCTAATTGAAACTGCATTACTTAACATTGTGAACTACCAAACCTTAATCGCAACAAAGGCTAGTCGTATCAAACAAATTATAAAAAATGAAGTGGCGATGGAGTTTGGTACACGACGCGCTCATGAGATGGATGCAGCGATCTGGGGAACACGAGCAGCGTTTATAGGTGGTTTTGCTTCAACTAGTAATGTGAGAGCAGGTAAACTCTTCAATATACCCGTATCAGGAACACATGCACATGCACTTGTACAGGCTTATAAAAATGATTACGATGCTTTTCACGCCTATGCAAAACGTCATCGTGATTGCGTATTCCTTGTAGATACTTACAATACGTTAAAATCGGGTGTACCAACAGCGATCAAAGTGGCTAAAGAGCTTGGTGACAAAATTAACTTTATTGGAATTCGTTTAGACAGTGGAGATATAGCTTTCTTGTCGAAAGAAGCACGTCGCATGTTAGATGAGGCAGGTTTCCAGAACGCTAAAATTATCGTATCAAATGACTTAGATGAATACACGATCTTAAACTTAAAGGCTCAAGGTGCAAAAGTTGATGTGTGGGGAATAGGTACAAAACTTATTACAGCTTACGACCAACCTGCTTTAGGGGCTGTTTATAAAATGGTCGCTATTGAAAATAAAGATGGACAATTAGAAGATACGATTAAAATATCAGCGAATGCTGAAAAGGTAACAACGCCAGGTTTAAAAAATGTATATCGCATTATTGATAGAAAAAACGGCAAGGCAGAGGGAGATTACATTACGATGCAAGATGAAAACCCTCAATCAGAGGAACGAATTAAAATGTTCCACCCTGTTCATACATTCGTATCCAAATTTGTAACAAACTTTGAAGCTAAGAATTTACATCATCATGTGATCAAAAATGGCGAAATTAATTATCAAAATCCTACTTTGGAAGAAATGCGTGATTATGCAGCTGAGAATTTAGAGTTGTTATGGGATGAATATAAACGTGCCATGAATCCTGAAGAATACCCAGTCGATTTAAGCCAAAAATGCTGGAATAATAAAATGCGTAACATTGAAGAAGTAAGTGATATGGTCAATCGATTGTAAAACGTAAGGAGTGAAGGACAAAATGATATTACAACAAGAAATCATTAGGGAATTACGTGTATTACCTACTATTGATGCGCAGAAAGAGATTCGCAAATCCATTGATTTTTTAAAGGAATATGCGCGTCGCTATAGCTTTGTAAAGGGATTTGTCCTTGGGATATCAGGTGGGCAAGACTCAACGTTAACAGGGAAATTAACGCAGCTTGCGGTTGACGAGTTAAATGCCGAGGTGGGAGAAGTGAAGTACTCGTTTTGGGCTGTTCGTTTACCATATGGTGTGCAAGCAGATGAAAAGGACTGTCAGGATGCGATTGACTTTATAAAGCCTACGAAAACTTATACGGTCAACATTAAACATGCTGTCGATGCGAGTGTTGGAGCATTAACGAATGCGGGTATTGAACTAAGCGATTTTGTAAAAGGAAATGAAAAGGCACGTGAGCGAATGAAGGTGCAGTATTCAATTGCTGCTATGAATAATGCTGTTGTGCTAGGGACAGATCATGCTGCGGAGGCAATTACAGGTTTTTACACGAAATTTGGGGATGGTGGGGCGGATTTAATGCCAATTTTCCGTCTCAACAAGCGCCAGGGTAAGCAGTTGTTAGCTGCGCTTGATTGCCCGGAGCACTTATATTTAAAGACACCAACTGCGGATTTAGAGGAAGATCGTCCATCATTACCAGATGAAGTAGCACTTGGTTTAACTTATGATCAAATTGATGATTATTTGGAAGGGAAAGAAATCCCTGAAGAAGCTCGAAAAACATTAGAAAGGCATTATTTACGTTCTCAGCACAAACGTCATATGCCAATTACAATATTTGATGATTTTTGGAAGTAATATAAAGCTATCACCATAACGTGGGGTTGATTTCCGTTCCGGCTGTGCGCTTTTATCGCTGTCGTTTCGCTTTCGCGCAGAGCAGAGCTTCCTGGGGGCGTCCGATGAGCCGCTTGGGGCAACAGGTGTTTTTTGCGCGAAAGCGAAGTGCTACCGTAGCGGCAGCAGCAGGATGTTGGTCACGAAGGCGTACCACAGGACGTGATGGTTTTAGCCTTCGTTCCCCTATCGCTGTTCACCAATGAGTCGTCCAGCCTCCACTCCAATCAACCTATATATAATGGAATACGTTTTAAAAAATATCATTTCCAACTTTTGGCGATAAACATATAAATATTGGGGAAAGAGTTATAAGAAAAAGTGAAAAACACTTTTTCTTATAACTCTTTTCTCTCCTTTTTAAGCAATTTGGTTCTGTATTATTAAGTTCAAGCATATAATGTCGATATATATACCTATAAAGTTGATAAAAAGTAAAGGAGGGTAATTATTTATGAGGACTTCTAGAGTAAGTTCGACGACTAGTAGCATATTTCGTAACGAACAACAGTATCTACATGCTGGGGATTTAAGTCATAATTTTGGACAAAATCCGAAGAGACAGTTTAAAAACAGTTTGCAAAAGAATAAAAATAATAAACATATAAGTAACACTAGACAAATTCAACAACAACGTCCAAATAAAATAGCGGCTGGTTGTGGGGACAGTGCTTACGATTTACAAATACGCAATGAATTAAATGAAACTGCCGTTAAGCTAAGTCTTGTCAGCAAGCGAAAGAAGCTTCTCAATAGTTACCGCTCTTCTGTATAACCGATCGTAAATGAAACTTTTATGTCAATAAAATAAAGGTTTTCTATTAAATAAAGTATGGCTCTTCGGAAAAACGAGGGGTTGATTTCCGTTCTGGCAGGGCGCTTTGTTGCTGCCGCTACGTTAACACTACGCTTTCGCACAGAGCAAAGCTTCCTAGGGGCGTCCGATGAGCCGCTTCACTCGCGATGCTCGCTCCAGGGTCTCATCTGTGACGCTAATCCTCAAGGAGTCGCCCGGCCTCCACTCCAATCAACCTCTTCACATAATATGTATCTTCTGGTATGTCACTTTAATATATTCAACGAAACTTCTGCAACAAATATTTCTGTACGCTTGCTCACAGAAAAGTGAGTACCTGAAACGGAAATCACTCCATTTAAAGCGCCAACATTTACAAAGATTCCTTTGAGGATTTTGTTTTTCAACACTATGAGACTCTCTATGTCATTCTTAATGTAGAGAGTTTTTTCCTTTGGGGAAAGTTTGATGGAGGTAGAATCACCCTGTAAGTTATCGAAAAAATGGAAATGATATATTTTATATTCAAAATATTTGAAGTCGAGATGTTCAATGAATATTCAAGGTAATTTTTCCAATACTTCACAGCTATTTTTAACTTATTTCACAACTTACCTGTAAAGTATGTAATAGAGAACAGAAAACAGAAAACAGAAAACAGAAAACAGAAATATTGGGGGAAGCAATTGTGAAAAAAATATGGTTACCTGCACTTGCTGCATTACTTTTACTCGCGGCGTGTGGTACAGAAAAAGATCAAGTTAAGAAAGAAGAGTCTAAGCAAGATGTTACAACAAGTGAAGCAGAAGCAAAGGATAAATCTAAACAAGTTGCTTCTTTAGTGGATCCACGCTTACAAGAGCCAAAAGAAGGTACAATGTGTGAAATGTGTAATATGAAAGTATATTTGAAGGACGAAGATATGGGTGAATTTTCTACTCAAGCAATAAAAGAGGATGGAACAGTTGCCTTTTATGATGACATTGGCTGTTTAGTAAATGCTGAGGTTGCCAATAATGAAAAGAACGAAAAATTTGTACGTGATTTTAATACAAAAGATTGGGTAAAGGTTGATGATGCAACTATCGTCAAAACAGACCTAAAATCTCCTATGAACTGGGGATATATTTATTTCACTAATAAAGCTGATGCAGACAAATATATAGCTGACAATCCAACTGCACATGTAGAGGAATTACAAAAAATTAAAGATGATGCATTAGAGCGTCGTAAAAAGAAAATGGGAGAAAAAGAAGTCGAAGGTGAATCTGATTCTATGCATATGGAAGAAAAGAAACAAGATGGTCATGGTCATTAATCGAATGGACTAGGGGAATTTCCTCTAGTCTTTTCGTGCTGAACTGGGAGGTAAGGATTGGTGAAAAAAATAGTGTTTGCCTTATTATTTTTTCTATTCATGAGTCAGACAGTGCACGCCGATTTCGATGTACAGGAGGCAATTAATGAAGCAAAGCCAGGGGAGGTCGTTCATATTCCTGCTGGTCGTTACCAAGGTAATTTTATTGTGTCAAAACCGATAACGCTACAAGGTGAAGGAGGAGCTGAACTTATTGGTGAAAGAAACAACCCAGCACTCCGAATTGAAAACACTGCTAATGTCATCGTGGAAAACATAACGTTATCAGGAAAAAATAAAGCGATTGTTGCTAATACTGTAGATGGACTAGAGCTACGAAAATTACAAATTAAAGATGTTCATACAGGCGTTCATATACAACGCTCCAAAAATGTACGCATACATGAAATCAATGTGACCGGTATCGACGGTCATTATTCCAAAAAAGGTAATGGGGTGGCTGTCTTTAAGAGTGAAGACATCATCATCGAAGGCAATACTATTGAGCAAGTGCAGGACGGAATTTATGTAGAGGAGGTCAAACATATTGTTGTTCAACGTAATAAGGTGACGAGCAGTCGTTACGGTACGCATTTTATGTATACAAGTGATGCTGAAGCACTTTTTAATACATATGTTCATAATGTGACTGGTCTTATGATTATGATGACAACTGACATACTCCTTGAGAGTAATACAATAGCTAACCATTTTGATTTTAATGGCTACGGTATGCTGCTGTATGATGTACAGCAAGCAAAAGTTAAACATAACACGATCAAAAATAATCGAACTGGTGTTGCAATGCAGAAAAGTTCAAATATCCAAATTGAAACTAATGATTTTCAGATGAACCAAACAGCCCTTGAAGGTACCAAGGTAAGTGATGACACAATGGCTAGTAGTAATAACTTTACAGGTAATATTTTAACGGCGCGCTCCGATAAACAAGGCTTTCGACTGGTAAATAATTATTATGATGATTACTCAGGGATTGATTTAAAAGACAATGGTATTGGTGATATTCCCTACGTGGCTGTGTCAAGCTTTGGTCAATGGATGGTTCGTCAGCCTGTTTACCAATATTTCGTGGCATCTCCGAGCGTTATTTTACTGACATCACTGGATCAGCAAATTAATAGAACTGAAAAGAATATGCTTGTTGATAATACTCCGCGATTGGCTATGAAGCATGAGAAAGAAAAGAACAAGATGAATATGGAGCAAATGCTATTAGGCTTATTCTTGACATTAAGTAGTTTATGGCTATGGAAAAGAGGAATAACAGAATGAAAAAATGGATAATGATTGTCGTGCTATGTTGTGGTGTGTTGGTGGGCTGTAGTGAAAAAACATATGAACCTCGTGAAATAGTAAGTGAAACCGATGTTTGTAAAATTTGCAATATGAGTATAGTTCACAATGCATATGCTGGTCAGATTGCATTGAAGAATGGTGATTATGAAATTTTCGATGACATTGGCTGTCTGATGGAATATATAAAAGCAAATGGAGAAGATGAGATAGGGGCGGCTTATATTAAAGACGCAGCAAAAAATGAATGGATTGACGTTTTTAATGCTGTTTATGTATACAACAAAGATTATTGGACTCCTATGAATTATGGGGTAGTTGCGCTCGATTCGAAGGAAGCGGCACAGGAGTGGATGTCTACAGAGGGAGAGGGTCAGCTGCTTGCCTATAAGGATCTACTCGATTTTAAATGGGGGATCCATAAGTGATGTATAGTATGCTTATTAAACTAGAATTAAAGCAAATGCTCAGAAGTCGTTGGATGCAGCTTGTAGGCGTACTTTTCACGTTCATTTTTACAGCTATCATTGTCATTCAGCAAATGGCATTACCAGATGTAGAGGGTTTTACACGACAGACAGCCTCGTTTTTAAACGTACTGTTGTTTTTATTGCCTCTATTTATATTAACGATCGGTAGTATGAGCGTAGCTGGTGATGTAGAATCAGGCTGGTTTTCATTATTGAAGACTTATCCGATGACTCGTATGCAATATATTGCAGGAAAGTATATTGCCTCTGTACTTGCTTTTTTATTGGTCGTTGTCGTGGCGTTTGGCGTAATATTAGCGCTTGGTGGATTTCTTGGTGGAGTGCGTTTGCCATTTATTTTCATAATTCTAACCTTGCTATGTATATTCATTTTTGTGTCATTGGCCATTGCAGTGGGAGCTTTTGCGAAAACAAGATTATTTGCACTGTCGTTATCACTTGTTTTTTGGTCAATTTTTTTATTACTAATCTCTTACGCTTTAATGGCTATTGGAACTGTCGTGGCTGGTCATATTCTTCAAAAACTGACGATTATAGCGATACATATTAATCCTGTGGAGTGGTTGCGCTTTGGTTACTTTATTTTTACAGATCAGGCTAGCGTGCTTGGCCCAGCATTTTATAAAGTAACACAGTTTTATGCGTCACCATTAGGTTACGCAGTATACGTAGCTGTGACATTGCTTTGGATAGTATGTCCGTTAGCTTACACTAGCTTACTTTTATCTTCTTTCGGTGAAAGAAGATAAAGCCTCCGGCGGATGTCACAGAATCGGAAAGGAGTTCTTAGGGGATGTTAGCCTAAAACCATCGCATCCATGCGATAACGGCTAACTGACCTGCATCGTGCAGGCCTAAGCACAAAGTCGATTCTGGACGCAATTATGCCGAGGCATAATTGATAGAAAGGGGACAGAAGATAATGCTATTAGAAGCAAAGAAGTTATCGAATATCTATGATAATAATAGAGGTCTTCAAGAAGCCTCCTTTTCTTTACAGGCAGGGCGTATTTTAGCGCTTGTAGGAGGAAATGGTGCAGGAAAGAGTACTTTAATTCGCCTACTAACTGGGCAGGAAAAGCAAAAATCAGGAGAAATAATATGGCATAAACCACAAGCTATTCGATACATGCCTGACGATGTGGATTTTCCATCTATGTTAACAGCGGCAGAAATTCTGCAGCTACTTGCCTCTTTAAAGAAAATTGGTAAAAAAGAACAGGAAGATGTACTGAGACGTGTTGCTTTATGGGATGTTCGAAAGCAAAAAGTGAAGCATTTCTCAAAGGGAATGCGTCAAAGACTTAATCTCGCTCAAAGCTTACTTGGCGAAGGCTCTTTGCTTATTTTAGACGAGCCGACTAATGGCCTTGATCCTTATTGGATTGCAGAGCTGAAAAAAATGATGCTAGAGGAAAAAGCAAGGGGCTGTACTGTAATATTTTCTACGCATTTGCTTGCTTTTGCGGAGGAAGTAGCGGACGATGTGTTAGTTTTACATGAAGGAAACATACTAATTTCTGGTGAATTAGAGGAAATACTTTTACAAGAAAATTCATCTTCATTAGAGAATTTATGGTTAAAAAAATTAAATTTGTAACATTTTGATAGGTAATGACGTTATACTAGGAGATAGGCTTGTTTGAACGAGAATTCAGACAAGCCTTATTTCTCATGCCGAAGTATTACTACTTTTCTCGCTAAGTGCTCAAACTATAGGGATTAAGCAATAGATTATCGTCTCATATAATTGTGTTACTAAACATATTTCGTTATTCTTAAAGGAATTATCATGCAATTCGAACAATTGCCGAAAATGAAATAGGGGGTTTTTTGATTTATGAATTCGCAAATACAAGATGTATTAGAAAATATAGAAAAAGTAATGATAGGCAAAAGAGAGGTTGCGGAGCTTAGCATAGTAGCCTTGCTAGCAAGGGGACATATCTTGCTTGAGGACGTACCGGGTGTTGGTAAAACAATGATGGTACGAGCATTGGCAAAATCCTTTGATGCACAGTTTAAAAGGATTCAATTTACACCTGATTTATTACCGTCAGATGTTGTAGGGGTATCTATCTATAATCCAAAAACGTTGGAATTCGAGTTTCGACCTGGTCCGATTATGGGGGATGTAATATTAGCTGATGAAATTAACCGTACATCTCCAAAAACACAATCTGCTTTGCTTGAGGGGATGGAGGAAGCATCTGTCACTATTGATGGTAAAACTCTAACAATCAATCAACCATTTTTCGTTATGGCCACTCAAAACCCAATCGAACACGAAGGAACATATCCGTTACCAGAAGCACAGCTCGACCGATTCTTACTAAAAATAAAAATGGGCTATCCTACAAGAGGGCAAGAAGTGGAGATTCTTCGTCGTGCTGAACATGGTAAACCGATTGAAAAAATTGAAGCAGTGCTAACTGTTGCGCAATTAAATGAATTGCAGGAGCTTGTACAGGGTGTGTATGTTGATGATTCAGTCAAAAATTATATGGTCGAACTAGCGACTCAAACAAGAGAAAATAGCTATGTACATTTAGGAGTAAGTCCTCGGGCAACAATTGCTTTAATGAAAGCTTCACAAGCTTATGCATTTATTAAAGGGCGTAGTTATGTTACTCCTGATGATGTTCAATATTTAGTACCATTTGTCTTTAGCCATCGTTTAGTATTAAAACCAGAAGCTCGTTATGATAACGTAGCGGCAGAAGAAATTATTGAGCGTATTATTGCCAAAACACCTGTGCCCACAAAGAGGTTTGCAGAACAATGAAGAAATGGCGAGCTTTAATAGAGAAAAGTAAACATTTCTTATTAGTTTCTTTGTTAATGATTTTAACGTTTTGTTATGCCATGTTCCAAGGTGGGTTTGTCAGTTGGTTTGTATTTTTTACGGTGAGTCCGTTTTTGTTATACGCATTTACTTTCTTACTGGTAAAAGAAAATATTTTACTGGTGGAACGCAAGATCGAGCCCTCCCATGTGGAGAGTGGACAATCTGCTAAGGTGACAATTACGGTAGAACGAAAAACACGCTTTCCGTTTGCTTATATGATGATGGAAGAACTTGTGAACAGTGAGGCCCTTGTTCAATCGAAGGTGCAAGGAACGAATGCCATTAAGTTCGTTGGCTTTAGGAAGAGATTTAGCTGGAATTATGTGCTGGAAAATATGTCCCGTGGCGAGCATCGCTACTTAGGTGTTAATATTGTTTTCTGTGATTTTTTTGGCTGGGCAAAAAAGCAAGTTGCGGCAGAAAAGGAACAAGTTATTTTAGTTTATCCGAGAGTACGAGAGATGAGGTATGCCGCGCTTCAAACAAAATTTGATGTTGGTTCAATGATGTCACCTTATTCGATTGTTAAGGATACATCAATGGCTGTTGGCTTACGTGAATATGTTCCTGGTGACCGTTTTTCATGGATTCACTGGAAGTCATTTGCGAAAACACAAACGTTGCAATCTAAGGAATTTGAAGATCGTCAATCACAGGAGTTAATGTTGGTACTTCATGCCGGAAAGTCTCCGTTATTTGAAGAAAAAATTGAGCTTGTGGCATCGATGCTACAAACAATTGTCAAAGAACATGGAGATATTTCATTTGTTTCAGCTGGTTCTAAAACGAAGGTGTTTCCGATTATTCAAGGTAATAAGCAGCTAGATCAAGTAATGTATCATTTAGCTGCTATAAAACCTGCTGAAACGGTCAAATTTCAATTACGAGATCAACAAGTGTTTAAGCATGTTGCAACACTATTGTATGTTACGAGTGAAGTATCCGATGAATTATTTCATTCTCTTGCCATTATGGTGAAAAGCTGTATTTGTTTTGTAGTAGCGGAGCAGCCACCTATGCAAACAGAGCTGGCAAAGCGTTATAAGCAAATTCAAGTTGTACATGTAAATCCAATAGATTATTACAATTTGTTCACGGAGGTGAAGAAGCCGTGAAAAAATCACTAGGAGATTTTATAGAATTAGCAATAGCATACGTAATTATTTTTCTAATTTTACGTGAATGGCTTATTCCTGTAATGGAGTTAACAAATACAGGCGTGTTTCATTTATTTTTAGTGTTTATTGGTCTATCACTAGCACTCAACTTATTTCAAGTACATCCATTGTTGTCGGGGTTAGTGAAATTTGGTTATATTACTTGGTTTATAGTGTTTATGTATAGTAAAAGTCCCCTTTTCTCAGGAGAGACGTTACCATTTTTAATGCATGAATGGAAATGGAATATGACTACTATTCTATCGGGTGATTTTGGACATGTATCGGATTCATTTAGAACGGTGCTATTCCTTGCGCTTATTTGGATGTTGATATACCTAATTCATCACTGGATAACTGTGCGGAAAAATATATTCTATTTCTTTGCGTTAACCGTATTCTTTATTGCCACACTAGATACATTTAGTGACTATGATGGAAAGGTGGCAATTGTTAAAGTTATTGTACTTGGATTAATAATGACAGGCTTGCTTTTTGTTAAGCGCTTATGGCTTCAAACAGATGCATCGGGCAATGTAATAGAAAAGTGGAAATTGGTTATTCCGATGATTGTTTCGGTAATGCTTGTTAGTGTAGTGGCATTCTTTTTACCTAAGGTAGGACCAACTTGGGCTGATCCGGTGCCTTTTATTAAAGGGATTGCAGGGCAAGGGGACGTTGGAACAGGTGAAAAAACAGTTGGTTACAGCGAGGATGATAGCCGATTAGGGGGACCGTTTAAAGGTGATAATACACTAATTTTTACTGCAACTTCCCGTGATCGTCATTATTGGCGGATAGATACAAAGGATACTTATACATCGAAGGGCTGGATTCTTTCGGAGGGTAACTTTGGGAAAAATGTTTATCAGACCAATACCCCTATCCAAACTTCATTACAAGTTGGATCTCCTAAAAATGAACGTAAAATTCAAATGGACATTGCTGTTCCAATGCCATTTATAATTCAAACATATGGCATGACATCTGTTTCTGCCCAAGACTCACCGCTATTTATTCAAGATGAACAAACTGAAAAAATAGCAATAGAGCAACAGAATGGCGATTCAAAATTATTGTCTAACTATACGGTGTCATATAGTAATCCAGTATATAGTATGGAGCAGCTCCAATTGTCTAAACCTTCAGAGCTAAAAACATTAGATTCATCCTTTAATCGGTTTTTACAATTGCCAAACACACTTCCACAACGTGTAGAGAATTTAGCTAAAGAAATCACACAGAATAAAGCTTCGGTATATGATCAGATAAAAGCAGTTGAAAAATATTTTTCATCTCATGGCTTTAGATACGATAAAAAAGAAGTAGCAACCCCGGCTGAGGGCCAAGATTATGTTGACCAGTTTTTATTCGATACTAAAGTTGGCTACTGTGATAATTTCTCAACATCAATGGTCG
The DNA here is from genome assembly GCF_050279145.1 of Lysinibacillus sp. NPDC094177. NCBI lineage: Bacteria > Bacillati > Bacillota > Bacilli > Caryophanales > Bacillaceae > Lysinibacillus > Lysinibacillus sp. NPDC094177. The sequence goes on along the minus strand of NZ_JBNNTW010000014.1, from coordinate 7,469 downwards.
TACTCCTACGCTCGGTAGGGATACCCGCACGCTGGGTAAAAGGCTTTGCACCTGGTAATCCTGGTCGAATGACAGACGGTTTACGTGAGTATCGAATTACAAATGATAATGCACACTCTTGGGTGGAAGCGTATGTACCTGGAACAGGTTGGATGGAATTTGAACCGACAATTGGATTCATGGGGAATGTGAATATCGATTATGATATTGAGCAAGACACTGCACAGCAGGAGCAAGTGCTACAGCCTGAAAAAAAACAAGTGCAACCAAAGAAGGAAGAGCAAGCATCAAAAAAAGAAACTGCTAGCTCAACATCGTTTAGTTTAGATACTGTATGGACATGGGTGAAAAAGCATACTTATGTTTGGATTGCTCTAGTCATTTTGATGATCATCACTGGCGTTGCTTTGTTTATGCAACGTAAAACATGGATACCTAAAATGCAAGTTCGCGCATTTCGTAAAAAAGAAGCGGACTGGACAAATTTTGACGCTTCATACCATATTCTAATGAAGCAATTATCTCGTATTGGATTACGCCGGAAAGATGGGGAAACATTACGAGTATTTGCTACAAGAGTAGATGCATCGTTAGAGACAGAAGAGATGCAAAAACTTACCACTGTATATGAACAACATATTTATGGTAAGGACAAACAAGAGGTTGACTTTGTGAAGCTGAAAGAAAGTTGGGAATATTTAATCAATCGAACTATCAGTTGATTTTGATGGGTACAAAGAGTAAAATGAAAAAAATTATATATGATGAGGATTGCTTTCATATAAGTTCGATAATAAGGTTCGAATGTTTCTACGAAATCACCGTAAATGATTTCTCTATGAAGGTGAATGTTTTGGTTAGGTGAGAAGGTTAGTAAATCACTTTGCTTTGCTACGCATTCGCCTTTATAAATTTAGAGCTTATGAACGCGTAGGAAGTTTTTACTTTCATACGCGTTTTTCTTTGAACATATGAAAAGTCCTTTAAAAATAGTAGAAGAGGTGGAAATATTGTCAGCAAGCCCTTTATTAGAGCAAGAAAAAATCGTCGTTCTTGATTTCGGTAGCCAATTTAACCAATTGATTACGCGTCGTATCCGTGAATTTGGTGTTTTCAGTGAGTTACATCCTCATACAATTACAGCAGAAGAAATTAAAGGTATGAACGCAACAGGTATTATCTTTTCAGGTGGTCCAAACTCAGTTTATGACGAAAATGCCTTTCATGTAGACCCGGCTATTTTCGAATTAGGCTTACCTATCCTAGGTATTTGCTATGGTATGCAATTAATGGCACATACGCAAGGTGGTAAAGTTGAAGGTGCTGAAACACGTGAATATGGTAAAGCAGAAATTAAAGTAACAGCTTCAAACAAGTTATTCGGTAACTTACCAACTGAACAAATCGTTTGGATGAGCCATGGTGACCATGTAACAGAAGTACCTGCTGGTTTTGAAGTAATCGCAACAAGTGCTGCTTGCCCAATCTCAGCAATGGCAAATGTAGAACGTAAACTATATGCAGTACAATTCCACCCAGAAGTACGTCACTCTGTATATGGTAACGACTTATTACGTCAGTTCGTATTCGACATTTGTGGAGCAAAAGGCGATTGGTCAATGGCAAACTTCATTGAACTTGAAATCGCAAAAATCCGCGAAACAGTAGGTGACAAAAAAGTATTATGTGCACTTTCTGGCGGTGTAGATTCATCAGTTGTTGCTGTTCTAATTCATAAAGCAATCGGCGACCAACTAACTTGTATGTTCGTTGACCACAACTTAAACCGTAAAGGTGAAGTTGAGCAAGTTATGAAAACATTCACAGAAGACTTTGACATGAATCTTATTAAAATTGATGCACGTCAACGTTTCATGGATAAACTTGCGGGCGTTTCTGATCCAGAGCAAAAACGTAAAATTATCGGTAACGAATTTATTTACGTATTCGATGAAGAAGCGGCTAAACTTGAAGGAATGGACTTCTTAGCACAAGGTACGCTTTACACAGATATCATTGAATCTGGAACATCAACTGCGCAAACTATTAAATCTCACCATAACGTTGGTGGTCTTCCAGAAGACATGCAATTCAAATTAATCGAACCACTTAACACATTATTTAAAGACGAAGTGCGCGCACTAGGATTAGAGCTTGGCCTTGACGAAAAAATCGTTTGGCGTCAACCATTCCCAGGCCCAGGTCTAGGTATCCGTGTACTTGGTGAAGTAACAGAAGAAAAACTAGAAATCGTACGCGAATCTGATTTCATCCTACGTGAGGAAATCGCAAAAGCTGGTCTTGATCGCGACATCTGGCAATACTTCACGGTATTACCTGACATCCGTTCAGTTGGCGTAATGGGCGATGCACGTACGTATGACTATGCAATCGGTATCCGTGCAGTAACATCTATCGACGGTATGACTTCTGACTGGGCACGCATTCCTTGGGATGTATTAGAGAAAGTTTCTGTACGCCTAGTAAACGAAGTAAAACACGTTAACCGCGTGCTGTATGATATTACATCTAAGCCACCTGCAACTATTGAGTGGGAATAATCCCCTCATTTGATTTCGAATAAAAAGCTAGTCTGATTTTTACAGACTAGCTTTTTATTTCCTTTTTTAGCATTAAAAATAAGAAAAGTACACCAATTTCTACGATTAATGGGACAAAAATAATATTTAAATGAAAGAAAATTACACTTATAAAAATAGCTATACAAATAAATATTGAACTATATTGATAACTTTTTGATTGATAAAAGAATGAATATGGTAACAAATGTGCACCGTAAATAATTGCATATACAGGTAAGACCCACATAGGTGCTTTAATTAATAAAAGAATACAAATAATTAAATATAAAATTTGATTGTTTGTTGCAATCAATAGTCCATTAATCAATGGATTTTCTTTATAAAATAAATCAACATTTAATATTTTGGCACAAAGAATCGAAACAGGAAACAGCAATGCACCACAAGATAAAATACCAATATTTTTTATCATTAAATCTAAAGGCAGCAACGTGATTATTGTGATAACTCCCCAAATAAATATTGAGGCCATTATAAATGGAAGCCCCTTCTTTTGTTTCTGAGCAATATCATTTAATAGTACTTGTAAGCTAGTATTGAGGTTCATTTTCGTCTCCTTGATTTTTAAGCGATCTATTCAAACTATCCGCTATTTTTTTATTTTCATATTTTGAGAAGAAATAAAATCCGATGATATGACCGATCAACGTTATCACTAAAATTAGCAACAAATAAGGTTTGATAATTTCAAATACTTTCAGAGAAAAGAGATATACACTTCCTATGCCACAGAAAAAATTCAAAAAAGTACTAATAGTAATTTTAGGTGTTACTTTTAATGTTGAGTAGTTCCACAAATATGGATAAGCTATACCAAAAACAATCCCCATCAGAACGCTAATACCAATTAAATTCCAAATGTAAAAAAAGTTGACTATTTCTTCGTGAAGATTAAAAATAGTAATTAAAAAAATAATCCAAATCAACCCCAAAAATGAAACGTATAAAAAGCTATTTTTTAAGTCTTTTATCATATCAATTTCTCCTTAATAGATTTTGCGTAATGTCTACTGACAATATACTTATTTTGTTGTTTTGTAATAACTTCCAATCTAGCATGACTTCCCGAAGCAAATGAGCGTATTTGATTCAAATTCAAAATCATTGAATTATTGATTCTAACCAATCCGAATGATTCCAAGTAAGATAATTCTTTTAAAATCTTATTCAGCAATAGCTCTGAACCATCTATTAAAAAGACTTTAGTAAAATGACCAGATGCTTCAATTGCTTCGATGTCATTGAGTTCAATCATAACCTGACGATTTGTTTTGAAATCTGTTGCGCTTAATGTTATAGATTGAAAAAAATGCTGTTCAATTGTCGAAAGTAATTCTTTATTCGATGGATTACTAATAATCTCAATTTCAGAAGATGATTGATTGTTTTTCCAAATATAGTTGAATTTCATGTGGATCTCCTTTCTGTTTTAATCGTAGCAACACTTCTCAGAACTTACGATGATTTTTCGTTTTGTTGCAAAAAAAATAGGCTTTGTTACAACGTAGATTCAGTAAATTTAAAGCTACAGTTTTCACACCATCAAAAAACTTAAAGATTTTTAATTGGTGTTTAACTTCTTTTAGCAATTGTTTTATGTAGCGAAAGCAAAGCGTCAGCTACAATTAATTTCTATACCGAAAGCGTAGCGACAGGTACAGAAGTCTCCCACCTCTATAGCTGGTGAGATGAATGCGGGTTTAAGTTACTTTTCAACGGATGTGTGGAAACCCGCTGAAAGAAATAAAAATGATTGTATGTTTTATGGAGTTAGGAGTTGTGAGAGTAGTAGATGTAAAACTTCGATAAATTACAGTTTTTGAAATTCTTTCTTTAAGGGTAATACTTTCCAAGCGCTAGGTATAGTAAACTAATGAATATAAATAGGACTCTATGTCGTTGTTTAGTTTAGGGGGGATGGAAATGGAACAAAATATAGCGATGATTCATACACTTGCTATTGGTATGCCGAAAGAATTGCATTATAGTAATGGGCGCTCAATGATTACAGGGATTGAAAAACAAAAAGTACAAGAAGTTTATTTGTCCGCTCGTGGATTTAAGGGGGACGATGTAGCAGATAAAAAACATCATGGTGGTCCTGACCGTGCCGTTTGTTTATATCCTGCGGAGCATTACATACAATGGGAACGGGAACTGGGTAAACCGTTGCCGACAGCAGCTTTCGGTGAAAACTTAACAGTAACAAATATGTTGGAAGCGGATATTTGTATTGGCGATATTTATAAAATAGGTGATGCTGTCATCCAAATTACCCAAGGACGTGTACCATGTAGTACGATTGATAAATATACAGAGGCGAACATATTACTCAAACGTTTAATTGAAACAGGTTATACGGGCTTCCTTGCACGTGTACTGGAAGAAGGTACAATCTGTGCAGATTCAAAAATTGAATTAGTGGAAAAGCATCCTGCAAGTGTTTCGGTTTTGCATTGCAACGAAGTGTATTTTAAAAACAAAGACGCACTTGCGATGAAACGTATACAAGCAGTTGATGCATTAGCAGAAGATTGGAAACAAAAATTAGAAAAGAGAATTCAGCACTTGCAAAGTAAAGTGATGAATTAAACATATGTTGATCAAGGGAGCTCTCCCACAATCGCTGTATTTAAATCCTCTAGAATTCAAATGAGTTCTAGGGGGTTTTTATTTTATAACTATCGATAAAACGTTCAGTCCTAACCTATTAATGCAACGATTTCTTAAAATGTGAACATTAAATAAGAATTTTACACGAACTTTCGTATAACATTTGTGAAAAATGTTCGGAAATAGGGTTGAAATCTGAAAAGTGAAATGATATATTACGATTGTAAATTAAATAAGTCGTCGTATAATGTCGGGGATAAGGCCCGTGAGTTTCTACCAAGTTACCGTAAATAACTTGACTACGATTTTAGTTATATATATATCAATGTATAGACACTAATTAATTTCTCACAATAAAATGGTGATGAAATGTATCGTAGACATGCGACTAGTAGAGTAGTCAGCGTGTCTTTTTTTGTTTTCGATATTGAAGACGACCATACGGAGGATTTCTTTAAAATGAAAAAGTATTTCATGTTCGATGAATTAGGAACTAATTATCGCCGCGAAGTTCTTGGTGGTTTCACAACGTTCTTAGCAATGGCTTACATTTTAGTAGTAAACCCAGTAACATTGACATTAGCGAATGTAAAGGATTTACCAGACGCTTTACGTATGGATTATGGAGCAGTGTTTGTTGCAACTGCTGTGTCAGCAGCAATTGGTTGTTTTATTATGGGGTTCTTGGCAAAGTATCCACTCGCTTTAGCTCCAGGTTTAGGGCTAAATGCATTTTTTGCTTATACAGTAGTATTAGTAAACGGTAGTCCATGGCAGCATGCACTAGCAGCAGTATTTATTTCAGGTCTATTTTTCTTATTATTAACATTAACAGGCTTACGTGAAAAATTAATTAATGCTATCCCTATGGAACTAAAATTAGCAGTAGGTGCTGGTATCGGTTTATTCATTGCTTTTATCGGGATGCAAAATGCACACATCATAGTTAAAAATGATGCAACTTTAGTTGGTATCGGTAATTTACACGAACCAGAGGTGTTACTAGCAATATTCGGTATTATGGTGACAGTTATTCTAATGGTGCGTGGTATTAAAGGCGGCGTATTCTACGGTATGGTGATAACATCGATCGTTGGTATGTTGACAGGACTAGTTGATTTGCCTGAAAAAGTTGTATCAGCACCACCTAGCATTTCACCAACATTTGGTGCGCTATTCAGTTCTTTCTCTGACCCAAGCTTTTATACATTATCGATGCTGTCAGTAATTTTAACTTTCTTATTTGTCGACTTCTTTGATAATGCAGGGACATTAATTGCGGTAGCTAACCAAGCAGGATTAGTTAAAGATAATCGTTTGCCACGCGCGGGTAAAGCTTTAATTTCTGATTCAATTGCAACGATTGTTGGTTCAATTTTCGGTACATCTACTATTACATCTTATGTAGAATCTTCTTCTGGTGTAGCAGCCGGTGCCCGTTCAGGTTTCGCTTCAATTGTAACTGGATGTTTATTTTTACTATCTCTATTCTTTTTACCGTTGTTAGGTGTTGTTACTCCAGCTGTTACTGCTCCAGCATTAATAATAGTAGGAGTTTTAATGGTTGCTTCTTTAGGCCAAATTGCTTGGGATCGATTTGAAATCGCAGTACCATCATTCTTAACAATGATTATGATGCCATTAACATATTCAATCGCAACTGGTATTGCAGTAGGTTTCATTTTCTATCCGTTAACAATGATTATTAAAGGGAAAGCAAAAGAAGTAAATCCGATTATGTATGTCTTCGCCGTAATCTTCTTATTGTATCTAGCAACTTTATAAAATAGAAAGCTGTTCACAAATTCGGTTCGACGATATTTGTGAGCAGCTTTTTTTATTACAAGAATATTTTCTTTGCAGAAACATTTATATAGGAAAGGATTCAGTTTTCTATAAATTCTATTTCACGGAATTATTTTTCTTTTAAAATATAGTTGTATTACTAGAAGATTAGTGATATATTTAAACACGTTGTTACGAAACACCAAACAACAACTTAAAAAACATTTAACATAAAGAGTTGACATGGAGTTAATGATATGTTAAAGTATAGAAAGTCGCTTAAATGTGACGAATTAATGAACCTTGAAAACTGAACAAGCAAAACGTAATCAATAAAGTTTTTAGTAGCTGACCTTGAGTTAGTGAAAGAAACAAATTTTTGGACATCAAACATGATGCCAGCAAAACAATTTGAGCTAATCAAATTTCTTTTTATGGAGAGTTTGATCCTGGCTCAGGACGAACGCT
>NZ_JBNNTW010000013.1:78702-108536 GCF_050279145.1 Lysinibacillus sp. NPDC094177 | reverse complement strand
ACACCCGTTCCCATACCGAACACGGAAGTTAAGCTCTTTAGCGCCGATGGTAGTTGGGGGCTTCCCCCTGTGAGAGTAGGACGTCGCTAGGCAATCTAAAGTCTGAGAATTTTTTCTCAGGCTTTTTTAATTTTTAGGCTGTCTTATACAATCGATGTATAGGACAGCCTTTTATCTTCAATGAGTAAATGTTTTTGTAGCGACAGCAACAAATGTTTTTCTGTGCGAAAGCAAAGCAACAGCAACAATTACGCCAAGGTGAAATCTAAAATTCAAGGGCGTTTCGAAGATTATTTAAATAAGACTGACTAACTGGTAACTCACTTCCATCCTTTAGAGTGACAATAAAATTGGAAGTAAGATCGCGAGCCATTTTTTTTATGAAATGAATATTAACAATATAAGATCTATGGATGCGAATAAAAGATGAAGGTAGACGCATTTGAAGTTCTTTAAGTGTAATACTTGTTTTAAATTGTTCTCCCTCCACATAAAACCACGTTTTTTTCTGCAGACTTTCAATATGAGAGATTTTTTCAATCGCAACAGGATTCCATTCCTCTTCTTGTTTTCCAGTTAAAAATTGAAAGGGCTCTAATTTCTTTTCGGTAAAGGTTGAAGGTAATACTACAACAAGTGCTGCAGGCACATCTAAAATGTTTATAGGATAACCTATCCCATAATAGGGCGTTCCGAATAAGGAATTATCTAAAATGGCGTCTGTCCGTCTCCTTGTGCGTAATACTTGCTCTGCAATGCTGCCAGATTGTACTTGCTGACCTACTTCTAAATTAATGTTTTGATGTTCAGAATGAAAATAAATATAGGAGTTTTCTGCAGCAATTGCAATGGATGAATTGGCTGGAACCCAGTCTTTTAACATTGAAATAAACTGTTGTGAAATATCTTTTGACAAAGAATTAAACTCATTATTCATTGTGAATATCCCCCTTGTTTGTAAACAGTTTACCAAATTTCGTCGCCAAAAAAAGCAGTTTCATCATTAAAATTTGGCATTTTATCTAAAAATAATGAAAATTCAGATGTTCTGTTATATATTAATTTACAACAAATAATCCTGTTATGGAACAGCGAAGTAAAAGTTTTTTAACAGAGTATATTGTATACAAAGGGGAAGGTGGAATTTCAATATGTCAACACGTCAAGAAAAAATTCAAGCATTAGAAAAACAATGGGTAGAGAACCCTCGGTGGGCAGGTATTGAACGCGGATATTCAGCTGAAGAGGTTATTAAGTTACAGGGCTCTGTTGTACTTGAACAAACTTTAGCAACTAAAGGTGCGGCTCGACTTTGGAAATCTTTAAAAGAAGAACCATTCATTAATGCATTAGGTGCATTAACTGGTAATCAAGCTGTACAACAAGTAAAAGCTGGATTAAAAGCAATTTACTTATCAGGCTGGCAAGTTGCTGCTGATGCTAACCTTTCTGGTCAAATGTACCCTGACCAATCCTTATATCCAGCAAACTCTGTACCAGCAGTAGTTAAGCGTATTAATCAAGCTTTACAACGTGCAGATCAAATCGATCATGCTGAAGGACGTGTGGATCAATTTGATTGGTTCGCTCCAATCGTAGCAGATGCTGAGGCTGGCTTCGGTGGTCCTCTGAATGTATTTGAACTTGTAAAAGGAATGATTGAAGCTGGTGCTGCTGGTGTTCACTTAGAAGACCAATTAGCTTCTGAGAAAAAATGTGGTCACTTAGGTGGTAAAGTTTTACTTCCAACACAAAATGCTGTTCGTAACTTAATTGCTGCTCGTCTTGCAACAGATGTAATGGGTGTTGATACAATTTTAATCGCTCGTACAGATGCTGACGCTGCTGATATGGTAACATCTGATATCGATCCGCGTGATGCAGAGTTTATTACTGGTGAACGTACTCCAGAAGGCTTCTTCCGTACAAAACCAGGCATCAAACAAGCGATTGCTCGTGGTTTAGCTTATGCGCCATATGCAGATTTAATTTGGTGTGAAACTTCTAAGCCATCTCTTGAGGAAGCTCGTGAATTTGCGGCAGCTATTCATGCTGAATTCCCAGGTAAATTGCTAGCATACAACTGTTCACCTTCATTCAACTGGAAAGCAAATTTATCAGAAGAAGAAATTGCAGAATATCAACGTGAGCTAGGTAAATTAGGATATAAATTCCAATTTGTAACATTAGCTGGTTTCCATGCATTAAACCACTCTATGTTTGAGCTTGCACATGATTATAAAGATAATGGTATGGCTGCATACTCTAAGCTACAACAAGCTGAGTTTGCATCAGAATCAAAAGGTTACACAGCTACACGTCATCAACGTGAAGTAGGTACTGGTTACTTTGATGAAGTATCTCAAGTTATCTCTGGTGGTACTTCTTCTACAACAGCAATGGCTGGCTCTACAGAAACAGAACAATTCGTATAAGTTTCATAAAGTACGTGTATTCCTAAATTCATAATCATAGATTAGTATCCTCCACTCCTCCTAAAGTGGGGGATACTACTTAAAATCGCAAAGGTGGGGGAAACAACTGATGGAACAAGCAACAACAGGTAAGCTTAAAATTGTTGGGGAGCAAAACGAGCAAACAAAAGAAATTTTAACACCAGAAGCCCTTGAGTTTGTTCTTGCCCTGCACGAAAAATTTGATGCTCGTAGAAAAGAGCTATTAGAGGCTCGTCAAGAGCGTCAAAAGCGTCTTGATGCAGGTGAGAAACTCGACTTCTTACAAGAAACAAAGCATATTCGTGAGGGAGATTGGACAATTGCACCTCTTCCAGCAGATTTGCAAGACCGTCGAGTAGAAATTACAGGACCTGTTGACCGTAAAATGGTTATAAATGCTTTAAACTCAGGTGCAAGAATGTTTATGGCTTGCTTTGAGGATGCATCTGCTCCGACATGGGAAAACATGATTGGCGGTCAAATTAATATGCGTGATGCTATTAATAAGACAATTGAATTTACACAAGCATCTAATGGTAAAACATATAAATTAAACAAAGAAACAGCTGTATTATTAGTTCGTCCACGTGGTCTGCATTTACTTGAAAAGCATGTACTAGTGGATGGTCAACCGATCTCTGGAAGTTTCTTTGATTTCGGACTGTATTTATTCCACAATGCTAAAAATGCATTGGCACAAGGTACAGGGCCTTATTTCTACCTACCGAAGCTTGAAAGCCATTTAGAGGCTCGCTTATGGAATGATGTCTTTGTGTTTGCACAGGATTATATCGGAATTCCACAAGGGACAATTAAGGCTACTGTATTAATCGAAACAATTTTAGCAGCATTTGAAATGGATGAAATTTTATATGAACTACGTGAACATTCAGCTGGTTTGAATTGTGGACGTTGGGATTACATTTTCAGCTATATCAAACGTCTGCGTAATCAACCTGATGTAATTTTACCGGATCGTGGACAAGTAACGATGACGGTACCATTCATGAAAGCATATACGTCTTTATGTATTCAAACATGTCATAAACGTAATGCTCCTGCGATGGGCGGTATGGCAGCACAAATCCCTGTAAAAGGGGATGACGAGGCGAATGCTGTAGCGTTTGCAAAGGTTGCAGAAGATAAACGTCGTGAGGCAACAGATGGCCACGATGGAACTTGGGTAGCGCATCCAGGTATGGTTGCAACGGCAATGGAACAGTTTGATGCGATTATGACGACACCAAATCAAATCCATAAAAAGCGTGAGGATGTAAATGTTACAGCGGAAGATTTAGTAGCTGTTCCAGAGGGGACAATTACATTAGAGGGTCTTCGTATTAACTGTAGTGTAGGGGTTCAGTACATTGCTTCTTGGCTACGAGGCAACGGAGCTGCACCGATTAACAACTTAATGGAGGATGCTGCAACTGCAGAAATCTCTCGTACACAGGTATGGCAATGGATTCGTCATCCAAAAGGTATCTTGGATGATGGCCGTGGCATTACATTGGCCTTTGTACTAGATATCTTGGAGGAAGAGCTTGTGAAAATTAAAGAGGCTGTTGGGGAACAAGCCTATAACGGTGGCCGCTATGATGAAGCTGCAGAGCTGTTTAAATCTTTAATTGAACAAGATGAATTTGCGGAATTCTTGACGCTTCCAGGTTACGAAAAATTAGCTTAATTGATTTGAGATACGAATCTACTAAACGAACATATCCAAACTTTCCTAAATTGTTGTGGACTAAACTCGAATGGCGTCCACCTTATTCCACTATTGTAACGAATGGGGTCTGTTCCCCCGTTCCTTATTAAAAATTGAACACGGTTACAAAAAAGGGGTCTATAATAAGAGATTTAAAAGGGGTGAAGGATGTCTTACGAGCTTAGATGGGGGGCTTGTAAGGCATTTTTTTATCTTCTATAACATTGTAAGGGGGGGAGCATGAAATGCGAAATAACGAAATATTATTGGTTCCTGGACCGACACCGGTAGTTGATGAAATTTATGATGCATTAGCCAGTGAAACGAGGGGGCACACAGATCCACGTTTTGTTTCAATCTATAGAAATGCTATAGAACAAACAAAGAAATTATTTCAAACAGACGGCGAAGTTTTTGTAATAGCCGGATCTGGCACACTTGCTATGGAAATGGCTATTGTCAATACAGTTGGCAAAGGAGAAAAGATCCTTGTTATAAGTCACGGTTATTTTGGTGACCGATTTATACCATTAGCGAAAGCTTATGATATTAATGTAGAGGTACTACAGGCTGAATGGGGTAAACAAGTTGACATATCTGCGGTTGAAGAAAAATTGGCAGAGGGGAATTTTAAAGCTGTAACTATTACACATGCGGATACATCTACAGGTGTAGTATCCAATTTGGATGCATTAGTACCAATCGTTCAGAAAGCTGGGGCACTTGTTATTTTAGATGGAGTTGTAGCGACAGCTGCTCTTGATGAAAATATGAGCAAGGAATATGGTCGTCCTGACTATAAATTGGATGTTGTGTTAACAGGTTCACAGAAGGCTATTGGGGTACCACCAGGTTTAGCGATTATCGCCTTCAATCAATCTGCTTTAAAGGCGCGTGAGGCATTAGGTTCGATTCCCGCCTATTATAGCGATATTAAAAATTGGATTCCGGTAATGAATGATCCAGGGAAATACTTTGCAACTCCACCTGTAAATTTAATTTATGCATATGATGTAGCGATGAACATTGTACTAGAGGAGGGAATTCTAACACGAGAGGCACGGCATATTGCATATGGTTGTGCAATAAGAGCTGCCTTATCTACGTATGGTATGGTAGCATTGGCAAAAGAAGAAGTTGCTGCACCGACACTTAGCTGTTTACTTTATCCTGAAGGGGTAGAGGATGCAAAGTTCCGTACAAAACTCGCAGGAAAAGGTGTGATAGTAGCCGGTGCACTAGCGCATTTAGCAGGAAAAGCCTTCCGTATAGGGCATATGGGCAATACAACTCCTACAATGCTTGAAGAGGCAGTAAGATTAATAGGGGAAACATTAAATGAACTAGGATGTACAGTTGATATAGAACAAGCCGTTGCATGTTTACAAGAAAAATTAGCAGTTGTTGCGAAATAGCTACTGTTGAAAAGAGATGTCTCACGATGTAATTGAGACATCTCTTTGTCAATTAATTAACTACAGCGAGCACAAAGCCGTCATAGCCTTTATTGCCAACGGTTTGTATAGCTGTTGATTCAATTCGAGATTCTCCTTGCAATAAGTCTATAAACTGTCGCACACCTTGTACTCGTTCGTCTTTACTTTTTTCATCAACAACAGCGCCATCGCGCACTACATTATCAGCAATGATTACAGCCCCTGAATTAGCCAATTCTAATGCCCACTTCAAATAGTGTGGATTATTAGGTTTATCCGCATCAATAAATATTAAATCGAAAGGTGGAGCTATTTTTTTTAAGGTAGGTAACGTTTCTAATGCGTCTCCAACTATAATTTCAACTTTATTTTCACAGCCAGCATTTTTAATATTTTGCTTAGCTACAGAGGCATACTCTGAATCAATTTCAAGTGTGTATATTTTACCTTCGTTAGGGAGAGCACGTGCCATCCAAATACTACTATAGCCACCAAGTGTTCCGATTTCTAAAATGTTTTTTGCACCTTTTATTTTCGCTAGTAAATATAATAGCCTGCCTTGAGTTGGTGATACATCAATCTCCGGAATGCCCGCTGCTTTATTAGCTTGTAATACCGCTTCAAGTTCTGTGTCCGCCGGTATTAGTTTTTCCATAAAGTACTCATCTACATTATTCCAAACATTAAAATTGGTCATCAAACAGTCCCCGTTTCCGTATTTTTTCGTGCAAGCTTGCATATAAAGCGTATGATAGAATGAATCATAATAAAAATATATTATTATTATCAATTCATAACTTTAGATTATGGTACGAGGTGGAATCGTGAATATTCATGGATTAAAATTGTTTTATCAAGTTGCTATAACAGGTAGTTTCACGAAAGCGGCAGAATTACTTCATATTAGTCAGCCGGCAGTTTCAAGCCAAATAAAAAAATTTGAGCATGAGATTGGCGTTCAATTATTTAAGCAGCAAGGACGGGGCGTAGTATTAACTGAATTCGGAGAGGCGTTAGCAGAAAAAGCAAAAAACCTTGTTATGCTTGAAGAACATATTGAATCATTCATTGAAGATTATCGTCTTGCTAAAGCAGGAACAATACATATAGTTGCTACATACTTACCAGCTAACTTTCTAATTCCTAAGTGGGCCGCTACCTTTAAAGGGGCAAATGAAGATGTTAATTTAGTCATTACGACAACTAATACCCAAGATGCCTTCAAGCAGTTAATACAGTATAAAGCTGATATTGCTATTTATGGTGGTGGTATCTTAGAAAGACCGGAAGAAGTAGCGTGGGAGGAGCTTTTTGAGGATGAATTATGGTTTGTAGTCGCACCTGATCATCCTTATGCAAATCTATCCATTTCACTTGCTGACATGATGAGAGAGCCTTTTATTATGCGAGAGGAAGGAAGTTCAATGAGAGAGCATCTTTTTTCTTTATGTCAAACGTATCAAGTCAAGCCACCTAAAATCGCACTACAATTTAATGGAATCAATGAAACGATTCGTTCAGTAATGGCGGGCTATGGTGCAAATTTTATTTCGTCACTAGCTGTTCGAGAGTATGTTGATAGTGGGCAATTGGCAAGGGTTTATGTAGAGGGTGTTCACATTAAACATAAAATTGCAATTTGTACAAGAAAGAATGAAAGGCATAGCTTACTTGTGCAAAAGTTTATAGAAACTGTTAAGAACTCTCTATAATTGTAATATCCCTTTCTTTATGCACGAAAAATGATTATTTGTTATATTAATTATATAACAAATATGGAGATGATATTAATGTTTATTCAAATAGAGCCACAATCTGATGTACCAATTTATGAACAGGTAACTCGGCAAATTATTGAGGGAATTGTAAGAGGGGATATGAAACCCGGAGATACTCTGCCATCTGTCCGTAATTTAGCAGCTGATCTGGGTGTGAATATGCACACAGTAAATAAAAGCTATCATGAGCTAGAGGAAAAGGGCATCATTACAATTAGAGCCAAATCGGGTGCTATTATTCGTTCAACAGAGGAGCGAGCGTTAACTCCTGAACAATTACAAAAAATAGAAAAAAACTTAAAGCCTGTTGTGGTAGAAGGAATGGTGCTCGGCGCAACAGTTGAGCAAATAGAGCACATGATAAAAAAAGTATTTGCTGATTTGGAATTACCAGCAGAAGGAGTGTAGCAAATGCTACTTGCCATTTTTTCAACAATCTACATCATAACATTAGTTCTACAAGTGTTTGTTCCGTATATTGTACGAGAGACAATCGTTTTTGGCGTTACTGTACCTGAACAAAATGTAAAACATCCCACATTACGTAATATGAAAAAGCATTATGCTCAAATCGTTGGAATTTCTGGTGTCATGTTTTTAATGATGATGATTGTCAGCTATTATTACTTTGCATCATCTGAGTTTATGCAAAGTATTTTACTGCTCGGATGTTTATTTGCAATGCTTGCAGTCAGTATGACATTATATTGGATAAACCATCAAAAAGTTATAAAGCTTAAAAAGGAAGAGCACTGGGGCTTGAACATCAAACAAGTTCGTGCTATTGACTTAACGGCACGCAGTCGAGATGAAATGCTACCGTGGCCATTTTATATAGTGCCATTTGGTGTTACGGTATTTTTAATTATTTTCACATTCCTCCATTATGACCAAATACCGGATCATATTGCTGTTCACTGGGGACCTAGCGGTGAAGCGGATTCTTGGAGAAGCAAAACGTATTTTACTGCGGTTTCACTGCCGGTTGTTATGCTGATGTTGCAATGTATGATGTGGGGAATTGTAGATTCCATAAAGCGTTCAGCAATCAAGTTGGCTGTTAATCGTAAAGAAGAATCATTGGAAGATCAGCTAAAAAGTCGAAAGTATATGAGCTGGAACATTATGTTATTGAGCTATGCCTTTACAATATTATTTACAGTATTACAGCTCAGCAATATCTATCCTTCGATGACTACAGGAAGCAGACTATTATCGGTATTTATGTTGTTCTTATTGCTTGTTCTTGGCTCAGTCCTTGTTTACGCATGGAAAAAACGTAAGCTAAGGGTGAACTACGGGGACACTGTCGTTTCAGAAGTAATGGATGTTGATGAGGATCGCTATTGGAAGGGCGGATTAATTTATGTGAATCGCCAAGATCCTTCCGTTTTTGTAGAGAAACGTTTTGGGGTCGGTTGGACGATGAATTTTGCAAATCCACGTGGTTATATCGTAATTGGTTTGCCGTTATTTATATTGCTGTTGATTTCTTTCTTTTCGTTATAATATAAAAAAATGGAGCGGATTTTTTGTTAGAATAATGTACCGGAAACAAGTTGGATGGAGGTAGACATGAGTGAAAATTCTCGTTGTAGATGATGATGTACATATTTTACAGCTAGTGAATATTTATCTGACAAGAGAGGGCTATCAGGTGATACAGGCGGAAAACGGTCAACAGGCGCTTAAATTACTTGAAGGAAACTTGCCTGATTTGGCTATTGTAGATGTTATGATGCCGGGAATGGATGGTTTTACATTAACCGAGACATTGAGCCAAGATTACGATATCCCTGTATTGTTATTAACAGCAAAAGGTGAGCTTGAGGACAAGGAACGAGGGTTTTCGGCAGGCTCAGATGACTATGTTGTAAAGCCTTTTGAACCTAAAGAATTGCTGTTTCGAATAGCCGCGATATTGCGTAGACTAGATAAGAAAAATGAAGTAACCATCCATGTGGGCAGGCTAGTTATTGATCGTCGAAGCTTTGAGGTTGTCATTGGGGAAGATACACTTGTTCTGCCTTTAAAGGAATTTGAATTATTGGCATTACTAGCTTCTCGTCCGAATCAGGTGTTTACACGTAGTTTTATTATGGAGCAAGTGTGGGGCTATGACTACGATGGAGATGAGCAAACTTTAAATACGCATGTGAAGCGGATTCGTGAGCGTCTGCATCGTTATGAAACAGGCGTTGAGATTACTACAGTACGTGGTGTTGGTTATAAGCTTGAGGTTAATGCATGATGAAAACGTTATATAGTAAATTTGTTGTCACGACTATGCTTGTTATGGTCGGCAGCTTGTGTATCGGCTTTTTAGCGACAAATACTTTTTATCATCAAGTTGTGAAGGAAAAAAACGATGCTAAAAATGTGAAAATTGCGCAGGATATTGCGAAATACATTGAGTCGTCAAAGCCTAACGATTTAGATAATTATTTAACGACTCTTGGTGAAATAGGCTATCAAATTTATGCAACAACCGGTGAAGAAGGATATTTCTTCGGCGGTGAGTACCGTGATAAAACACTACCATCTTATACAGTCGAGCGTGTTTTAAACGGAGAAGTTTATCATGGTATGCGTGATTTTCCAAAAGAGACTTTTGTAACAGGCTTTTTTGCGAATGAGTTAATTAATACGATAGGTGTGCCATTTACTTATGAAAATAAGAAGTATGCACTGTTCGTTAGACCTGATATTCGCTTGTTGTTCTCTGAGGTGCATACGATACTTGGTGGACTTATTCTTACTATGACAGTACTCAGTCTATTGGCAATGCTACTTTTTGCTAAGGCACTAATTCGCCCTATTACACAATTAACAGAGGCAACACATCAGCTTGCACATGAAAAATTCGATACGCTCCTGGATATAGATCGAGCAGATGAGATTGGACAATTAGCAGATAGCTTTAATGTCATGACCGGAAAATTACAAGAAAATGATCGAATACGTAAAGAGTTTATTAGTAATGTGTCCCATGATTTTCAGTCACCATTGTTGAATATTCAAGGCTATGTAGATTTACTAAAGAATCCCTTGCTGAACGACCAGGAAAGACAGGAATATACAACGATTATTGAGCTAGAGACGAAACGCCTATCAACATTAACTAAGCAGTTACTTTTACTAACATCACTCGATCAATCTACAAGGTTGTTAAAGCGTGAACCTTATCGTTTAGATGAGCAATTAAAGGAAACAGTAAGAAAATATCGCTGGAAGCTTGAAGAAGCAAATGTACAATTATCGTATCAGCTTGAACCAATAACATATGATGGTGATGCTGGACTATTACAAAATGTTTGGGATAATTTATTGACGAATGCTATTAAATATAATGTCGAAGGTGGAGAAATTCATATTCACTTGCAAGAATCTCCAACTTCAGTTGAAGTAATCGTCGAGGATAGTGGTATAGGGATGACTGCTGATCAATTACAAAAGGTATATGATCGCTTTTATCGCGCGGATGCTTCCAGAACAAAGCAAGGTACTGGGCTTGGACTAGCTATCGTGAAGCAAATTGCTGAGCTACATGGAGGAACGGTTCATATGGAAAGTGTTATGAACTCTGGAACAAAGGTCCATGTCCACTTACCAAAATTGTAATGATGAGTTCATGTAAAGTTCATGTTCACGAGATAAACTGCTACTAAGTTAAAAAAGCTTAGGGGGAGTTATCGTATGGAACAAAAATGGAGTATACGCCTTATTCGTCTTGCTGCGATTTTTGCTTTATTGGGAACGTATCTAGGCTCACATATGTCCGGTTCAGGTAGTTATCAATATAGACCAATACATGCACATATTTTGCTTGTAGGTTGGTTAAGTATGTTTGCATGGGGTATTTTCTATCGTGCATTCAAAGTGAAATCACAAAAGTTAGTGGCAGCACATGGTTGGACAGCTATTCTCGGCGTTTTTGGTTTAACACTGGGTATGTGGTTCTACAATATAAATCCATTTAATTTTAGCAGTACATTTACATTGATTTTCTTTATCGTAGGTGGGACAACACTATTAATTAGCTTTGCGTTATTTATCGTTGTAACATTTATGATAAATCAAAAAGAAGAAATGAAAAACTAGAAAATACCGTGTCACTGTCTTAGTTAGGCAGTAACACGGTATTCTTTATAAAGAACGGTTTTTTTGGTTTGTTATCAAAAGTTGGGTATGACATTTGTTAAAACATATGACATATATAAGTTGATTGGAGTGGAGACTTAGCGACAAAATAAAGTAAAAGATTCACACACAGTTTGTGTGTGAATCTTTTTTTACTCTTTGGAATGTGAATGTCGATAAAATTAAAAAGTTGGGTGACATTCTGTTAAAACGTATGTCATGTGGATAGGTTTGGAGCGAGCAAATAGAGGAACGAAGGCTAAGAGCATCACATCCTGTGATAACGCCTTCGTGACCAACATCGGTGCTGTTGCTGTCGCTTCGTTGCACTACGCTTTCGCACAGAATGAAGCCCTTTTGCTGCCGCTACGTTAACACTACGCTTTCGCGCAAAAAACATCTGTTGGTCCAAGCGGCTCATCGGACGCCTCAAAGAAATCGCCTAACCCCACGCTATGCTGATAAGTCCTTTATTTTATATTTTCAAGAGACTTCTTAAGCCATTTTGTTGCCTCGGTATAATCCTGTGCAACACCATGTCCTTTTTTGTAAAGCATACCAAGCTGGAATTGTGCTTTTTGATGCCCTTGATTGGCAGCTAGTCGATACAGTTGTGCTGCTTTCGCAAAATCCTTCGGTACCCCTTGTCCATGACTGTGCATTTGAGCTAATTGAAATTGTGCTTTGGCATGTCCCTTAGCGGCAGCTTGTTCAATCCATTTCGCGGCCTCTGTATAATCCTGTTCGACACCTTTTCCCTTATCAAATAAATTACCGAGCTGATACTGGGCACCTGAATGTCCTTGAATGGCCGCTAGCCGATAGCAGCGTCGTGCCTCTTCTAAGTCCTGCTCGATCCCCAATCCGTGCTCAAATAATACCCCTAATTGATATTCAGCCTGAATATGGGACTGATCAGTAGCAGCCCTCCACCATTTTACTGCTTCAACATAATTCAATTCGGCTTCATATAATAATCCAAGCTCGTACTGAGCATCAGCATATCCCTTTTCAGCAGCCGCTTTAAAGTAAGGGAGTGCTTTCTCTGGTTGCTGAAGTTGGTAAACATAAATACGTCCTAGCTCAAAGCCTGCACTTATATGTCCATTATTAGCGGCTAACTGTAACCATTTTTCAGCTAAAGTTATATCGTTTTCTTTGACATAGAGCACACCGAGACAGAATTGAGCATTTAAGTGTCCTTTATGTGCTGCGAGCTTAAACCATTTTATAGCCTCTATGCGATCCTGAGGAATACCTTGACCAGTGTTATATAGCATTGCCAATTGAAATTCTGCATTTGTATGGTCTTGAAGTGCAGCTAAATGGAACCATCTCGCAGCTTCTTCAAAATTTTGCGAGATGCCACGACCTTTAAGGTACATATAGCCAAGATTATACTGAGCACTTGCATCACCAGCTAATGCAGCCATTTCAAAATAGGCTATGGCTTCCTCATAACTTTGCTCGACACCAGTTCCATTGTGATAGAGGAATCCAAGGTTATTTTGAGCGCTTGTATTCCCTTGATTGGCTGCTAGCATGTACCATTTTGCTGCCTCGGCAAAGTTTAGCGGTATACCAAGTCCTTGATTGTATAAAACACCCAGATTGTACTGTGCATCTGCGTTCTCTAAATCTGCAGCAGCTTTATAATAGTGAGTGGCTTCTTCATAATTTTGTTCAACGCCATGACCTAAATGATAGAGCACGCCTAAGCTATAAAGCGCGTTTGCATCATCTTGCGCAGCAGCACGTTCATACCACATTTTTGCAACTGCATAATCTTTCTTAACACCACGCCCTTGATTATAAAGAGCGCCTAAATTATATTGAGCACTTGCATTCCCTTGTTTTGCGGCAAGTTCAAACCAGTCCGCAGCACTTTTATATGCCTCGGTAGATTGGTCATTTTGAAGTAGCGTATTTAAATCAAAAACTGAAGTTATATCTTCAAAGCTGGAGCCTTTGCGAATCAATTTTGCCTTTAAGCTACGGTCATAGCGTTCGATAAACCATTCTACGATATCACTTATATAATCAAGAACAATTTTTGCCGCTTTTACCTCCACAACTTCACTACTATTACTAGAAGTCATTTTGCTTACAAGATTCATTAATAAATAAATACGACGTGGATGAATTTTTGTAACAAAATTACGATTATTGAGTAACGTTCGCATGTTTTTTAGCTTTGGTTCGGTATGCATTTCCAGCTTATAAAGCTCATATAAAATTTCCTCCAGTACAAGGAGTGATTTTTGTAGAGAGAGCGCTGGCTTTGAAATGGCGAGCGAGCTAGCATCTTGTAAATTTTTAGCTAATTTGATGAGAGATAAAGCTTTTAATTTCTTACATTGATCTTGGAGAGTTTCATATTGAATGACGATAGTACTCACCTCTTTCATAAAATTCTTCTTTGTATGCTCATCACTGAAATCTGGATATTTAATCTGTTAAAACGTATACCATGTATATTAGTTGATTGGAGTGGAGACTGGACGCCCTAGGAAGCTTTGCTCTGCGCGAAAGCGACAAAGCGCCCAGTCGGAACAGAAATCAAACATACGCTACGATGATATCCTCTTTTTTCATATATCGGGAAAATACCGTTATTGTTGAATTGTCCTCGATACATGATACTATTTGTTATAAGGAGATCCGTTGAAATTCAGTAACATTTACTAGAGAGTGCATCTGCCAAAGTTTCATGTTATCTGGGGGATAGAAATGATGAAAAATATAGCAGCAATTATACCAGCCTATAATCCACAACAGTCACTCGTAACCTATGTCCATCAATTATTAGCCACTACCATTAGCCAAATTATTATTGTCAATGATGGCAGCGATCAAAAATATGCAGGTGTATTTGAAGAGTTGAAAAAGATTGACTGCTGTCGAGTGTTAGAACATGAACAAAATATTGGTAAGGGAGGCGCACTAAAAACAGCCTTTGCCTATGTAACGGCGCAAAGGGGCGTGTTTCAAGGTGTCATTACAATAGGTGCACATAGCCAACATACTTTACAAGATGTAAAGCTAGTTTTAACGATGACAAAGGTATTTTCTGAAGGAATTGTGTTAGGAGTGCGAAACTTCCATTCTTCGGACAGCACGTTTTTATCATACTGGGGTAATCGTGCAACAAGTTTGTTTTTTGAGGCCCTTTATCATAGAAAATTAATGGATACGCAAACAGGTTTACGGTTTATTTCTATAAAAGAGTTACCATGGCTGATAAAAGTAAAAGGTGAACGATATGACTACGATACAAATATGCTAGTTGCTGCACTTAAAAGACAGTGCCCAATTTTTGAAGTAGAGATAGGACAGTTACGAATAAAGAAAAATACAGTTATACAGTATGATGAAATAACAAATGCAGGGTCAATTATTGCTAAAATGCTTATGAATTATTTAAAACCAGGGAAAAATAACGGATAAGTTAAGCCTCTGGACGCAATTATGCAAGGAGTAATTGATCTTTGAAATAATGTGCTAGGATAAAGAATAATAATTACTCAAGAACGTAGCGAGTATGGAAAGAGGGAGCAATAATGATGGAATATTCTGATCAAGTGAAAAATCGTGTGAAACGGATGGAAGGTCAGCTACGTGGAATTTTAAAGATGATGGAAGACGAAAAGGACTGTAAGGCAGTCATTACTCAATTATCGGCAGTACGTTCAGCAGTAGATCGTACAGTAGGTGTAATTGTTAGTACGAATCTTTTAGAATGTGTACAAAATGCTGAAGGTGATGGCGAGAAAATGAATGAAGCTATTCAAGAGGCGGTCAATTTAGTTGTAAAAAGTCGTTGAAACAAAGAGAAGCCTGCCTGAGAGAAATGACCATTAATATATATAAAACTCACTAAAAAACAGGTGAGTTTTTATTTTTTTACAAAAATATAGTTTAATTCGATACTTATACTTTATTTATGATAGTTTGTACCTATGTGTTGTATTTTGGTTACATGGTTAAAAGTCATTGTTAGTGAACTTGTCCGATAGTTTCGTAGTTACTTCCTCTGTTATTCTAATTATAAGAATAAAACCTATGGGAAGGTGATTTATTATGAAAAAATGGTTGATAAGCGGAGCTGCATTACTGATGTTAAGTCCAACGGCAGCCTATGCTCAAAATGCAGACGCTCGTCTAGTAAATACTTCCCCAGTGATTGCTTATAATGTAGTAGCTAATACCAAAGTAACAACTTGGGATCAATTCACAACAGAAATCGTAAAGCAACTAAATAATTTCGCTACCGAAATTAAAATTACATATAGTGGACCAATGAATGATTTTAAAAAGAAATTTATGGAGTCCTTTGAAAAAGCGCAGGAGCAAGCAGTTTATGCGAGTGGTAATATAGAAAGTACCACTATTTCTGCAGACTCAACGGGGAATGTCACGTTTAATGTGAAATATTTGACAAACCAAACACAAGAAGCGGCCGTGCAAAAAAAGGTCGATCAAATATTAAAAACAATCATTAAGCCTTCGATGACAGAATTCGAAAAAGTAAAAGCGATTAATGATTATATTGTGTCAAATACAACATATGGTACTAAAACAAAGGCGAGTCCTCATAGTGCTTATGCATTGTTAATGGAAGGTCAAGCTGTATGTCAGGGCTACGCGTTAACAGCCTATAAAATGTTGGAACAAGCAGGATTCGACACAAAGTATGTTGTAGGCTATGTTAATGATAACGAAGCACATGCATGGAATTTAGTAAAGGTTGATGGTAAATGGTATCATTTAGATACAACATGGAATGATCCATTACCAAATCGTTTCGGCGCTTCTTCGTACGATTATTTCTTAGTAACGGATGCACAGCTTAAGAAAGATCATAAGTGGATAGCTTCAGATTATCCTACTGCAACGAGTACAAAATATAGCTATATGCTAAATGTTCATTTCGCATATCAGGTTAATAATACACTTTACTTTAGTAATACAGCAGATAACGATAAATTGTATAAACTTGATTTAACAAGTGGTAAAAAAACAAAGGTTATTGATAAACGTGCATTGTATATTACAGGAGCGGACAATAATTTATATTTCAGTGATTATAGTAACAGTGGTTACTTAACAAAATTAAATCTTAAAACATTAAAAACTGAGGTGCTCTTGAAGCAAGTAGTTTCTGATTTAAGAATTAATGATAATTATTTAGTTTATAATGTTAATGCAAAAGAACAGAAGCTTAAAATAAACTAAGCTTTAAATATCTTTATCTATTTAACTTCTTCAGCGGGTTCAAACGCCCGCAGAAAGAAGTTAAAGCCTCCGGGCGCAATTATGCCGAGACATAATTGATAAAATATGAAAGCGCAAAAGGACTTCCAAGTGAGTCTTTTGTGCTTTTTTTGTATATAATGAAAACAGGAAAACGGTTGGAGGTGAGGATTTTGTGGAAAAAATTAGCTATTATCGTCATGATCATTATTTTTATTGACCCCATCTATACTGCTGGTAAAGCAGTTGTACAACAAGTTATTACTTGGGCAAATAATGATGAAATAGAAACGATGCTTCTTTCAACAAAGGAAAAAATCATAGATGTTACTGCTAAACTTTCAGAGAATACCTCCATTGAAACGGCCACGCCTATAGAAGAAAAACCAGAAGAAGGAGTAGCCGTTACAGCGCCTACTTCCAAAAAACCTGAAGCAAAGTTAGTTGTAACAAATGCAAAGGAAATGGCTGATGCAATGTATGCGTACTACAGTAGTTTTTCACCTACGTTTGAGATTCAATATAAAGGCGATACACAACGAATTGAACAGCTTGTGGAAGAAGCCTATGAAAATGCTATAAAACGAGATGATTATGTATATGGGCATATTAGTAAACATTCTATTCGTTTCGAATATGGAAGAAAAACGGCCAAAATCTTTGGAGAGCAAAGTTATTTAATGACGCCAGAGCAGGCAGCATTTGTTGAAATGAATGTTCAAGAGATTGTAACCTCTATCAATAAAAAATCATTAAGTGATGTAGAGAAGGTTAGGGCGGTCAATGATTATATCGTTGCTAATACTGCCTATACGGATCAAACAAAATCAAGTCCACATAGCGCATATACAGTGCTTGAAGAACATGGTGGTGTTTGTCAGGGCTATGCATTGCTGGCTCATTCGATGTTACAAAAGTTAGGTATAGAAACAAAATATATAGTAGGCTATGTGGGGCAGGAAGGACATGCGTGGAATTTAGTAAAGCTGGATGGTCAATGGTATCACCTCGATACTACATGGAATGATCCGGTACCTGACCGTAAAGGGGCGGTACGTTATCAATATTTCTTAGTGGATGATCGAACGATGGCAAAAGATCATACGTGGATTGCTAAAGACTACCCGAAAGCCACGAGTACAATGTATAACTACTTTCACAATGTAGATTTCGCCGCACAGGTAGGGCAACAAATATTTTATAGCAATGTTTCTGATGATAATAAATTGTACGTGCTTGATTTAAAAACAGGTAAATCGAAGCGCGTCTCTAGTTCACGTGCGCAGTACCTCGTTTATGCAGATGGTTGGCTATATTTTAGTAATTATTCACATGGAGCGTATTTAACGAAGATTCGCCCGGATGGAAGTGGAGAACAAATATTAAATAGGGAAGAAACGAAGGATTTATTTGTGAAGGACAGCTATTTATATTTCACGACAAATGAACTGAAAAAAATGGCGCTTTAACGTTATTTGCAAAATAAAGGGGCCTATGACATTACAAACTGTCATAGGCTCTTTTTGTTCGATCCATAAGATAATAGATTGGTTGATGCTCACAAAGAGAAACTTCAATTCGTGGATACATCGATTTCATTTCCTGTGAAAAAGTTTTAAAAATGAATGGATTATGCTTAATGGCACCACCATTACAATAAAGGCTAAATGTTCCGCCTCGATAGTCAACTTTTTTCAACACGGCGCGTGCAAGGAGCACTAATTCATGGGCAGCACGCATGGATATTTGAATAGCGCATGAATCCTTTTTGGTCACGGCATCTGCCAAAAATGCACCCATTTTTGCAAGCTTCGCATTCGTGTAGGATGGATGGAACAGCCATGCGGCTAGCTCTGTAACATCTTGGATCTGTAAGTAATCATAGACGGCATTTTTTAATATGGTAGGCTCACCACGTCCGTCCTCCATGCGGAAAATGGCACGAATAATCTCTTGCCCTAACCAATAGCCACTGCCTTCATCTCCCGCACGATGCCCCCAACCACCTGCACGTACTACTTGTGTACCATCAAATGCGTATGCAATGGCTCCTGTTCCAGCAATGAGTAAAGCACCTGCCTGTCCAGCAGTAACGCCAAGTAACGTGGCTTGTGCATCATTTTCTATAATAAGTGTATCTATTTTTAATTGTAATGCCGATACTGCGCTATGAACGATTGCTGATACGATTTCATGATCTTTGGGGGAATCAATCCCTGCCATAGCAAAGGTAGCTACTGCAATATTTAAGCAATCTTGCTTTTGCAAAAAGTCCTGCACTTTTGCTAATAACGCTTGTAATATTTTAGTAGCTGATTCAACACCAATTGCTTGATAATTCGAGCCACTTGTTGAGTTTGTATATTTTATTTCACCAGACTCGGCATGTACGACCGCACATGCCGTTTTTGTAGCACCACCGTCAATAATAAGTAGCCATTCCATCATTGATTCCATTCCTCTAAAAATACTGTTAATTGCTTTTCTGCCTCAACAATCATAGACTCCTTCAAACGAATCCACTCATAAAGGTTATGTGCATTTGCCTTGGAACGTTCAAGAGATGCTTTCATCGTTACGGGCGCTGGGCCACCAGGTAATGTACGGACACCGACGAAAGTCTCTGGTTTTAATGTGTTATAAAAATCCTCCTCAGAAATTTTTAACGGTTTACCAGTAATTAATATGGCTTGTGTATTTGCAAGCCCCCATGTAAGACTTGCTAGAGACTCCTCACCATGAGAGAGCAATACTTTAATACACTTACTTACAATACTATGTGCTTGGCGGAAGGAAATCCCTTCAGAGCGCACTAACGTATCGGCAAGCTCTGTGACATTGGCAAAGCTATTTTCTGCTCGATTTCTTAGTTTTTTCTTGTTTACATCCATCGTGACAACAAGTGAACCAAATAGTTTGTATATACCTATTAAACGGTCGATTGCGCGCCATAAATATGGTTGCATATCATCTTCTGTGTCTACGATATCTCCAAACGGTGTATTATGTACCATTTGTAATACTGTACTAGCATCACCAACAACCGCTGATAGCAATGAACGTGTATGCTCTATCGAAACAGGGTTGCGCTTCTGTGGCATGATAGAGCTAATTTGTACGTACGGACTTGCCAACGTAAATGCATTGAATTCCTGTGTAGCCCATAGTAAAAAATCCTGGGATGTGCGACCCAGATTAAGTGCCGCAAGCTGAACAATACTGGCTGCCTCTGCAATATAATCTGCACCAGCAACAGCATCCCACGCATTTTCGATAATATCATCGAATGCCAATAACTCACGCATGCGCTCTCGATTAATATTGAAGCCTGTTGTCGTTAATGCCGCTGCTCCCATACTACTGCGATTCACCGTCTTATAAACATGCTGTAAACGTTCAAAATCTCGTTCAAGTTGATCGATGACAGCTTTCAAATAATGCGCAAAGGTTGTTGGCTGTGCCTGCTGCGTATGTGTATAGCCAATCATAATCGTATCAACGTGCTCCTCAGCAGCTGCGATTAAATCATCCCGTAATGTCAGTAATTCTCGCATAAGCAATAACAATTTTTTTCTTAAAGTCATTCGATAGATGGCAATGCCCATATCATTACGACTTCTACCAATGTGAAGATTCCCAGCAACATCGCCAGCAAGCTCTATTAATTTATTTTCGATACGGAAAAACAAATCCTCATATCGTGGGCTGTAATCCTCTATACGGTAATAGTTCAAGTCTAGTTTTTTTAGGGCAATTCCAATTTCTTTAGCTTCTTCTTTTTTTACTAGCCCCTGTTCTTCTAACATTTTCAAGTGTGCAATATCGATTTGTAGCATAATTATTAAAAAGTTTTTCTTAGCTTCATCGTAAGCCGGCTGTAAGACAATTTTACGATAAATATTAGAAGGGAAGATCATCCCATCTTCTTGCTGGGTTTTGTTGCGGAAATCTTCAAACATAGTTATTGCCTCCTAGTAGATTGGCAGTTATATGGCCGAGCCAGCACTGCCTTTAGATAACTTCTCGGAAATAATAAGTACAATTAAAATTAAACAAATTTGTAAGACGCCATATGCACAAGCAGTTCCAAATTTAAAAGAATACAATTTTTGGAATATCGCAACTGATAATGGGATTGTTGACGTACTGTAAATAAGGATAGACGCTACGAATTCGCCAAAGCTTTGAACAAGTGCTAGTAACGTACCTGCCAAAATGCCCGTAAATGTAAGTGGTAGGACAATGCGTCTAAATGAATACCACCATGTTGCACCTAAACTTCGTGATGCTTCTTCGATCGATTGATCTAATTGCACAAGTGATGCTGATGTCGATCGGAAAACAAGAGGTAAATGTCTAATAAAATATGCTAACGGCAAAATCCAGAACGTCCCGATAAGAACCTGATTAAAGGAGAATATATTTTCCGTACTAAAGGCTGCAATTAAATTGACAGCTACAACCGTTCCCGGCAATGCCCAAGGAACCATGATTAAAATATCGAGTAATGTTTTACCTTTAAAATTTAACCGTACCATCGCATAGGCTGCCGCAACACCGAAAATGATATTGCCGAATGTTGCAACGATCCCCATTCGAACGGAATTCCAAATCGGTCGCCACGTTCGTTCATCTGTAAAAAGTGCTTGATAATGATCCAACGTATAGTCTGTTGGAAGAATTTGCGTCTTCCAGGCGCCATCAACGGAAAATGAAATTAATATAAGCACTAAAATTGGTAAAATTAAAATTAATGTACCTATGAATGACGCAATAGTCGCCATAACTTTCATGCCTCTTGAAGACACTTCAGATCGATGAACACTAATACCTTTGCTGAGGTTTTGATAATTCCGGCGATTTTGATACCAGCGCATAACAATTAGAAAGGTAATGGACACAAAGGATAGAATCATAGATTGTGTCGCTGCCATATCTAAATTCCCATTCGTACGTGATAAATAGATTTGCATTGTCATCGTACGTTCAACACCGAACATTAAAGGTGCAGTGTAGGATGCCATAGATATCATAAATACAAGTAAGGATGAGGCAACAATCGAGGGTGTTAACATGGGCAAAATAACCTTTGTCCATACTCGAATACGCCCGGCACCTAAGCTAGTTGCGGCTTCTTCTAAAGCTGGATCAAGACCTTTTATAGCTGCTGATGCGGTTAAGTAGAAGTAAGTGTACATAGTGAATGTATGTACTACGATAACCCCCCATATGCCTTTTAATGAAAAAGGTACTTGTTCTAAATCGAATAGGTGCTGAAATGCACGTGGGAAAATGCCACTTTCTCCATACAAAAATGTAAAGGATAGCACACCTACTAGTGGTGGAAGAGCCATGGGAACCAATACTAAAACAGAAAGTATCCGTCTGCCTGGGAAATCATAGCGTTCCAATAGAAATGCCATGGTTACACCGACGATTGCACAGCAAAAAACACTGATCACGGATATATATATACTAGTCCATAATGCCTCTAAATTTGCTGGGCTAGCTATATTAAAAAAATTTTTATAATTAGATAGCGCGTCAGCACCAGAAAAGCTTTCTTTAAAAGTTTGATAGAACGGGTATACTACATAGGCAAACAACACTAAAAATAAGGGTGCAACTAAAATATAGACAAACCAATTCGAGCTAGTTAGTCGTGTCCATGCATTTCCTTCAGAAGGTTTAAGGTGTGTTTTTTCCATGTTAATACCCTCCTATTCCCCTAAAAAATACAGTGAATCTTGGGCTATATTTAAGGTGATTTCTTCACCGATTTTTTTAAATTGACTGTTCATGTTGATAATCATTACTTTTAGTGAAAAATCTAGACATTCCACAATGTAATTCACACTAATTCCTGTAAATTCAACAAAAGTGATTGTACCTGTTAATGTGTTTTCACCAGTACCTTGATTAATGGATTCAGGGCGAATAGAAATAAACACTTTGTTTCCAATCATATGCGTTAAAGTGGGGGAGCTTTGTTGCTTTCGCCCAGTGAGAACAAGTCCACTCGCTGTTTTTACTTGTATATCATCACCATTCACAGCATCAATTGTTGCCTCAATTAAGTTTGTCTCACCAATAAAATCTGCTACGAAGCGGTTTGAAGGTCGATTATAAATCTCTTGCGGCGTACCGATTTGTCTGACGTTCCCATTTTCCATGACCATTATCCGATCTGACATGGACATAGCTTCCATTTGATCATGCGTAACATAGATGGTTGTAACACCAAGCTCAGATTGAATACGTTTTATTTCAATGCGCGTTTCTTCTCGTAATTTAGCATCTAAATTCGACAATGGCTCGTCGAGTAATAAAATGTCAGGCTCAATCACTAGTGCTCTTGCCAATGCAACCCGTTGCTGCTGCCCACCAGATAATTCATTAATTTTCCTATTCCCATATTGCGATAAATGGACAAGCCCTCTAATACGGTCAACCTTTTGCTTGATCTCCGCCTTCGAAAATTTTCTTACTTGTAAGCCAAAGGCAATATTTTCATCTACCGTCATATGTGGAAAGAGGGCATAATTTTGAAACACCATACCGATATTCCGTTTATTAGGTTGAAGCCTTGTCACATCAAAATCATCAAAAAGAATTTTCCCTTCGCTTGGGTAATAAAAGCCCGCTATCATCCTTAGCGTTGTCGTTTTCCCACAACCACTTGGACCGAGGAACGTGAAAAATTCACCAGCTTTAATATGAAGATCTAAATCTTTTACGCCATGAATTTGACCGAATTTCTTAGAGACATTTTCTATTTTGACACTTTTCAAGTGAAATGCTCCTTTCTAGTTAGAAAATTAGTTACATGAAGCCTCGAGCAAAAATATACTCGAGGCTTATAAACATGAACAATATTCGTAGATGTTTGAGTTACTGATTAATCGGTCATTTTTTCCCGCGTCCTTTAATATTGTTATCCCAATACTCCATCCATTCGGCTTCTTTCTCAGTCATGAGCTGCCAATCAATATCAAACGTTTTTAAATCTAATTCTTTATACCACTCAGGCATTGCTGCTTTATCGATATCTGAGCGAGTAGGAATTTGATAGTAATCGTTGGCTAGTTGAGTCACCATAGCTTTTTCAAATATGAATTCTGTGAAGAGCTTTGCATTTTCTGAGTTTTTAGCATTGTTTACAACTGCAACGCCATCAACTAAAATCGGCGCACCACTTTTTGGGTAAATATAGTCAAACGGATAATCAGTCGTATATTTCTTTAATAAAATATCTTGCAAATTCCATAAAGAAACACTGCCTTCTTGTCGTGTCATCTTTAAATAAAGTGCATTTGGATCTTGTGTATATTCCTTCGTGTTGGCATCTAATTTTAATAACCAATCGTAGCCCTTCTCAGGTGAATCTGCACCTTGACGTAAAATCATAGATGAATAAATAGTACGCATCGTTCCAGATGCTAACACACCACGAATTAAAATTTTATCCTTCCACTTTGGATCTAATAAATCATCCCAATCTTGTGGACCCGTTTCTTTCGTTAATACATCCTTGTTAATCATAATGACTTCTGGCAGTAACATTTCACCAAACCAGCGACCATCTGCATCTTTATAAGCTGCATCAATGGAGTCGTTAAAGCTCGGTTTCCAAGCTTGAAGCAGACCTTCATTGGCGCCGACAGTTAGTGCAGATTGCGTACCGCCCCACCAAAAATCAGCCTGAGGATTTGCTTTTTCACCACGTAGGCGCTCTAAAATTTGCTGTGCGCCCATCGTTAAAAATTCCACTTT
This sequence comes from Lysinibacillus sp. NPDC094177, assembly GCF_050279145.1. Classification (NCBI taxonomy): domain Bacteria; kingdom Bacillati; phylum Bacillota; class Bacilli; order Caryophanales; family Bacillaceae; genus Lysinibacillus; species Lysinibacillus sp. NPDC094177. The sequence continues at coordinate 83,992 of NZ_JBNNTW010000013.1, read as the reverse complement.
AATGTCCGGGTACTTCTCATTAAACTGATCGATTACCTTTTGCACCATTTTCTCATCGCGCCCCGTATAAATCACAAGCTTTCCAGATGGTTTAGCTGCAACATCTGTCTTTTCAGAATCGGACGTTTTGCTATCTGTTGCATCTTTTGTAGAAGTCTTGTTATCACTACTACAAGCAGCTAAGACAATAACCATCAGTACAAGTAAAAAACCGAAGATACGTGTTTTCTGCATAATCTTCCCCCTCCCTAATAGTGAAAAACTTACATACTATCAGTATAATCCGCAGACCTAGCATTAATGTTAGAATAATTAAAAAAATACAATTAGATTCATTATAGCTAAGGAAATACTTGGTGTTCCACTAAAGTGGGAACTCTTTAAAGTAACGGAAAGCTCAATTCTAGGAGCTTTTGAGACTAGATTATCAATCTTTGGTCAAAAGTGAACAAAGATTGATTTTAGAATTAGTTAAAGTCGGAAATTATATAAAGAAACGGAGAATTAAATGGCTCTAGTTTTTGTAATTATCAAAAAATGTTGGAAAATAAACAAAGATTGATTTTAATGATTTTGAAATTGATGCTACGATTTAAAATAAGGACATCTATAAAATCTAATATTAAAGGTTGAAATTATTTATTGACATATTTAATAGGTAATTTATAGACCAATGAAATTTGTGTGTAAGTAGAACTGCTATTATCGGGTATATATATTATAATTTGCAATTTATTACATTAACAAAGTGAATATTTACATAATTCTAGGGGTGATTTTTTGGGATTTGGTTACTATATAAAAAACTTAAGAAAGTCAAAAGAGCTAACATTGAAAGAGCTTTCACAAGATTTAATGAGCATTTCATTTCTTTCAAAGTTTGAAAGAAATGAAACAGAAATAACATTTTCATATTTATTAGAATTATTAAATAGACTGAATATAGGTTTTGATGAGTTTATGAATATAACTGAATATAATTCTTCATATAAAGAACTTTTAAAAGAACTGAACTTAGCATATTCAAATAATAATATACTTGCTTTAAAATATTTATATAATAAAGAGTTAGAGCTATATAAAAAAAATAATATGCATTTTCATTATTTGAATTCAATTATGATGAAATCAATTATTTATAATATTGACCAATCTTTTGGAAAGATAGATATTAAAGAAGCCGAAGCCCTTAGTGAATTCTTAATGGGAGTAGATTATTTCGGAGATTATGAAATTTCGATTTTTGGAAACTCGTTAATTTGCTTAGAATACTCTACAATTCTGTTGATTCTAACTGAAATTCAAAAAAAAATAGATGCTTCGTATATGTTAGCTGATGACCTAAGATTAAAATTAATTCATATCGCATTAAATATAATTACGATTTCATTTGAACAAGGGAAAATTGAAGATATGAAATATGTATTAGGATTTACATCGAAATTAATTGGAAAGAGACAATTATATTTTGAAATTAATAAACTTAATTATTTAAAAGGGATATTTGAATATTCTTATGGAAATAAAGAAAAAGGGAGAGAATTATTAGAAACATCTATAAAAGTTATGGATTTTTTGGGTGATAAAATAGGTAAACAGAACCATCTGATGTATTTAAAGGAAAAGTTTGATTTTACGTTGTAACTAAAATTTGTCATAATATTTGCTGGGTCTTAAAGTTAATAACTCTTAACCCATAGAGTTTTCCTTTTGTTGGCTATACCCTAAAGAGGATTTACATAATTATGAAATTTATGGTGACATAAAATTATATATCCCATTAACCACCAAATTGAATTGGTTTATGGATTCTTTGTAATTTGCCATTGCATAATAACAATACTAATTATACTTCTATTAATGAGTATGTAGACACTTTAGGGGGATATTGAATAAATAGAAGAATGTTTTTGATAATATATTTCCTTATGACATCACTATGATGGAAAAAAACATCTCACTTGTATAGAGAGATGTTTTTTAATTTATATCTTCCGGGGTTTTTGAAAAAATGATATTGTTTTTCCGGTTGATACGTATAGTGATAATATACATTATTAATGTAATACCTATTATTGATAATAAAATTATATCAAATGAAACTAAGATAATAATTGAAGAAATAGTCATTGTAATGATAGGTCCAATAATTGTCAAGATGGTATTTAAAATACCTATATTTGTCGCTAAAAATTCAGGTTCTAAGTTATTAATAATCTCTGCAGTAAGTTTAGGTGTAACAACGGCTACAAAAAACATCACTGCAAATAAATTCATGAGTATTAAAATTAAATTATTAAATAATAGAATGGTAAATAGAGAGCCTACAAATAGTATGATTAGTTGAATTATTTTCAAGCAGTTAAAGTTTTTTAACAATGAAACTCCTAATGTATTTCCAAGTAATGTTGCGATGGTTAACGTGACCATTAGAACACTTAAAGTTGTTGAAGTGGTGCTTGCTATAAGCATTTCCTTATTTTCTGTAATTTTGATTAAAATTAATGGAGAAATTGCTGCTAGTAAGCCGTTTAATATAGAAATAATCATTATTTCTGTAAAAATTAACTGGTTATTTTTAAGTTTTTTAAGAGTATTGAAGATATCCCTAATAAACCGGCTGATTCTTTTCAATTTTCTATTTTTAAAGTCTGATTTATTTTCAAAACTAATCTCATTTTTGTCGTAATACTCATTTAAATTATTTTTAAGTGTTCCTTTAATCATAAAAACAATAATTAAAGAAAGTAAAAAAGTAAAACTATTTAAATAAGAAAGATATGAATATGTCAAATATATAATAAGGAATGCGCCTAAAGATTGACCTACTAAATTAGCAATATTGATTATTGCTTGATAATATCCAAGAATATTTTCTAATTTATTTTCATCTTTAATGGAAGATACTAATATGGGGATATATAAGCCATCTTCATATTCTCCGATGAAATCAGAAATTAAGTTTAAAATTACTATTAATATTAAAATAGCAATCCCTTTGTCAAATCCAATAGCTATACCTACTAATATATATATAGTAATGCGAATTGAAGTAGTTATAAAAATTACATTAATTTTATCTTTAGTTTTATCGGCTAAAGCCCCTGTGAAGAAAGCTAGTATTGAAGGTAAGGTTTCAGAAAACGTAACTAAAGCAATGGCTAGTTTATAATTTGGCAGAGAAGAAGCATATGTCATTAAAGCAATATAATAAAGAATATCTCCAATTTTGGATAAAGAAGCTGATAAGACAATTTTTCTTAGAATATGGTCTTTAAATAAATTCAATGGATTAACTCTTTATTGATTTTTTGGTTTTTAGAAAGTAGATTTAAAAACTCTTGGAGATTTTGATTAATAGCATATACATATTTATATGAATTGAGTATATTGTAAGTGCTTATATTACTAGATAATATATAATATAACTCGGAATTTTCAACTGCCCAAACCTTATAAAAGTCATCTAACTTGTTTAAATAGGTATATTTTTCATATTCGCAACTAATTGAATAAGTTAAGTAAGTATGCAAAGTACTAAAAATGAAAATTTCTTTTAATTGGTTTATTAAAGGTATATTATCAAATTCATTTAAAAATTTAATATGATGTTTATAGACAAATTTTTCATGATCATAAAGATCATCATTATCATTTAAATAGTAAATAGCATGCAATAATTCATGGATTAAATAATTTAGAGAATTTATATCTTCAGTTAAAGGGCAATAAATAGCAATACTATCCTTAAGTTTAAGAGTTACATAATCGTTATCACCATAAAGATTTTGATTCGTATATAAGTATCCATTTTTCATTATTTTCGAAAGTTTATTAGTAATATTTTCGTTGAAATTTTCAAAAAGATATCTTTGGAAAATATTTAATAATTCATTTTTATTTTTACTTATATTTTGATTTTTGAGGTTATTAGGTGTCGGAATTTTATTTTTAAAACTTAGAATTTTGTTATAAGAAGACATATTAAACTTTTCTAGATAAATATAGTTATGCATTACTTTATCTATAACTGGTGTGGAAATTTTGTTGTTTTTATTTATATTATCTAAGGATAATGGACTTATCCAATTCGCATTTTCTTGTTTAGAGAAAGAATCTTGATATAATAAGGATTTAATACGATTATCAGTACTATTTTCCCTCAAATTATATTCAAATATAGAACCTATAAAACTATCATTATTAAGATGGTTGAAAATCGCATACTCGGTTTTATTAAGGTTAATCGCATGATCAATCATAATCTTCAAAGTTCCAAATGCAATATAAAATGAATCTAAAATTGATCCACTATTTTCTATTATCACATCATCTAAAGATTTAAAATTAAGTAAATCTTCTTCTAAAGCTTTAATAAATACTTCTTTATTCTCAGTATTAATTAACAAGTTTTCTACTTCAAAAGAACTGTAACCACTTAAAATTATATTTATATGCGGATTAATAGAAAATGATTTTTTTATAATATCTAAAGTTAAATCATAGTCATCAGCAAATAATAAAATGTAATTTATCGTTTCTAAATTAACTATTTCATATAAGTGTTCAAAACTTTCAACTCTTGTTTTAATAGCTTCAATATTATTAGACTCGGATTTATAGCGGTTTTTTAAAACTGTAACCTTTGGATTATTAATATCTTCTCTTAAAAAATTTTGTGATAAAATATTATGTTCTTCCACAAAGTCATTATCAATTAAGATTAAATTATTAAATCCCATTTTAAAGTACAGTTCAGGAATGTAACTACCAGCTGTACCTACACCAATTAAACATGTAGAAATATCTTTAACATCTTTTTTGAAATTATAATAGTTACATTTAGGGAACTTTCCTATATAATTTGCCAATCTTTTTTCGTAAACTGATTCATATTCCTCCTCATTTTCATAATAAATAAACCCTTGGTCTAGTAGAAAATTTAAAGCTGTAGTTAATAAATCAATTGAGTTATAGGGGTTGTTTTTTATAATATTATCCAGATCGATAGGTTGTTTTAAAAGTTCTAAAAGGTTAAATAATTTTGTTGAATCATCACAATGAATACCTGTTTTATTTTTTGAATCATTAAAGTAAAAATACACGGTGTCATCTTTTAATGTCCAAAACATACCTCTTTTTAACCAGTAACATTTCAAAAAAACTCCTCCTTTTGTAAAGCTAGATTTTATATAAAATTAAAGAGTAACTAAAATTTTAGTTACCCTTTAATTATTAAATTATCTTTCTTTAGAGATAGTGATGTTGATAGTAATGCCATGTTGTTCGT
>NZ_JBNNTW010000013.1:78397-78604 GCF_050279145.1 Lysinibacillus sp. NPDC094177 | reverse complement strand
GTTACATTGAGTTGGTTTAAATGTTTCAAAACGCATGAATGATTCCTCCTTTGATTAGCTTATAAAGTAATGAAATTATTAACGTTCTTTAGAGATAGTAATGTTGATAGTAATGCCATGTTGTTCGTTACATTGAGTTGGTTTAAATGTTTCAAAACGCATGAATGATTCCTCCTTTGATTAGCTTATAAAGTAATGAAATTATTA